>DBNL01000027.1 GCA_002299785.1 Verrucomicrobia bacterium UBA673
AAATATATAAGAATCTCATGCTGCTTCGTCTTACACAAGCGTCTTTTACCGTTGTTCTCCTAATGACAACGCTTAGTCAGGCCCACTCGGACTCTCCCGCAAACCGACTGGCCTACCTTGATGGAGAAGACCCCTTTCATGTTGGGCTAACGTTCCCCAAATTAACCACGCCGCAGTGGGTTGGTGAAAAAGGCGTTGAAGCCGTTGTTACCCTTGGAATTGACGATATGCGTGACCCCAAAATCTACGAGTCATTCTGCCGTCCCATCCTGAACAGGCTGAAGCAAATCGATGGACGCGCCCCGATCAGTATCTTTTGTAATACCATCACTCCAAGTGAACCCCTTCTGCAGCAATGGTTCAGTGATGGACTTAGCATCGAGGTTCACACGCTGACCCATCCCTGCCCCATTTTGGCCAAGGGCAACTTCACGGCAGCAGCCAATACCTACCACGGCGGCGTGGACCTGATGAACCACATCCCCAACAACCTGCCGGTCGCCTTCCGCACGCCGTGTTGCGACTCCCAAAACACGCCTAGCCCTCGCGTTTTTTCCGAGTTGTTGATGCGCAACAATCCTGCCGGACAATTTCTCGAGATGGACAGTTCTGTGTTCAATATTTTCACTAAAGCCGACCCGGTGCTGCCCGCAAACCTCGTCACCGATTCGGACGGCAAACCCAAATTTGAAAAATACGTTCCGTTCGACTCGTACGTCGTCACGATCGAAAACTACCCCTATCCATACGCCATAGGCAGCAGGATTTGGGAAATGCCGTGCATGGTTCCCAGCGATTGGGAAGCACAAAACCTCCACGGGCCAAGCAACCCGGTAACAGTCAGGGACTGGGAAGCCGCCATCGATGCCACCGTCCTCAAGCAGGGCATTTTCAACTTTGTCTTTCACCCACACGGCTGGGTCAAAAACACTCAAATGATTGAATGGATCGATCACATCACCGCCAAGCACGGCAGTAGTGTGAAGTTCCTCAATTTTCACGAGACCCGCGAACGACTCAAGAACAACCTTCTAGGCGGCCAAGGGCTTCGCGCCGACAACGGACAGGACAACGGCATCCGGTTGCTCGACCTCAATAACGACGGTTTCATGGACGCAGTAATCAGCAATGAACACTTGCAGCAAACCCGTGTTTGGGACCCACAGGCCAAGCGCTGGAACACCACAACATTCCCCGTACAACTCGTGCAGATCGCCACCGATGGAACGCGCACCGACGCCGGAATCCGATTCGGCATCCTGCAACCAAGCGATAACGCCTCGTTCTTCATCAGTAACAATCACGAGAAAGGCATATGGCATTTCGACGGTGAAACGTGGATTGAAGATCCCGCGATGCTGCGCGGGCTTGGCCAAACTCTGAAAACCGTCGACACAAATCGAGATAAAGGTGTTCGCCTACGCGACACGGACAACGATGGAATCTGCGAAATCATCGTCGGCAACCCAGACACCCAGGCGGTTCTCAAATGGGTGTCGTCGCGCAAGCAGTGGCAACCGGCGACATTCAATCTCCCGCCGGGTGTCACGATCGTCCGGCAGGACGGCAGCGACAACGGCACACGGTTTGTCGATATCAACGAGGACGGTTTTCTCGATGTCATTCAGTCCAATGAATCACGTTACTCACTGAACATTTACATACCGCAACCGATCGACGGCTGGAATATCGGCTGGCCGCGTGAAGTCATGGCCGGTCTCCGAAGTGACTCGAATGCCATCCCAATGATCGTACGAGGCGGATCGTACAACAATAATGGAGCTTGGTTTCATTCGCGACATTTATGGATTCAAAACGAGGATACGGCCCACCTGCCTAATCTTGTTGACCGCCGCTCGTATGACAACCTGCTAAGGGGTGAACTACCACTGCCAAAGTCCCCGCAGGAATCACTCCGATCGATGAAACTGCTCCCCGGCTATCAAATCGAGTTGATGGTCGCTGAACCGCTGGTGGCGGATCCGGTAGCTTTCGATTGGGATGCGGAAGGACGGTTGTGGGTCGCCGAGATGGCCGACTATCCACTAGGCCTCGACGGCAAAGGGCAACACGGAGGGCGCGTTCGCTGGCTGGAGGATCGTGATAAAGACGGCCGCTACGACCACTCCACTGTTTTTCTGGATGGCCTTTCCTTCCCCAACGGTGTCATGCCGTGGGGCGACGGCGTCCTCATCAGTGCCACCCCAGACATCCTTTTCGCACGCGACACAATTGGCGACGGCAAGGCCAACGAAACCCGCGTGCTCTTCACCGGCTTTAATGAGGGAAACCAACAGCACCGAATGAACGGATTCGATTATGGACTCGACAATTGGGTGTACTGCGCCAACGGCGACAGCGGCGGAATTGTCACCTCGCCCGGCACCGACTTGTCAGTGAACATTCGTGGCCGCGACTTTCGGTTCCGCCCCGAAACGCTCGAGTTCCAGACTCAAACCGGCCAGACCCAGTATGGGCGCCGCCGCGACGACTGGGGCAACTGGTTCGGCAACAATAACCCCAGTATCGGCTGGCACTATACCCACCCTGAACATTACCTGCGCCGTAACCCTCACCTTATCGCGCCCTCTTCCCGAAAGCGACTAGGGAACTATGACCGCTCCCACCAGGTCAACGGCATCAGTCGACCATTGCAGCGTTTCAATGGCGTGGGCACATTTCAGCACATCACGGCCGCTAACAGCCCCACACCGTACCGCGACAACCTGTTCGGCGAAGGGTCTTCCCGGCACCTGTTCATCAGCGCACCGGCCTACAACGTTGTGCGCCGCGAACTACTACAGCCAAGCGGCGTCAGCTTCACCAGCAGCCGTCCCGAGGGCGCCGACGGGCTGGAATTCCTGGCGTCGAGTGATGCTTGGTTCCGCCCAACCTCCCTTCGGACAGGGCCGGACGGGGCGCTCTGGATCGCCGACTTTTACCGCCTCGTACTCGAGCACCCTGAATGGATTCCCAACGACGTAGAAGAACGGATCGACCTTCGTTCCGGCTCGGATCGTGGCCGTATATACAGGATTTACCCGGACGGAAAAAAGCCAAAACCGACCCCCCATCTTGCCAGCAAAACCACCAGCCAACTCGTCGACGCACTCGATAACCCAAACGGTTGGCAACGAGACACCGCTCAGCAGTTGCTCGTCCGGCAAAACCATAAATCCGCAACCAAGCACCTAAACAAGCTACTGCAATCCAGCACCAACCCAAAGGCACGATTGCACGCACTTTGCACACTCGAGGGTCTTGGCCAATTGCGGGCAAAGCACGCCGTTACAGGCATGAGCGACGACCATCCCGGCGTCCGCGAAAACGCCATCCGCGTCAGCGAGCCGCTGCTACGCTCCGGCCCAGACAATGCGCTTGAGCAAGCACTGCGACGCCTGGTTGACGACACCGAAATTCGCGTTCGCCGCCAACTCGCCTTCTCCCTTGGTGAATGGGACTCGCCCACCGCTGGCGAGTTGCTCGGACGCTTGGCCAAGGCCTCCGCCGGTCAACCGGCTTTGCAAGTCGCCATCGCCTCGTCCGCTGTCGGGCGTTCCACCGAAATACTCGATCCGTTACTAGCCAAGCCCCAAGTCAACGGACTCACCAAGCTGATTACGCCACTGTTTCGCCTGGCCGCAATCGAGGCCGAAGCCGCTGACGTCAAAAAACTGCTTCTCCGCTTGACTCGCGATGCAGCAGAAATGGAGCCGTGGCGCATGGAGGCGTTGTCCGGACTACTGACCCATGCCCGAAAACGGCAGTTGCCGCTGGACGAACTGCTGACTAACGCGAACATTGAGAAAACTGTCCGGGCAATGATAGGAAATACTAGTGCAAAACCAAGAGATCGGGCCGCTGCACTCGAGCTGCTTTGCAGTTTGCCCGGCGAACGGAGGGAACTCAATTTGCTGCTCGCCGAGCAACTCACCGCCAACGCGCCGAGAGAGTTGTTTGAGGTCGGCATGGAGGAACTGGCCAAGCGTGATCCTTCGGCAACGGTGCTTTTGGGCAACTGGAAAAGTTATTCGCCCAGCCGCAAAAACCGGGTGCTACAGCAGTTGATCGGCGGTAATCGCTCCGCCCACAGCCTTCTCGCCGCTATCGAGAGTAAACAAATATCCGCTAACGAAATCGGCCCTGTTTTCCGTCAGTTTCTCACCACGCATCGGGATGCAAAAATCCAAAACCAAGCGCTCAAACTGCTTGGCCATCAAGCCAGCGGGCGAGACGAGCTCGTGGCTCAACGCTTGGCCAAGGTCACCCCCCTCACCGGCTTAGCCACCAGCGGTGAGACGCTTTTCGCAACACATTGCGCCGCCTGCCACAATCTGGGCGGTAACGGAAACGCCGCCGGCCCCGACCTCGCCTCGCTAGGCGACAAGACGCCTTCTGCGCTGCTCACCGCGATTCTTAATCCCAACAAGGCTGTCGAGGATCAGTTCGTGATTTACGCTGTCACCACGAGGGAGGGAGCGGGGCTCGCCGGCATGATCACCGCCGAGAACGCCAACAGCATCACGCTGATGGACTTGACCGGGCAACAACGACAACTGCTCCGCACCAACATTGCCACCCTCTCGAGCCTTGGCCGTTCACTCATGCCGGAAGGGCTTGAACTGGTTTTAAATGATCAGGATTTGGCCGACTTGGTCGCTCACATCAACTCGACCGGCACACCGCCGAAGCGCCAGACCGGCAATACTCCCGCACTCGTCAAGACCGGCAACGACGGAGCACTGCTCCTGACTGCAGCCAGCGCGGAGATTTACGGGGATACACTTTTGTTCGAGGAACGATACGGAAATCTCGGTTTTTGGCGATCAGCCAACGACAAGGCGGCTTGGACGCTCAACGCGAAAGCGGCCGGAGAGTACGAGGTTCATTTCGATTGGGCACGAGACGGCGATAGTACGGCGAACCATTTGCGGCTGCAGATTGGCTCCGCCGAATTGCTTGCACCGGTCAGCGGCACCGGCACTTGGGATGACTATCGTGAGAGGAACCTTGGCACAATCCGGCTTGAGAAAGGCCGGCAACGCGCCGTCATCCGGCCCGCCGGGGAGTTGGACAGTTTCCTGTTCGACCTGAAATCCATCCGCCTTGTCCCCAAGGGGTGACCGCCGCTCGGCCAAGCGGTTCAGTTGTATTTCTCGATGCCTTTAAAGCGGACGGTGCGCGTGTCAATCTCGCGACCAGTCGACTTGGCCAAACTCCTGTACAGGTCCGGCCGTCGCGACTGAATCCAGCGCATGCCGACGTTCATCGTTAACTGCTTCGACTCAAGATCGGCGATGATCATTTTGTCGGCAGCCGACCA
>DBNL01000086.1:0-1117 GCA_002299785.1 Verrucomicrobia bacterium UBA673
ATGTCGCCTCCGACAAGCCGTTCCTTGTTGGATTAGCCGTGTTGGGCGGCAGTTATCTACTCATCATCGGCGCGATGGTCTTGGCGGACTTGGTGTTTCTGAATTACAGCGACCAGCCGGTGCTTGGCCCGGAGATGGTGCGGCAGGGACGCTATACCGGCGATGAGGTTGTTGTGTCGGTCGAGCCGGATCGGAGTTATTATTTTCGCAAAGGCAATAACGAAGCAGGACTGCAACTCGGGCAACAGCGAATCGCTGGCGACGGTTTGTTTCAAGCGGCGGGCGATCGAGCTGTCCTGCTGCCACATGCGAACAACAAACCGATCACGGCTTCGCTGCGGCCGGAGGCGCGCGTGATGCAAATCGCCGTGACGAATCAAGTTGCCACCGTGACCACCGATGTGGTGCACGGGTTGTTGTGGGGCGAGTTCATCCGCGTGAGCGGCGCGGGCGAGCCGGGGTGGAACGGTGTCCGTGAAATCACCGATACGGCGACGAACCAGCTTTCATTCGCAGTGGCCGGTGCCACCGTGTCGGTGGCGAAACTTTCGCTCTCCAAGCCCAACCCGCTCGTGCAGGCGTTGCGGAGCCGCGACATCCGTTTTTCGATCAAGTTGAGCCTCATCAGTTGCACGCTCACGACGCTGTTGTCGCTGTGGGTTGCGGTGCCGATCGGGTACATGATGAGTCGGTTCGAGTTTCGCGGCAAACCAATCATTGACACGCTGCTCGACATTCCGATCGTGCTGCCGCCGTTGGTCGTCGGGCTGAGTTTGCTCATCCTGTTTCGCTACATACCGGAGTGGCTCAGCGACGCGGTGGTGTACAAATGGCCTGCGGTTGTGCTGGCGCAATTCATGGTCGCGTGCGCTTTCGCCGTGCGGACAATGCGCGTGACGTTCGACCAGATTCCGCAACGCTTCGAGCAGGTCGCCCTCACACTGGGTTGCAACCGGCAGCAGGCGTTTTGGCGGGTGATCATGCCGCAGGCCAAGGGCGGTCTGCTGGCGGCTGGTACGCTGGCTTGGGCGCGTGCGCTTGGCGAGTTCGGGCCGATTCTCGTCTTCGCAGGTGCCACTCGACAGAAAACCGAGGTGCTGCCGACGAGCGCCTTTCT
>DBNL01000086.1:1518-2549 GCA_002299785.1 Verrucomicrobia bacterium UBA673
GTCATCGCCCGGACGCTGGGAATGAAACGAATTTTCGCATGATCGCCCTCGAGAATATCGCGCTGCGGCAGGGCAGTTTTGAGTTGAGCAACCTCAGCTTGGAGCTGGCCTCCGGCGAGTATGGCGTGCTGATGGGCCGCAGCGGCTGCGGCAAAACAACACTGCTTGAGGCGGTCTGCGGCCTGCGTAACATCGCCGGCGGAAGGATCATCCTCGGCGGGCGCGACGTGACCCAATTGCCGCCGGCCGAGCGCGGTGTCGGTTACGTGCCGCAGGACCGAGCACTGTTCCCGACGATGCTCGTCCGCGAGCAACTGGCCTTCGCACTCGTGCTGCGCGCGCTTGGTCAGTCGGAGATCTCCGCGCGCGTCGATGAATTGGCGGAGTTACTAGGAATTACCAAATTACTCGATCGCACGCCGGACAAGCTCAGCGGCGGCGAGGCGCAGCGCGTCGCGCTTGGCCGCGCGCTGGCGCATCGGCCGTCGGTGCTGTGCCTTGACGAGCCGCTGTCCGCGCTCGACGAGGAGTTGCATGGGGAGATGTGCCGTTTGCTCGATCGCGTGCACCGCGAAACCGGCGTGACGATTCTGCACATCACCCACAGCCCAAGCGAAGCCAGACGCCTTGCCGGCGGCCACTTCCGCTTGGTCGATGGCAACGTGACACGTGATGAGTGAAACAAGGAACCTCCCGGAACTGACGGATGTTGAGCGCGAAGTTTACTCGTGGCAAATGACCGTCGCGGGCTTCGGCGAGGAGGGGCAGCGGAGGCTCAAGGCGGCCACAGTGATGGTCAGTCGTGTGGGTGGCGTAGGTGGCTTGGTGGCGTACGAGCTGGCGGCGGCCGGGGTGGGTCGGCTGGTTTTAGCGCATGACGGTATGCTCAAGCCAAGCGACCTGAACCGGCAATTGCTCATGCGCCACAATGCGCTTAGCCAAGCGCGGATTGATATAGCAGCCGATTCACTCATCGCACTGAACCCACGGCTCGAGATCGTCGCCGTGCCGGAAAATATCAGCGAGGCGAA
>DBNL01000070.1 GCA_002299785.1 Verrucomicrobia bacterium UBA673
ATGACCGGGACCGTGATGACCGGGACCGTGACGATGACAACGAGAGAGAGTCCAATCGTAAGCGGAGCTAACAGGGAAAGAAAACCCAAAGAGTCAATCGGATAGTAAAGAAATTTTTTTTTGGCATGTTTTGGCCAAGGGGGGCAAGTGGAGTTTACTCGTACCGAAGCGCCTCGATGGGATTTAGCCGGGAAGCCTTGTAAGCCGGGAACAAACCGGCAATGATCCCTGTAAGGATGCTGAAGGTGAGCCCTATAAAAAGGGCTTCCCACGTGATGATGGGAACGTTCTGTTGGGGAATCAGTTGAGTGAGTAGCCAAATCGTTCCGAACGAAGTGGGTAGGCCCAACAATCCACCCAGAATGGCAAGAGAAGAGCTTTCCATCATAATTTGAATAAAAATTGAAAAGTCATTAGCGCCTAGGGCTTTGAAAGTTCCGATCTCGCGAATTCGTTCGTTGATGCTGGCAAGCATGATGTTCATGACCCCGATACCGCCAACGAAGAGACTCAGCGCTGAGATAATGAGCCCAATTAGGTTTGCATTTTTTATACGTTCCTCTGCGCTAGCAATGCGACTGGCATATGTAGAGAATTCAAAATCCTCAACTCCGTTGTGAGTATGCAGGAGGATATTGCGGGCCTGATCCAAAGCTTTCTCCATGTGGGTTAAGTCCGCTACCTTGATATCTATATCTGTCAAGTTGGGTTCTGGGGTGTCATCAGTTCCACTGGAGACTTTGAATCTCATCCACATAGTGTTAATTGGAATATAAACTACATTGTTTTTGTGATAAAATCCGTCTCGCCGAAAACGGTATCCGGCATTTCGCCTGGGTCCGGTGCGATCTTTTTGGTTTTGTCTCTCGAGTTCCCTTCGCTTTTGCTCGGCATCGGTCATATACTCGATGAACATTCCTATTACGGTGAACGGTTGCCGGTTAATATGGATGATTTTCCCCACTGGATTGATCTCTTGATCGGTTGATTCCGGATCACCGAACAGTCGATTTCGAATATGGGCGCCAATAACGCAAACCGGTTTTGCTCCCCGCTCATCCAACTCGTTAAAAAATCGTCCGTACTTAAGAGTATGTCGATTCATCTGCAGTACGACCGGCCAGGCCCCAATGAACTCGGAAGGATAGCAACTGCGCCGTTGATATGTGATACGGGCACGGTGCCCCATTTCCGGGGAAACATGAGAAAGCAAGGTGGCCCCTCGTTTGAGAGCATAGACATCATTCAGCGTTTTGCCAGGTGATGTGTCGGCTATATGGTTCTGATAGTCTGGGGGGTCACTATCGTGAATGAGTACTTTGTTTAGGCCTCCATAAATAATAATATTGTCCCGCATTCCTTTTTCGAGCCCTTCCACGATGGCGGACATCGCCACCACGCTGGCTACGCCTAAAATGATTCCGAGCATGGTTAGTACTGACCGAAACCAGTGAGCGTAGACTTCCTGAAGGCCAAGAATGAACAGGCTAAAAAATCTCATCAAATGTCTGCAACGCGTGGTGAGGCAGAATCGGAAAAACAGTGGAAGATCGTGCTATGAGCATCCCTTATGAAACAGCTGCTATTCGTAGCGAAGTGCCTCAATGGGATCCAGCCTCGAAGCCTTAAAGGCGGGAAATAGTCCTGCAATTATTCCAACACAAGCACTAAATGCGATACCAATGGCTAGCACTTCGGCGGTTATTTGGGGTGTGTTCTCTGTGGGAACCATTTGGGTTAGCAGCCAAACCGAACCATAAGAAGCTGGAATCCCAAATAATCCTCCAAGGAGGGCCAGCGAGAGACTTTCCATAATTATCTGGAGAAACACGATGAACCCCGTGGCGCCCATCGCTTTGAAGGTGCCTATTTCCCGTATGCGTTCATTAATACTGGCAAGCATGATGTTCATGATGCCAATTCCCCCGACAATTAGACTCAACGTGGCTATAATCCCTCTAATGATTTGCGCACTATTCAAGCGTTTGTTGATATTGGTTAATACGCTTTCCTGTGTCCGAAAGGAGAAATCTTGTATGCCATTATGGGAGCGAACCATTACATTTCGAATTTGCCCCATGGCCTTGTCCAGGACATCTACATTTAGGGCCTTAACATCGAAATCACTAAGTTTTGGATCTGGGACAAAAACTTCCGGCTCTGAAGATCCGCTTGTGGAAAATCTCCCTTTAATTGAACTGGAAGCACTGGAGGTCGCCATGCGAAATTTCATCCACATTGTATTTAATGGAATGTGGGCTACGTTATTTCTTCGCCAATAAGGGTCATATCTTGAAGAACGACCGAATGATCCACTGCGAGTTGGGCCGCTGCGGGATTGTTGTTGTTGTAATTGGTATTCCCGTTTTCTTCGTTCGGCTTCGTTTTCCATTTTTTTATACATGCCGATAATCTGAAACGGTACATAGTTGATATTGATCTTTTTTCCGACTGGATCAAGTGGCGAGCCATCTAAATTAGTGGGGCCAAATAGACTATCCCGAATATCTGCCCCAATAACGCAAACATTCTTTGCGAGATGATCTTCATAAGGGCTGAAAAACCGGCCAAATTCAATTTCATAGCCTTCCATTTCCATAATGTCAGGCCAGACACCGACAAAGGAGGAAAGATAGGTTCGTTTATCTTTGTAATTTGCGCGCCCATAGGACCAACGCATTTCTGGGGAAACACATTGTAGCAATGTTGCATTCTTCTTTAATGCATATGCATCCTGCACAGTGATACCAGGCGAGTAGTCCTGTCTATGTTCCTGATAAGAAGGGGGGTCATCCTCATCGATGTTAATTTTATCTGCGCCACCGTAAACGACCATTTGATCCTTCATGGCATTCTCCATTCCTTTTACAATTGCAGACATCGTGACGAGGCTCACGATTCCCAGCACCACTCCAAGGATCGTCAACATGGAACGAAACCAGTGAGATGCGATTTCCCTTAATCCTATCAGGAGTGTGTTTAACAGGATCATTTTTTAAGTCTGTCAATCATATCTTAATGCCTGAATAGGATCCAGTTTCGCCGCTTTGATCGCAGGGAAAAGACCTGCCAGACTGCCGGTGATGACGCTGAAGCCGAACGCGATTGTCATTGCAAAGGCGGTCATCACAGGGGGTGTGGTGTCATCGGCAAAATTGGCTAATGTATTCACTAGCATTGGGGAAATAATCAAACCGGCTATTCCGCCGGCGATTGCGATGACTATACTTTCAGTCAAGATTTGAAAGAAAACATCCATGTTTGTCGCCCCTATAGATTTTCGGATACCAATTTCTCGGACGCGTTCGGAGATGCTGGAGAGCATAATATTTATTATACCAATACCGCCAACCAGCAGGCAGATGCCTGCTATAAACATACCGCTGATACGCTCATTTTGGATGGACAAGGCAATGTCGCCGGCAAAACCCTCCTGTGTTTCAAATTCAAAGTCCTCCAACCCGTTGTGGGTTTGCATGAGAACATTGCGAACCTGTTGCAGGGATTTTTCGAGTGTTGAAACATCGTAGATCTTCATCGCGACCGTGGATAAGGATCGGTCCATATTACTTCCCCTGTCATAAGACGAATCAAGTTTGGATACGAATGTGTTCAGCGGAACCATAATGGTTGAGTTTTTTCTTAAGTAAACCACCATCGCTCTTCCAGAATTGCGGTCACCTGACCTGAACGCTGCACCAATATCTCGCTTTTTTGCAGTTTGTCCTGTAGCAAGGGCTTCCTCTTTCTTTTTGCGGTCCTCCTCACTCATGTATTCCTTGAACATTCCAATAATTGTGAATGGAATATAATTGATCATGATCTTTTCCCCAACGGGTATAATTTCTTCCCCCTGGTTGTCGTATTCTCCAAATAGTTCATTTCGAATTTGGGAACCTATGATACAGACCGTATTCGCTAGAAGGTCGTCCATGTCCGAGAAAGGTCGCCCGTGTTCCAGTTCGTGCTCTTCAATTTCCATTAAGCTTGGCCAGGTTCCTTTTACTGTTGCGTACCGGGCTCTTTTGCTTTTCCTGCTGATACGCAGCGACCCTCGATAGCTTCTCTTTTCAATCACCGGAGTCACATTATAAACTAGGGGCGCATTTTTTTGTAATGCGTAGACATCTTTCAATGTCATGCCGTTAGCTTCGTCTTCAAGATGTTTTTGGTAATCAGGCAGATCATCGTTGTCATCCACAATGATTCGTTCCAGTCCACCAGATTCAGCTAGTGAATCCCTAAGTAGATTTTCTTTTCCCTTTACGAAAGCGGACATGGTTACCAGGCTGGCTACACCGAGTATAATTCCGAACATCGTGAGCAGGGAACGAAACCAGTTCGCCCAAATTTCCTTGAATCCACTTTCGATTATCGAACCCAGATTCATGCAGTCATATCACGGGCTAATTGGGATTGCTTCGCTTTAATCTCTTTGAATTTGGGGGCTTCTCCGCCCAACTTTGGATCAATTTCGTTGGCGATTTTTCCGTCCCGGATCTCGATTCGACGTGGCGTAACCGAGGCAATTTCCGGATCATGTGTCACCAGCATGACGGTTCGCCCTTCCTGGTGCAGTTGGTCAAACATCCCAAGGATCAATTCACCTGTGTTTGAGTCAAGATTGCCAGTCGGTTCGTCGGCAAAGATGATACGCGGATCATTAACCAAGGCTCGGGCGATTGCAGCGCGTTGTTGTTGCCCTCCTGACAACTGGGATGGTCTGTGTTTACTACGATCCTCCATGTTGACAGATCTCAGTGAATTCATTGCTCTTTCTCGACGTTCCTTGCTGCTTAATCCACTGTAAATCATCGGGAGTTCCACATTTTGCCTAACGGTTAGTTTGGGAAGCAAATTAAAAAACTGAAACACAAAGCCAATTTTCTTGTTTCGGATAGAGGCTAGTTGGCGAGCGGAGGCATCATGAATCATCATTCCATCAAGATTGATGGTTCCAGAAGTGGGAGTGTCCAAGCATCCCAGGATATGCATTAATGTGGATTTGCCGCTGCCAGATGGTCCAATAATAGAGATAAATTCACCTGAATCTATATCTAAAGATACCCCGTCGAGAGCGCGAATAGTCTCGCCCCCTAGGTGGTAGGTTTTGTGAATATTACGAAGTTCAAGGAGTGGCATCTGTAATTGTACTTGGTTTTCCAGCCAAACAGAAATTAGTTCCGACTGCCACCACCTGGTCTACGGCCACTCCCGGGCCCACGCCCGCCACCCGATTTCCGACCTCCTCGCAGTTTATCCATGGCTTTTGCTTTTTCGTCTTCTGTCATCTTTGGCATCGCAGCTATCCATTCTTTTCTGCTCATCTCGCCATCGCCATCTGTA
Organism: Verrucomicrobia bacterium UBA673; assembly: GCA_002299785.1. Taxonomy (GTDB): domain Bacteria; phylum Verrucomicrobiota; class Verrucomicrobiia; order Limisphaerales; family UBA1096; genus UBA1096. The sequence continues at coordinate 5,347 of DBNL01000070.1, forward strand.
TCATATTTGGCAACCAGGGGATCAATCTTCTTTTCTTCCTTGGCTTTGGTTTCACCCGTTAATGTGATGGTTTCACCGATCATATCATCATCAGGTTTTTCTAAGGCAACTTCATCGCCTTGGTTTAATCCCTTCAATACTTCAACGAAGTTAAGATCGTTAACACCCACCTCTACCATTTGTTTGGCGTATTTTTCATCCTTTTTGATATAAGCGTAGGTTTCGGTACGTTGTTCGAGCTCATTCCTTTCTGTGAAAATAGAAGCCAGTTTCGTTGCCACGACACCCTTTGAATTGGCGACTGGTATATTGATGGTGGCTGTCATTCCTGGAATGATGGATTCATCCGTGTTCTGCAATTTGATACGTGTGGAAAAGCCCTTGATCCCGCTTTTGATTGTAGCCTGAGGGGCAATCCTTTCAACAATACCGTCTATAACCAAGTCGGCTACTGCTTCAATTTCTATCTTCACCTTCTGGTTTTTTCCCATGCGTGAGACATCGGCCTGGTTGACATGGGAGAGGATGATCAGATTCTTTAAATCCGCAATCTCCATCACTTCGGTTCCGCTACTCTGGCCTCCCGTGCCGGAAACCGCTTGGCCAATCGATACCGGGCGGGAGAGGACCGTACAGTCAAAAGGAGCACGAATACTGGTCTTCGAGAGTTTCTCCTCAGCGAGGTCAAAATCATTCTGTGCGCGATCACGTGAAATTTGAGATACTTCGTATCTGGTTTTGATATTTTGGAACGCCTCTTCAGATATCAATCCGTCATTAAACAACTTTTTCGATCGTTCGAATTCATTCTTGGACTGCTCCAGTTGGAGGTTGGCGCTATCGATTTGCTTTTTGCGGGTGTCAATTTCTATCTTTAAATCTTTGTCATCTAGTCTGAATAATAGATCCCCTGCGGCTACCTGGTCTGAAATGTCAACGGGGAGTTCCGCAATTTTTCCATGTACCTCTGGACGTACACTTACCTTTTCAGCGGGGCTTATTTCTCCAGCCACAGTAACGGAGAAGTTAATGTCTCTTGTCTCAATGATATGTGTTGTTTCTCGATTCTTGAGCTTGATTAGGTTCGAATTGCTTTCATTTTGATTTTCTGTAAATGAGGTGTACCCAAAATAACCAACTGCCAAAACGAGAATTAGGATGATAATATTTTTCATGTACAAAATCGGTGGGAAGTCTAGTTCCTTCGCGGTATTAGAGCAATCTTAAGGTTAATGTAAGGAAGCTCCTGTTAGATTGACCTCTATTTGTACGCAAAAAACATCGAATTGTTTCAATTAATTGCATTTGAGCCTGTTCCTTGGCAGAATTCCTATTCTTTTTGAACGGAGGGTCGAGAGGCAATAAATCAAGCTGCGGGGTGCAATTCATTTATAACATTGTTTTTGAGGCCTGTTTTATTTTTTCAGCGCCCTACTATTTTTTGAGAATGAGACGCCGCGGTGGGTGGCGGAAGGGTTTCGGCGAGCGGTTGGGCCGGTATTCCACTAAGTTTAAGCAGGCCATCAGCAATCGGGACGTCATTTGGCTGCATGGGGTCAGTGTAGGAGAGGTGAACCTTTGCGTCCAACTTATCAAGGTTCTTCAGCCTCGCCTGCCCAACCTTAAACTGGTCGTCTCCACCACCACTACTACGGGAATGAGCGAGTTGCATAAAAAACTCTCCGCCGATATTGCCAAGATTTACTACCCGATGGATCGCCGGAGATTTGTACGTCGCGCACTGGCGACGATCCGACCCAAGGCGGTGGTGCTCGTCGAGGCCGAGATTTGGCCGAACTTCCTTTGGGGTCTGCAGACCCGGAAGATCCCTCACTTCCTCGTGAACAGCCGCATCTCCGGAAAGTCGTTCAGGGGTTATTGCCGGTTTCGCTTTTTGTTTTGTCGGTTCTTCGCCGGGTTCACTGGTGTGGGCGCCCAAAGCGAACACGATGCCAAGCGCTTGGTCGAACTTGGGTGTAACAACGAAGTGGTTAACGTTTTTGGCAGTTGTAAGTTTGACGGGACAGGGATCAGCCGGGAACGTCTGCTGGACGTTTCAAACCTGACGCAAAACCTGGGTGTGCCTAAAGGCGCACCGTTGCTCGTTGGCGGCAGTACCCACAGCGGCGAGGAACTGATCCTTGCCCGCTTGGCCAAGCGGTTACGGGAAAAACACCCGAATCTGTTCCTCGTTTTGGTGCCGCGCCATGCCGAGCGCGGCCGTGAAGTGGGCGAAGCCTTGACCAAGATCGGAGTTCGTTTTGTTTATCGCAGCGAGATCGGCAGCAACACGCCGCTCCGGGAGCAGGGGAGCCTTGACTGCCTGCTCGTTAACACCACCGGCGAGTTGAAATATTTTTACGAAGAGGCTGCGGTTGTGTTCATAGGCAAAAGCCTCACGGCGAAGGGCGGCCAAAACCCGATTGAACCGGCCGGCTTGGCCAAGCCGATCGTGTTCGGCCCGCACATGGGGAATTTTGAGGAAATCACGTCTAAGTTTCTGGCCAATGACGCCGCAATCCAAGTAGCGGATGAAGACGGCCTTGAGTCTGCAATCGACAATTTGCTCAGCAATGAGGCCAAGCGGATCGCGCTTGGTCAATCGGCACGAAAAGTGGTTCAAGGTAACGAAGGAGCTGTCGAGCGTACCGTTGAAATGATCATCTCAGGCATCAAAATGGGGGAAATGGTACAAAAATACTGAGTTTCTACCTTTTGCTTTCAGTTGGAAAACTATAAAAAAACCATTGACAGTAGGTTAAATCGGCCTAATCTCAACAAACCCTATCGGGTATAGTTGATTTATTTTGGAAGCAACATTGGCAAACGATTCAGCCTCCGATCTCGACTTTGATCTGCGCGAGACCAACGCACGCCTCGAGAAGGCGTCCGCCTCCGAGCGTTTGACCTGGGCGTCCGGGCAATTCGGTGATGGGTTGGTATTGTCCTCGAGTTTTGGTGCTCAAGCGGCGGTGATGCTGCATCTTGCCACGAAAGTGCGACCGGACATACCTGTGATTTTTGTGGATACCGGTTATCTGTTTCCCGAGACCTACGAGTTTGCCGAGCGCTTAGCCAAGCGGTTGGAAGTGAAGCTGAAAGTTTACCGTTCCAGTCGAAGCCCTGCGTGGCAGGAGTCGATCGATGGCAAACGCTGGGAGCAGGGAGTCGAAGGGATCGAAGCCTATAACGCGGAGAACAAAGTCGAGCCGATGAACCGTGCGCTGGACGAGCTGCAGGCCACCGTCTGGCTGGCAGGCCTGCGTCGGCAGCAAAGTGCGACGCGCGAAAAACTTTCCGTACTCGCCTTGGCGAGGGGCAGGGTGAAGTTGCACCCGATCATCGATTGGACGGACAAAAATGTGCACGATTATTTAAAGGCCAACGACCTCCCGTACCATCCTCTTTGGGAGCAGGGCTACATATCCATCGGCGACACACATACCACGCGCCGTCTCGAGGACGGCATGAGTGAGGAGGAGACGCGCTTTTTCGGACTCAAGCGTGAGTGTGGGTTGCATGAGGGGACGGATACGGACTTCGCCATCTGATGTCGTCGCCGGAAAACATTTATCCGACGTTTGGTCGTTTGATTGGCCGCGATTCGAAGGAGACATTGCTGAAGCAGCGCGGGTTGGTGGTTTGGCTGTACGGCTTGTCCGGCAGCGGCAAGAGTACCTTGGCCATCGCGCTGGAACGGCGCCTCCACGGGGAGGGCGTTTCCACCCAAGTGCTCGACGGCGACAATATACGCTCTGGCTTGAACCGTAACCTAGGCTTCTCGGATGACGAACGGAAGGAAAACATCCGGCGTATTGCCGAGGTGGCCAAGCTCTTTGCCAACGCCGGCGTGGTGACGGTTGCGTCGTTCATCTGCCCGCGAAATGAGCTTCGGGCGATGGCCCGCGAGATTATTGGCCAAGAGGATTTCCTCGAGGTGTACGTTGAGTGCAGTTTTGAAACGTGTGAGCGGCGTGATGTGAAGGGCCTGTACGCCAAAGCCAAGGCCGGTGAGGTGAAGCAATTTACCGGCAGAGATTCAACGTTCGAGCCGCCCGATCCGCGCCAGGCTGCCGAGCTAATTTTAAACACTGACGAGCAGGGCGAGGAGGAATCTATCGAGCAACTTTACCGGGCTGTGCATCCGCGCGTGGCACTGCCCAATGCATAGAATGAGCGAACACAAAAGCTATCAACTGACCCATTTGGAGCAACTGGAGGCCGAGTCCATCTTCATCATGCGAGAGGTGGCCGCGCAATTCGGCAAACCGGCGTTGTTATTTTCCGGCGGCAAGGATTCCATCGTGATGGTACGCTTAGCACAGAAGGCTTTTTGGCCTTCCAAGCTGCCGTTTCCGCTGGTGCACGTGGACACCGGGCACAACTTCGGCGAGACGATTGTGTTCCGCGATCGCTTGGCCAAGGAGGTCGGTGCGAAGTTGATTATTGGCAGCGTGCAGGAGGAGATTGAGGCCGGCCGGGCTAGGGAGGAGACAGGCCCGAATCCAAGCCGCAACCGACTGCAGATCCCCGCGCTGCTCAACACCATCGAGCAGCACAAGTTCGATGCCTGCCTCGGCGGCGCACGGCGCGATGAGGAAAAGGCGCGCGCGAAGGAGCGCTTCTTCTCCCACCGTGATTCGTTCGGCCAGTGGGACCCGAAGAACCAGCGGCCCGAGTTGTGGAACCTTTTCAACGGCCGGATGGACTTTGGCGAGCACTTCCGCATTTTCCCGATCAGCAACTGGACAGAGATGGATGTGTGGCAGTACATCAAGATGGAGGACATCTCGCTGCCGAGCATCTACTTTTCGCATGAGCGCGAGTTCGTCCGGCGCGACGGTGTACTGCTTGGCCGATGTGAGCACATCACGTTGCTCGACGGCGAGCAGTGGGAGTCCGCCAACGTGCGCTGCCGCACCGTCGGCGACATGACCTGCACCGGCATGGTCGAGAGTATCGCCAACAACGTGGACGACATCATCGAGGAAGTCGCCGCCGCGCGCCAAACCGAGCGAGGCGGCCGCGCCGACGACAAGCGCGGTGAGACAGCAATGGAAGACCGGAAGAAAGAAGGGTATTTTTAGTTTTAATGAGTGCCGAAACGAAGGGCTATTTAGACATGGATCTGCTGCGACTCACAACCGCGGGCAGTGTGGATGACGGCAAAAGCACGCTCATAGGGCGGTTACTCTATGACTGTAAGTCGATCTTCGAGGACCAGTGGGAGTCGATTGAGCAGTCGAGCAAGCAACGCGGCGATGAGAATGTGAACCTTGCGCTGCTCACCGACGGATTGCGCGCCGAGCGCGAGCAGGGTATCACGATTGATGTGGCATATCGTTATTTCGCCACGCCCAAGCGTAAGTTCATTATTGCCGACACGCCCGGCCACATCCAGTACACGCGCAATATGGTCACCGGCGCGTCTACGGCGAATCTGGCGATCATCCTCATCGACGCTCGTCACGGCGTCATCGAGCAGACCTGCCGCCACTCGTTCATCGCCAGCCTACTGCAAATCCAGCACATAATCGTCTGCGTTAACAAGATGGATCTCGTCGATTGGAGTGAGGACCGCTTCAACGAGATCGTTGGCCAGTACAAGGAATTCGCTTCGCGCCTTGAGGTGCCGCACATCGACTTCATCCCCATCAGCGCATTGTTGGGCGACAACGTCGTGGAGCGTTCTTTGAACATGGACTGGTACCAGGGCAGCCCGCTGCTTTACACGCTTGAGACGATGTACATCGGCAACGAGCATAACCACGTGGACGCGCGGTTACCGGTGCAGTGGGTTATTCGGCCGCATAGCGAAGAGTGGCACGACTTCCGCGGCTACGCCGGGCGCGTGGCCGGGGGCGTATTCAAGCCGGGCGATAAGGTGACCGTGATGCCAAGCGGCTTCCAGTCGCACATTAAGGGCATCCACGACATCCACGGCGACGTGCCGAAAGCCTTCGCCCCAATGTCCGTGACGGTGACCCTCGAAGACGAGATCGACATCAGTCGCGGAGACATGATCGTCAAGCAAAACAATCCGCCGCAAAGCAGCCAGCAAATTGAGGCAATGATTTGCTGGTTCAGTTCAGAAGCCCAACTGCAGGAACGCGGCCGTTACACTTTGCGCCACACCACCAGTGAGGTGAAATGCCTTGTGAAGGAACTGAACTACAAGATAGACATCAACACACTGCACAAGCTGAAGGAGGACCGTGAGGTTCGCCTTAACGACATCGCCCGCGTCTCGCTGCAGACCAGCGCCCCGCTGCACTTCGATCGCTACCGCCGCAACCGAGCAACAGGCAGCTTCATCCTCATCGACGAGCAGACGAACAACACCGTCGCTGCCGGGATGATTGTGGGATAAAAAAAAGCGACGTATTTATTACGTCGCCTTGGCTTTAAAACCTTTCGAGAGCTAACTGTTGAGAGCTTCGTAAACCTTGCCGACCATTGCTTCGTTGGGGGTGAGGGTTTTTTGGCCGGGTGACCATTTGGCCGGGCAAGCTTCGGCCGGATGGGCTAAGCAGTGCACGTTAGCTTCGACGATGCGAGACAACTCTTCCATGTTGCGGCCCACGTTGTAGTAGTTCACTTGACTGCTCACCAGTTTACTTTCCGGGTTTATGATGAACGTTCCACGCAAGGCCAAGCCGGTGTTCTCGTCGTAGACTCCGAACAGGCTCGAGACTTCCCCGGTGGGGTCAGCACCCATGGTATACTTGACATCGGCCATCAATTTCTCCGATTGGCACCAGGCGAGATGGCTGAATTTCGTATCGGTGGATACCGAGATGATCTTGGCCCCCAATTCGGTGAGTTTGGCATCCTGAGCGGCCAAGTCAGCCAACTCAGTGGGGCAAACAAAGGTGAAATCAGCCGGGTAAAAAACAAGAACCGTCCACTTGCCATCATGTCTCAGTTCGGACAATTTGACTTCACCAAATGAGCCGCTGCTTGGCTCGTAGGTTTCCATCGTAAATTCCGGCGTTTCCTGACCCACGGCGATCGGGGTGGGATCACTGTAAAGGCCAGTGTTAAATTCGTCTGCCATTTTGTTTGCCTAAACTTATAGACCCTTTTCGATCATCAGCTTGAGAAGGTCGCCGACTCGGTTGGAGTAGCCCCACTCGTTGTCGTACCAGCTTACCAACTTGAAGAAGTTTTCGTTCAACTCCATGCCGGCACCCTGGTCGTAAATGCTCGATTCGGCGCAGTGGATGAAATCAGTACTCACAACGGCGTCCTCGGTGTAGGCGAGAATGTTTTTCAGGTACGTCTCGCTTGCGTTTTTCATCGCAGCGGAGATTTTGTCGTAGCTGGTACTCTTTTCGGTTTTGAAGGTCAGGTCGACGACAGAGGTGGTCGGGGTTGGCACGCGGAATGCCATGCCACTCAACTTACCCTTAACTGCCGGGCAGACGAGGCTCACCGCCTTGGCGGCGCCAGTGCTAGCTGGGATGATGTTTGTGGCGGCGGCGCGGCCGTCACGCCATGCCTTACGACTCGGACCATCCACGGTTTTCTGAGTGGCAGTATAGGCGTGAATGGTGGTCATCAGACCCTCTGCGATGCCGAAGCCTTCCTTGAGCAGGACATGCACGACTGGCGCGAGGCAGTTGGTGGTGCAGGAAGCGTTGGAAACTATATGGTGGTTGGCTGCGTCGTAGAGATTGTCGTTGACTCCCATCACGACGGTCAGATCTTCACCCTTGGCCGGCGCAGAGATGATCACTTTTTTTGCCCCGGCCTCGATGTGGCCCTTCGCCTTCTCTGCGGCGGTGAACAGGCCGGTGGACTCGATCACGACGTCCACTCCGAGTTCCTTCCACGGCAGGCCGCTGGGCTCGCGAGCGCTGACCACTTTTATCTCGTCGCCATTGACTATTATGGTGTCATCTCCGCTGTGGGTGACTTCGCCGGGGAACGAGCCTTGCGTCGAGTCGTATTTTACAAGGTAGGCGAGATTGTCCGCCGGTACAATGTCGCCCACGGCCACCACGTCGATTGTATCGCCGACGAGGCCTTGTTCCACCATTGCACGATAAGCCAGTCGACCGATGCGGCCAAATCCGTTGATTGCTACTTTTATTGCCATAGTTAAAAAGAAAAAGTCACTTTTCGAGTCCCGGAAATCGGGTCGCGTATTGTACCGGCGTTTGACCCTACGTCAATTGGTTTTTTGTCTTGAGTGGACGGCTTGGCTAATCGAGGTCAGCGATAACGACGTTTTAGCCCCTTGATTGCTCGGAGTTCAGGCACATCGGTGAAGCGCAGGCGAAAGAGTCCCAGAAGTTGGTAATGCCGGTCGTAGGCGCCTCCCAGCAATGAGCCGGATGAAAAAATATGTTCGCGAGTGTCGGAATGGTAGGCCACCAGGGCCATTGTGGTCACTGAGACGTTATTTTCTTTTTTGAATAACGCTAACTCTGGCAAGGCGACCGGTGCGCCGGTGACCGGGTTGGGCAGCGCCTGATCCTCCGCAATACCAGCGGTCACAGTGGCGCTGTCCAGCGAATTGGCTCCGCTCCGCACCTCGACCACTATTTGTGCCAGAGAAACGTCATCGACCAAAAGTACGCCGTTGGAGAAAAGCAGGTCGCGCAGTGAGCCGATTAGGAATTCCTGGTCAAGCGCTTTCAGATAGGAGGTCGAGAGGTAAACTTTGAAACCTTTCAAACGACCAATGGCTTCCATGTCCAGTTCGGAAAGAGCCCGGGCTATGGCGGTGCTGAGCAGTAATTGCTCTCCGACACTTCGCGCAGGTTCGGTCATCCGCTGTTTGTTGACACAGCCCGACGCTAAGCCGGCGAGTAATGCCAGCGAAAGTGTGTGCGGCTGTGTGAGTATCCGTATGATTCGCATTAAAGAGTCAGTCGTTGGCCTTGTTGTGCAAGATCGCCGCCTCGAGGCCGAGGATGTATGACCCCGCCCCGAAGCCGTTAATGCTGCCGATGCAGGTCTGGGCGATGATCGATTTTTGCCGGTACGACTCGCGGGCGTGGATGTTGGTAAGGTGTATCTCGATCGCCATCACGCCTGCACCGGCGATGGCGTCCTTGAGCGCGATACTCGTGTGTGTGTAAGCCGCAGCGTTGAGGATTACGTAGTCGTAGTCTCCGACCGACTGCTGCACCTGCGTCACCAGTTCGCCCTCGAGGTTGGATTGGTGAAACACCACCTCGACGCCATGCCGCTGGCCATGTTCACGAACCATATCCTCAATATCCGACAGCTTCATGCTGCCGTAAATCTCCGGCTCGCGTTGGCCCAGAAGATTTAGGTTGGGGCCGTTGAGGAACAGTACCTTCATGTACCCACCGATTATCATTCAGGTGCCACACTTTTGTCGAACCAATTTATAGGCGAGGCCAGCAGCCAGCCTAGCATCAGCCAAGCAGGCCAAGCCAGCGCAGGGATGTACAGCCCGAACTCAACGAACCCCTGCAGCGCCCATGCCAGCAGTCCAAGCCGCACGGCGATCAGCACCGGATCGTCTAACCGCCTCCGGGCGAGCACCCACGCCGCTCCACCGATGAACGCCGCGTAAAGCATAAACCCCGGCCATCCGGAGTCGCTTGCCTGCTGTAGATAGTCGTTGTGCGTCAGTCGTGTCGGCTCGGCCCCGGGCGCACGATGCCGCTTGTACGCGAGTTGGAATGTCCCCGGCCCGGTGCCCAACAGAGGCTTCTCCATCGCCGTTTGCACAGCGGCACGCCAGTAGCCAAATCGCGCCCCGACACTCGTCGCCCCGCGGTCAAAGTAGTCGGCGTACTTCACTGCGAACCCGGCCAAGCCCAGCATCATCGCCGCGCAGGCCAAACCCAGCTTCAGCTTTTTCGGCACTTGCAAATGCAGAAACCAGGCGCCGAGCAGCGTGATTGCAATCAGCCAGCCCGCTTTCGAGCCGGACCAATACAGGCAGGCTAAGCCGACCGCCGCCAAGCCAATCGCGATCGCGGCGCGGGGTATTCTCCAGCGCCCTTGGCCAATCAGCAGTGCGAGCGACACCGGCAGCAGCAGCAGGATTAATCCGGCCAATGCGTTCGGGTAAAACATGCGCCCGTAAAGCCGCGAGCTGTACATGCGCTTGACCAACTCAATCGGAAGCTGACGTACTTTGGCCGCCGTTCCGGGCGGCAAGGCGGCGATCTGTTTTTCGATTTTCGGTGGGATGGTATTCCCCGCGTCACGTGCCTTGGGCGCCAGCGTTGCCGGGTCAAGTTTGCCGGACTCGATTTGTTCGATGATGTTGTTGCGCGTTTGCTCAAGGCCGCCGAACTTCTCGATGCGGGCATCCGCGAGGTTCAGCATCAAGCCAAGCGTCGCCCCCCAAAGCGCCAGCTTGGCCTGGCGCATCTGGCCCAGTACGAACAGCCCCAGATAAAACGCCGCGAGGCACGAGGCAAAATGGATCACTGTTGCTTGCGACATCGCTTGGTTTTCCGACTGCAAAAACGACAGCAACTGCCACCCCAGCCAGGCGGCAGGCAGCCATACGATCCATTTGGGCACTCCCGCCGGTAAACCCAGCTTTGGATTGGCCAACCGTGAAAAACCGAGAACGCACGCCAGCCCAAGCACGGCTAGGATGCCTAGGTACGGGAGGACGTTCGACGGGCTTTCGCCACCCAAAATCACGCTCTTGGGCGGGTGCAGATAATCGAGAATGACAGGGTTGCCGAAGAGGAATAGAGCGGTGAAAAGCCAGACGCCGGTGAGGATCAAAAAGACGCGATCCTTTTGCCCTGGAGTGTCAGCGAGCATCGGGGCCGGTCAGAGTTTGAGCTTGAGCAGGCCAACCTCGAGCGCGAGCGCCTCCTGCACGTTGGTCGTCTCGAGCAGTCGCTGCGTCGCCTCGATCGATTGCAGGTTCTCTAGCGCCTGCCCGGGGGTCAGCCGCTTGCCGACGGTCTCCGAGGTGTCAGCCCAATCCTGAAAATGCAGCAGCTCCCGGCATTGCCGGAGCGCGGCCAGCCACACGTCGCGTAACCACCATTGTAGCCCGGCGAGAAACTGCCCGCGCTGTCGTCGGTACTCGGCCTCAATTGAGGCCTTGAGTTCCTCCTGCAATTTCTCCCGGAGCGCCGGCTCGATGTCGGCGTACCGGTTCAGCGGCGACGCCTCCTCCTGGATTTTCTGGATGGTGTCTCGCTTGGCTGCCAAGTGTTCCATCAGGTTGCCGAGTAAACGATAGCGCCCCATCAGCCCCGCATCGGCCTCGGCGTTCATGCCGACAAACGACTTTAGCCAAGCCGCGTCGTTGTCCTCGAGTTGAACGTCGGCTTCTCCCCCGAAGTTCACCCGCATGCAACGGGAGCGAACCGTCTCTCCGAGTCGATCCGGGTGAACAGTCAACAGGATGAACACCGTCCGTTCCGGCGGCTCTTCCAGCGTCTTGAGGAAGGCGTTGAACGTGGGGCCGGGCATGCGGTCGGCGCCGGTGATGATCGCCACCTTATAGCGTCCCTCGGTTGGCTTGAGCGACACCTTACGGGTGAGATTCCGGATTTGATCGATACTGATAATGCGCGATTTTTTCTCCGGCCGGACAAAGTCGAGATCGGGGAAGTTGCCTGAATCGACCTTGCGGCACGGGATGCAGCCGCCGCAGGTTTCGAGTGGGATGCCGGTTTCACCGGTCGCTGGCGGCGACTGGCAGTTAAGCGTCCGCGCCAGCCCGGTCGCGTATCCCTCGAGCGCCTCGATTGTGCCGCCAACGAACAAATACGCGTGGCCAAGCCGGCCGTTGGCCAGGCTGCGCCGGAGTAACTTGGTGGCGTGGCTGGCGGTCGTTTGAGATGCGTCGGGCACGGGCGTTTTATACGGCCTGCGCTTGGGCAAGGCGATTCTGTAATTCGTTTTTGAGCCGCTTTGCCAAGCGCGTTTCTTGCCTAGGCAGCGCTAGCTTGGCATGATGCCTGGGCATGAATCGGATTGAAGAACGGTTTCAACGCCTCAGGCAGGAGGGGCAAAAGGGATTTGTGGTTTACATAGGCGCGGGGGACCCCGATCTCGACGCGACGCATGACCTGGCGCTGGCGTTCGACGATATCGGCGTGGACGTGCTGGAACTCGGCGTGCCGTTCAGCGATCCGCTGGCCGATGGCTTGGTCAACCAACTCGCGGCGCAGCGCGGGCTCGACTCTGGCACCACGCTGGGGAAATTACTGCAGACCGTTTCACGACTCCGCGAGTCGTCTGGAATTCCGATCGTCCTTTACGTCTATTTCAACCTGCTGCACAAGTGGGGACTCGCCGAGTTCGTGCAGGCCGCCGCCGCCGCGGGAGTCGATGGGTTGCTGGTGCTCGATCTTCCGCCGGAAGAGTCGGGGGATTACGAGTCGCTCATGGCTGCCTCTGGCCTGTGCCCGATCTATCTCGTCGCGCCGACCACGCCGCCGGATCGGGTAGAATTGATCGTCAAGCGCGGTAAAGGTTTTATTTATTACGTGTCGCGCGAGGGCGTCACCGGCATGCAGCAAACCGTCTCCGACACGATCGGGCCGATGACCCGAATTATTCGACAGCACACCGACATCCCGATTGCCGTCGGCTTTGGCATCTCGAACCCGGAACAAGCTGCCGAGGTCGCGCGGAACGCCGAGGCCGTTGTCGTCGGTAGCGCGATCGTCAACCAAATCGCCGCCAAGGGCCGTGCCACCGACCTCGTATCAACAGTCAAGACCTTCACGGCAAACCTCATCAACGGCATCCGCTGATTTATCCAGTAAATGCAACGTAAGGATCGCTACATCATCATCATGGCAGGTGGCCGCGGTGAACGCTTTTGGCCGGTCAGCCGCGAGCGCAAGCCCAAGCAGCTTATCACCCTGTTGGGAGATCGCTCGTTTCTGCAGCAGACGGTCGACCGCGTGAAGCCGGTCGCACCGCTCGAGAATATTCTCATCATCACCAACGCCATTCAGGCCGCCGCCGTTCGCCGTCAGTTACCCGAGTTGCCCAAGCGCAATATCATTGGCGAGCCGTGCGGTCGTGACACTTGCGCTGCGGTGGCGTTGGGCGCGGCACTGGTCGGTGCCCGGTCCGGGAACGGTGTGATGGCTGTGCTGCCGGCCGACCATGTTATTCCCAATGAGGCCAAGTTTCGCCGCGTGCTGATCGATTCGATGGCATTGGCCAAGCGCGAGCCGGCACTTGTCACCATCGGCATCCAGCCGCACGAGCCGGCTACCGGCTACGGCTACATTCAGGTTGGCAACAAGCTGGCCAAGTCCTCAGCCAGATCGCTCAAGTCTACTTTCTTCACCGCTAAAAAGTTTGTCGAAAAGCCGAATCTCGCCACGGCCAAGCGCTATATCAAGAGCAACAATTACCGCTGGAACGCCGGGATGTTCATTTGGTCGTACGAGACCATAGCCGTTGAGTTGTGCCGACAACAACCGAAGCTGTTCGCTGCGGCTGAGAAATGGCGGGGCATCCGTGGTTTGGCCAAACTCAATGCAGCCCTGGCCAGGGACTATCCTAAGCTGGAAAAGATTTCCGTCGATTACGCCATCATGGAGAACGCGCTAAACATCGTCTGTGCGGACGGTGTCTTCGGTTGGGACGACCTCGGTTCATGGCCGGCCCTGGCGCGGCATCTCAAGCCGGATGCGGACGGCAATTGCACCGTAGGTGACCTTGTGCAAGTCGACTCGGCGAACAACGTCGTGTTCGACGCCCGCACGCGAAACCGCGCACAGATTGTGTTGGTGGGCATCAGTGAAATGATCGTCGTGCAGACCGACGACGCGATGCTCGTCGCCCGCAAGTCCGAGTCGCAAAAAATAAAACAAATCCTTGCCCACTTGGCCAAGACCAAGCGTTTCGCCCACTTGGTTTGACTCGCACCCAGAATCCGACAAGATGATTTCCACGCTGCATTTCGACAACGCCCGGATCGCCCAGCAACTTTTCAGCAATAACCCAAGGAACCTCCAGATGCTTGAGGTGCGGATGAGCGTCAAGGCGACCAATCGTGACGGCTGGATCAAGCTCGATGGCGATGAGGCCGACGTGGCGAGGGCCACGGGGTTGTTCCAGTCGCTTGAGGGAGCGCTCAAGGCCGGAGTGGCGATCCGCAACCGCGATTTCAGCTATGCACTGAACACCGTGTTGAACGATGGGCCGGAGGCGCTGGAGGGGCTGTACTCGATCACGCTGCAAACCTCCGCGCGCAAACCGGTGGTTCACCCCAAGACGATCGGGCAGAAACGCTACATCGAGGCGATTCAAAATCACGATGTGACTTTCGGTGTGGGCCCGGCCGGCACCGGCAAAACCTTCCTCGCGATGACGCTGGCGGTCATCTCGTTGAAGGAGGAAAAAGTATCGCGCATCATCCTCACTCGCCCGGCGGTTGAGGCTGGCGAGGCGCTCGGTTTTTTGCCGGGCGACTTGCAGGAGAAACTTGATCCTTATCTGCGGCCACTGCACGACGCATTGCAGGATTTGTTGCCGATGGAGGAGGTGCAGAAACACATGGAGCGGGGCACGATCGAGATTGCACCGCTGGCCTACATGCGGGGCCGTACGCTCAACAACGCCTTCATCATTCTCGACGAGGCGCAGAACTCCACTGCCGAGCAGATGCTGATGTTCCTGACGCGGCTGGGTTTCAATTCTAAGGTGGTTATCACCGGCGACCCGACACAGATCGACTTGCCGCCAAGCAAAACCTCAGGCCTCATCGAGGGGCCGGCTGCCTTGGCCAAGGTCGAGGGGATCGCTCATTGCAAATTTAAGAAACAGGACGTGGTGCGTCACCCGCTCGTTGCGCGGATCGTGCAGGCGTACGAGGACCATCGCAAAAGCTGAAGATGCCACTTACCGTCCGTAGCCGCCAAAAGAGTCATCCCGCCGATGCATGGCTGCTGCGGCGCTTGGCCAAGTGGACGCTTGCCGAGACTGGGCCTGACCAGGCTGTCGAGTCGGGAGCGCACGAGCTGGGGGTCTACCTCGTTGATCCGGTCGAGATGGCCAGGGCCAACTGGGATTATTTGCAGCACGACGGGCCGACCGACGTGATCACTTTCGACTACGGGGAGTCGGGTGACACACCCAAGCCTGGACCGATCCTCGGCGACATTTTCATCTGCCCCATGGTGGCGGAGGAGTTTGCGCGAAAGTACAAAACCTCATGGGCGAAGGAGGTGGCGCGGTACTTGATCCACGGTATCCTGCATCTGCGCGGGTACGACGACTCGGCACCGGAGCTGCGGCGGACGATGAAACGGGAGGAAAACCGACTGATGACGGCGGCGGCAGGACGCTTTCCCTTGAGCCGCTTGGCGAGAGGGACTAGGGTGGTTGGCAGATGATTAAGCGAGCGACTGTGCTTGGGCGGACGCGACGGAATTTTTTCACCGGCTTGGCTGTTGTGCTGCCGGTCATTATCTCGATCGGCGTGGCGCTTTGGCTGTTCAACCAAGCGGTTGCTGTTTCCGACATTTTGCTTTTTCCGTTCAAGTATATTCCCGGTTTGGACGCGGAGCATATTTGGAAAGATGCCATCGACGGCAAGCCGGGCAAGGAGTTGTATTGGTGGTGGGAAGTGATTGCCATTCTCGAGGCTGTCACGTTGACCGGGCTTCTCGGTTTTTTTACACGCTATTACATTGGCAAAAAATTGGTGCAGCTAATGGATTATATCCTGCTCAATGTGCCGCTGCTTGGGAAAATCTACGGCACGGTCAAGCAGGTCAATCAGGCGTTCGCGGGTGAGAATAAATCCAATTTCAAGCAAGTGGTTATGGTCGAGTTTCCGCGCAAGGGGCTGCACTCGGTCGGCTTCGTCACGGCCGAGCAGGTGAAAACCGACGAGGGTGAAAGCATCATCAGCATTTTCGTGCCCACTACGCCAAACCCCACCACCGGCTTCCTGCTCGTGCTGCCGGAGAGCAAAGTGGTCAAGCTAGACATGTCGGTAGCCGACGGCATCAAGTATATCGTCAGCCTCGGCGCGGTGCCGCCGGAAAACGCGAGCGGCATTCAGGCGGCGTTCAAGTCACAGGCGGCGAGAATGTTGGCCGATGGATGAGCGCGCCACCGGTCTGGTCCTGCGTGTTTTTTCGCTGACAGAAACCAGTCTCGTCGTTCATTGGCTCAGCCCCGTGGCCGGCCGCATCGGCACCGTGGCCAAAGGCGCGCGTCGGCTCAAGTCCCCGTTTCGGGGCAAGCTCGACCTGTTTCACCTTGCTGAGTTCAGCTTCCGCCGCAGCCGCCGCTCCGAACTTCACACGCTTTGCGAAGTTTCGCTGACGGAGTCGTTTCCTAACCTGCGCACCGATGTCGATCTGCTCGACTGCCTCGCCCGTGCCACGAAGCTGCTGACGCGATCCACAGAGGAGCAGACTCCCCTCCAGGCCGAGTTTGACTTATTGCTTGAACTGGTGCGGCGGCTTAACGGCGGCGGGGCGGTGGAGTTTTGGCTCAGCGTGTTCGAGGTCAAGTTTCTGGTGAGTCAAGGGCAGGAGCCCGATTGGGCCAAGGCCAAGCTCGACCTCGGCACACGCGCTGTCGGCGTAAAAATGGCCTCCGCCGGCTGGGGCGACTTGGCCAGGCTGCGGCCGAGCGAGGTGCAGCTTCGACGCCTGGCCGGTTTCCTCGATACCTTCATTCGCCATCACGTTGGCCCGATTAAGTCCTTGGCCAAGCGCGCGAACTGAGATCGACTTACACTTCGAACGTCAGCTCGTCGTTGGCCAAGCCCACTCGGATGTGCTCGCCCGGCTTGAATTCGCCGTTTAGCAGTCGCGTGGCCAGTGGGTTGAGCAACTGCTCCTGAATGGTGCGCTTTAGCGGTCGCGCCCCGAACTGTGGATCGTAGCCCTCCCGGGCCAGCTGACGCTTGGCCTCGTTGCTGACCTCGAGCGTGAGTTGCTGCGCCTCGAGCCGCTTGGCTACTGACTTCAGTTGGATGTCTGTGATGACCGCGAGTTGCTCTTCTTCGAGGCTGTGGAATACGATTGTGTCGTCGATGCGATTGAGGAACTCTGGCCGGAAATGCTCCTTCAACTCAGCCTCGACTTTCTGCTCCATGCCCAGCCGGTCTGTGGCGCCGTCCGTTTTACCGTTGAGAAAATGTTCCTGAATGATATGGGAGCCGATGTTGCTGGTCATGATGACGATAGTGTTGCGGAAGTCGACCGTGCGGCCCTGGCCATCGGTAAGCCGCCCATCGTCGAGTATCTGCAGGAAAATGTTGAAGACATCCGGGTGGGCCTTCTCGATTTCGTCGAACAGCACCACGCTGTATGGCTTGCGCCGGACGGCCTCGCTGAGTTGCCCACCCTCCTCGTGACCGACGTAGCCCGGCGGTGCGCCGATGAGTCGCGCAACGGTGTGTTTTTCCATGTGCTCGCTCATGTCAATACGGATCATTGCCGATTCGTCGTCAAACAGAAACTCGGCTAGTGCGCGTGCGAGCTCGGTCTTGCCGACGCCGGTTGGCCCCATGAAAATGAATGAGCCAATCGGGCGGTCAGGATCCTGCAAACCACTCCGAGCTCGGCGCACTGCATCGGCGACGGCGCGCACCGCCTTGGCTTGGCCGATGACACGCTCGCCGATGCGCTCCTCCATCTCGACGAGTTTTTGCCGTTCGCCCTCGAGCATCTTGGTCACGTGGATGCCGGTCCACGCGGCGACCACCTCGGCGATGTTCTCGTCGGTGACTTCTTCCTGCAACAGGCGCTTGGCCTGTCCGGATTGCTTAAGCGACACCTGCATAGAGATCAGTTTTTTCTCGAGGCCAGGGATGGTTTCGTATCGGATTTGCGCCGCCTGGTTGAGGTCGCCGTCTCGCTCGGCTTGTTCCTGTTCGCGATGGGCTTCCTCAAGTTGGCTGTTGACGATGCTGACGGCGTCGATGGATGCTTTCTCGTCTTGCCAACTCGACTTCAACTCGTTGGATTCTTTCTTCAAGTTGGCTAAAGTTTTCTCCAGCTTGGCCAGACGCTCCCTACTGGCGGCGTCCTTCTCCTTTTTCAGGGCCGTGCGCTCGATCTCGAGCTGCATGATTTGGCGCTCGAGTTGGTCGATCTCGGTCGGCATCGAGTCGAGTTCCATCCGCCGTCGCGCCGCCGCCTCGTCGATGAGGTCGATCGCCTTGTCCGGTAAAAACCGGTCGGTGATGTAGCGGTCGGACAGGGTTGCGGCAGTGACTAGCGCGGCGTCCTGAATACGAATGCCGTGGTGAACCTCGTAGCGTTCCTTGAGTCCGCGCAAAATAGCGATGGAGTCCTCGACAGTTGGCTCATCCACTTTCACCGGCTGGAAGCGGCGCTCGAGGGCAGGGTCTTTCTCGATATATTTGCGGTACTCGTCGAGCGTGGTCGCGCCGATGCAGCGAAGTTCGCCGCGGGCGAGTTGCGGCTTGAGCATGTTGGCTGCATCGGTTGCGCCTTCGGCAGCGCCGGCGCCGACGAGCGTATGTAGTTCGTCGATGAACAAAATAATCTGACCGTCGCTGGAGATGATTTCTTTGATGAACGCCTTGAGACGATCCTCGAATTCGCCTCGATATTTCGCGCCGGCAATCATCGCGCTGAGATCCATCACGATCAGCGTCTTGTTGTTGAGTGACTCCGGGACGTCGCCGCTGACGATGCGCCGTGCCAGGCCCTCTGCGATGGCTGTCTTGCCGACGCCCGGCTCGCCGATGAGCACCGGATTGTTCTTCGTTCGACGGCTTAGTACCTGCATAACACGCCGAATCTCCTCGTCGCGGCCTATGATCGGATCGATTTTGCCCTGCTTGGCCAGGGCTGTCAGGTCGCGGCCGTATTTTTCCAGCGCCTGATACTTGTCCTCGGGCTTGGCATCGGTGACGCGCTGGTTGCCCCGCACGTGGACAAGCGCATCGAGTAGGGTGTCGCGCTGGAAGTTGTGTTTTTTGAACACGCGGCCAAGCGCCGAACCACCCTTGGCCAGCAGGCCAAGTAGCAGGTGCTCGGTGCTGACATACTCGTCTTCCAGCTGCGTTGCCTCCTCCTGCGCTGCGTCGAGCGCCTGCTTCAACTCAGTGCTGAGGTACAGGTCAGCGGTGCTGGCGCCCTGTACCTTGGCGCGTTGGGCTAGCTCGCCCTTGAGATCGACCTGCAGCTTGGCCAGGTCCACCTCGATTCGCTTGAGCAGAGTGGGAATGATGCCGTCCTGCTGCTGTGTCAGGGCCAGGGCGAGGTGCTCGCCATCGACCTCCTGCTGCGTGTGTTTATGCGCCAGTTTCTGCGCTGCCTCAATTGCTTCCTGTGATTTGATTGTCAGTTTGTCCAGTCTCATAGTGTCTGTTGTTGCGAACAGAACGCGGTCCGCATTACTTAATCAGATATAGTTTATACCACAAGTGGAGCTGGTGGGGAACACAAAAAAACCGGGCAGAAGCCCGGCAGGGGAAGGCTGTTTTTCTTGAAATCAGCGGCGTTCCGAAATACTTCCCGGGATGCCGTGTTCCCAGGGTCGGGGCGTGTTCCAGGGTCGGGCGGACTTGTTTTCAGGGTCCGGCCCGATGCACCCCGAGGTCAGACCCAATGCCAGGCTCGCGAAGAGAATCGCGAAAAAGGAGAGGATGGCCCGGGCAAATGAACGCATAAAGTTGCTAACGAAACAGGTCACCAGTCAGCACTGCAATAGCCATACTAAAACAAAAGAGAATGACAGGCTCTTGATTGATAACATTCTTGTTTCTGTATGCCATGAGTTAGTAGACTTCAAATAAAAGTGCCGGTTTAGTTGCCGACGATGACGAGGTCGCCGGTCTGTATTTCATCCTGTTTCCAGTCGGGGAGGATGTTGGCGATGCTGTGATCATTTTTGACGTCAAGAATGCGTAGTTTGCCGATGAGTTTTTCGCCTCGGCTAACGAGCAACTCGCCGTGTTCCCGAGCGCCTTGGCTTTCGCCGATGTCCAGCACGACGAAATCGAACTGTGCATCCACTGCGGTGACAGTACCGTGGAGGTTTTGTGGCAGGGTGACTTTCACTGAAGTGCCGGTGTAACGGGACAACTCAACCCCGGTTTTCTCGATTTGACTCAGAAGAATTTCGTTTTCTGCTTTAAAATTATCCCGTTGGTTGTTGACTTCGGCGAAGTTAGCCAGCTTTTGCCTGATTTGTTCCTGTGTGCCATTGGCCTGCTGGAATAGTCGCCAAGACTCACTGAACTTTCTTGCCTCAACAAGTTCGGCATTGAGCCTGTTCGCGTTAGCTTCGTGCCCGTCGGCACGCTGCCTTTGAGCGACGAGATTTTTTTCCGCTGTGCCTAATCTTTCCTTGGCGTTATTGGCTTCGGATTGAGCGTTGGTCATTAAACGTTTTGCTTCTTCCTCCGCAGCTTCTGCTTTAACCAATTGATTTTCGGTATCTCTAAGATCATTTTCGGTGTCTGCCAAGTTGGTGCTCAGGCCGTCAATCTTGCTCTTTACATTGCTTACGGCAATGAACCCTCCCCCGAGTAATGCCAAAATTGTTAAAACTAAAAATATTCGAACCATGCGATTTTATTTCCTAAAAGGACCTGCAAAATAGCGACCAGGCGGTCTGGTGTCAACGGTCTGTTTTGAACTATTTTTGGCTGAAATACCGTTACAACCAAAGAAACTCTGAGCTGACCTTGTTTTGGAGCCTATCATTCCCGGCAACCATGCGGTCAGCCATGATTTGGCCTAGCGCAAACAGCACGGGCGAGGCCAGCTTTGGCTGGGTTTGCATCATGCCCCGGAACGCCTCGGTGGACATGAAGAGCAGTTGGCACCGGGTCAGGGCCAATATATCTGCTGAGCGCTGGGTTTGGCTGAACATGGCCACTTCGCCGATGAAGCTGCCAGCCTTGACCGTGGCGAGGGTGGTGTCCTGCCCCGCGGCAATAATCCGGACGCGGGTTTCACCGGAGAGGATCATGAACAGGCCGTCGCCGGGGCTGCCTTTTTTCATGATGATGCCGCCTTCCTCGATCTCCATCACAGAGCAGTGGCTGATGAACTGCTCGAGCTCCGCTTGTCCAAGTCCAGCTAGTTGGTCAAATTGCCGGAGTTGCTCAACGGTGATAGAGTCGCTGGCTTGTCCAAGTTTGGTTGGCTTGAGAAGTGGTGCCTGGCTGGCGTGGTAGCTGGCCAATGCGTCGCCGAGGGGCGGCAGTGTCTTGGCCGGTTTCCAACTGTTTACTTCCTCGCTGAACACCCAGGTATCCGGCGTTACACGACCGTCGGCAACCCACTCGAGCAGGGTAACGAGCAGCACCGGCCCGTAAACGACGTTGTCGCTGGCCCATACCTTGTAATTAATCTCTTCATTGTCTAGCGTCATAAATCTATTATACCCTTCGCCGGGCTCGGCAGCGAGAGAAAAAACGGCTCAACGCTTGGCCGGTTTTGAGTGGAGCGTGTTGTACAGGATCATCACCGGTGGACCGCTGCGCTCCCAGGTTTTCATGAGGAAGTCCGGCACAAAGATTGCCTTATCCGGCCCATAGGTGTAGTTGCCCAGAGCAAGGTCGATATCGCCGTCACCGTCCACGTCACCGGCATCCATCGTGAGCCATCGACCGCTGATGCAGGTGCGGAAGGTGTTGGCGGTGTACTTGCCGTCCTTATTTTCGAAATAAACAAAGCTCTCCCGCGGCGACTTGTTGTAGTTGGGGAAATAGGAGACGGCAGCGATGTCGGTGTCGCCGTCCGCGTCGTAGTCGCGAGCCAGCGCGCGGAAGGCACCGTTGAGTGGCAGGAAGAGTGACTTCTCATAATTCATGCCGCCACGATTCAGGTACACGCGAATGCCGTGGTACGACTTTGGAGGAGAGGGATACTCGCCGTTGTCACCGTTGGTAACGACGAAGTCCGGCTGACCGTCGCCATTGAAGTCGGTTAACTCAAACGACGAGTGCCCATAAAGCGGATGACTTTGAAATACCATTTTCTGGGTGAACACGCCCTTGCCGTCGTTGAGGAACAAGTACATTGCCTCCACCTCCTGTGCCACCAGCGCGGCGATGTCCGGATGTCCGTCGCCGTTGAAATCGTGCACCGCCGTGCTGAGCGTGCCGGAGCGGGGCAGGAGGATATTCTCGGTATAGTCACCGTTCTCCTTTTTCTCGAACCACGAGAGTCGGCCGATGTTGTTGCCGTACATAGAGACGATCAGGTCATTGCGGCCGTCACCGTTCAGATCGGCGAAGTTGGTGTGCGTGGGGCGCGGGATCTTGGGCAGCAAGTTTTTCTTTCGGACGAACGCGCCGTTCTCGTGACGTAAGAGGGCGAGTTCGCCGAGTGGGATGTCCGACGGGGTGAAGGTGCCGATCATCGTGAGGAAAAAGTCGCCGTCGTTTTCAGCGAACCCCACCGGCACGTTGCCGACCTGCATCGACTCCACCCAGTTGCCGTCTGAGTCAAGCACGTCGAGAAACTTGTTGATCCCGTCCGAGTGGTAAATCCGCCGGCGCACTTCGTCGATGCGCACCATGTTCACGGCGCCAACCGAGCGGCGGAACCGGCTTGGCCGTGCGGTGAACTGCATGAAATCGAGCCCGATCGGCGCGACCGGTTTTTGCGCGACTGCCTCTTCCGGCGCCTTGGCCTTGTAATATTCAACGATGGCGAAGTAGTCCGCCTTGGTGATTAGCGGTTCTCTCAGGAACCGGCCGCTCTTCCACAGCGCATCCGCCTCGGGATGCTGGTTTACACTCTCGGGAGATAGGCCCATGCGGATGGCCATCCGGGGCATCACCTGGCTGGCCCATGTTTTTTTATCTAGCAGGTTGGGCTCGGGAAAAAGGTGACACGTGATGCAGTACTGGCGGGCCAACGCCTCCGCCCTGGCAAGATCAACCGGCTCGGCCGTCTGGCCCAGCGCGAGCCACCCAAACCAAGCGAGGGCGGCGGGCAGAGTGATTCGACGTTGGAGCCAGGCAAGCACGCCGCCATTAAGCCCGTTTAGCCAAGGAAAGAGCAAGCTACTTGAGTTTTTTTGAACAGCGCAGCTCGTGATGGTGGGGAGTTTGCCCTTGGTCACCTTCCACTTATAAAGCATCGACGTCTATCGGCGCCAGAATGATGAACCGGCCTTACCCTAATTTCTTGGAAAACTTACCGTCACTGCTGTCGCCGCACTTGGGCAAGTCCTAGGAGTATTGAGCTTGGCTAAACATTTGGCTCTGAAATACTTGACCCCTATGATAGCAAAAACGTGTCGAACAGTGGGCAATTCTGGAAACCAAAATTTATTGCATGAAAAAATTAAATAACCTAGTAAAAGAGGACTCTTGTTCAGGTGTTTAACAGGTTCTCAGAAGTGCCCAGTGCCCTAGAGGTAAAAATAAATTAAAATCATAGAAAATCCTTGCCTGCCTCGTGGTTTTCGGACATTTCTCAGTGAGTACAATTTATGAAAAAGACACGACACGTGTTCCGTGCAGTCAAGGCATTCACGCTGATTGAGTTGCTGGTTGTGATCGCCATCATCGCCATTTTGGCGGGTATGCTGTTGCCGGCACTGGCCAAGGCCAAGGCCAAGGGCGTCCAGACCGTTTGCCTGAGTAACCTCAAGCAGTGGGGGCTGGTGTGGCAATATTACACCGACGACAATGAAGGCTACTTCAGCCAAGGGATCGACGTGAAGAACATGAGCGGCTGGTGGCGTGGCGAGTGGGTGGCTTCGCTGGAAAAATTCTGGCGCAAACAGGATATTCTGCTTTGCCCCTCCGCCAAGTTGGCCCGCAGCAACCGAGGCCAAAACTATACATTAAAACCGGTTGACAAGTACAAGAGGGATTCTTGGGATGCAGTCGGCAGCTGGAATGCCTCCTTTAAGCACGGTGGTATCTCAGGCCAGTCCATACCCACGCGGGCGAGTTACGGAAACAACAACTGGCTTTACAACGCACCGCGAGATATACAGGGCCGAAGTAAAGATTGGCATTGGCGCACGATCACCCCGTCCGGCCATGACCTGAACCAAATCCCGATGTTCATGGACATGATGTGGCGCGGCGGTGGCCCGATGAAAAGCAGAATGGCTCCGCCACAATACAACGGTGAGTGGAGCGGGTACGGGGAGGAGATGAAACATTTCGCTATGGATCGGCATAACGGCGGTATTCAGGGGGTATTCATGGACCACTCGGCAAGGCATGTGCCGATTAAGAAACTATGGAAACTGCAGTGGCACCGAAATTGGCAGCGTGATTATGGCGGCTACAAACCGGCGTGGCCAAGGTGGATGGCGGGTTTCCCTGAGCATTGATTTTAACCACACCAACCAAACCAATGAGATTAAGCCCGGGCGGAATGTCCGGGCTTTTTTGCGCTTGGCCAAGCGCTTGCCATGTGCCGCCAAGTGCGGTTGAATTCGCCGCAGTAAGCCGTTTTATCAATGAGCACCAATCAAATTTCCCGCCGAGGCATCATCAAGGCCGCCGCCGGTGCGGCCCTCGCGACCGCCGCTGCTCCTGCGCAGGCACAGTTGACCCGCGCCTCAGCAACCCGAGATTACAAAATCAAAAACAAACGCATCCGCCAGTCGATCATGGGTTGGACCTTCAACCCGATGCCGACCGACAAGCTCATCGCCACCTGCGTTGACATTGGCCTAACTGGCATCGAGGGCATCAGCCGCAAGTTTTATCCGGCCGCTCGCAAGGCAGGACTGGAAATCTCGCTCGTCGGCAGCCACGGCTTTGGCAAGGGGCCAAACGACCAGGCCAATCACCCGATGTGCATCGAGAAATTGATTGATGGCATCGATGTCGCCAAGCAGTTCAGGGCCAAGCGTGTGATCACATTTGTCGGTATGGAGACTCCCGGCATCGATCGTGAGCAGGCTATTGGCAATTGCGTCAAGGCGTGGAAACAGGTCATTGGTCATGCCGAGAAAAACGGCATCACGATCTGCCTCGAGCACCTCAACTCCGTGGACGACAGCCACCCAATGAAGGGTCACCCCGGCTATCAGGGCGACGATATCGAGCTTTGCATCGAGGCCATCAAGCAAGTTGGCTCGCCGAACCTCAAGCTGTTGTTCGACATTTATCA
Organism: Verrucomicrobia bacterium UBA673; assembly: GCA_002299785.1. GTDB lineage: Bacteria > Verrucomicrobiota > Verrucomicrobiia > Limisphaerales > UBA1096 > UBA1096. The sequence goes on from DBNL01000070.1 coordinate 30,375, forward strand.
CGTGCAAATCATGCACGGCGACATCATTCGCAACATCGGCAAATACAAGGAATACATCGGCCACTACCACACCGCCGGCAACCCCGGCCGCGGTGAACTCGACGACACGCAGGAAGTTAACTACCCCGCCGTAATGCACGCAATTCTCTCCACCGGCTTCGACGGTTTCGTCGCGCAGGAGTTCATCCCCAACTGGGGCGACAAGGCCGCCGCCCTCCGGCACGCCGCCGAAGTGTGCGATGTGTAAGCCAAGCGCCCGCAAACCGGAGTTACATCTTTCACGGCGCGGCGGTTTTCTCTAGGCTGTCGTGCATGCGGTACATCCGTGACATCCACGCCGACAAACAGGTCACCGGCCAGCCCACGATCTCTTTCGAGTTTTTTCCGTTCAAGACTCCCCAGGGCGAAGCGACTTTTTTTGGCAAGACTCTTCCGGCATTGATGACGGCCAAGCCGGACTACGCCTCCGTCACTTACGGCGCGGGCGGCAGCACCCGCGAGAAAACACTCGAGATCGTTGAGCGTATCCAAAACGACTTTGGCCTCACCACGATGGCGCATCTCACCTGTATTAAACACACGCGGGCAGAGATCGGCGGCATCCTCGACGAGGCGGCAAATCGCGGCATTCAAAACATCCTCGCCTTGCGTGGTGACCCGCCTCCTGGCGAAAATTGGGCACAGACCGAGGGCGGCTTCGAGTACGCCTCCGAGTTGATTGCGTTCCTCCGCGAGCGTGGTGGCTTCGGTATCGGTGCCGCCGGTTTTCCGGAGGGCCACATCGATTGCGTCGAGGGCCGCGAAACCGATTGGCGTCATCTCGTCGGCAAGATCAACAGCGGCGCCGACTTCGTCATCACGCAGATGTTCTTCGACAACGCCGACTACTTTCGGCTTGCCGATTTCCTGAAAGGGCAGGGCGTCGCCGCGCCGCTCTTCCCCGGCATCATCCCTGTGGCCAACGCCGGGCAGATCAAGAAATTCAGCGCCATGTGCGGCGCGAAACTGCCGGAGTCGTTCGCCTCGCGGCTCGACGAACTGGGCGACGATGCGGAGGCTGTTCGCGAATACGGCATCGAGTACGCCACGGCGCAGTGCCGCGAACTGCTCGATCGCGGAGCACCCGGACTGCACTTTTACACCCTCAACAAAAGCAAGGCCGTGTTGCAAATCCTCGGCAATCTCGACCTCGCCTGAAGAACGGCGCGGGATGAACTTTCGGTTTCTGCCAATACTTATCGCGGCGCTCGTTTGGCCAAGCGCTTGGCCAAGCGCTGAGGACACTCCGGCATTGGAGGACGGGTTGGCCGTCACCTTCAAGTTGGCAGCCGGCGGCGCGGCGGATCACACCGTGCGGCCGCATTTCATGTTGTACGTCTCGGCCGGCGAGGAACCGAGTCCATTTATTGCGCCCGGGCCGTTCACGGCCGAGTGGGAAGGGGTGATCCATCTCGACCTGCGCGACCGGTTTATTTTTCAGGCCGAACTTAACGGGAGCCTCAAGCTGGAACTCAACGGCAACCCGGTGATGGAGGTATCAGGTACGGGAGGGATGACCGATCCGACCAAGCGCATCCGGCTTAACTCCCGCAGCAACACGCTCAAGGCGACCTTCACGTCGCCGGAAAAAGGGGACGCCTTTTTTCGACTGTACTGGTCGACGCCCGACTACGGCAACGAACCGATCCCACCGAAGTACCTCAAGCATATGCCCAACGAGGCCTTGGCCGAGCGTGTGTCGCTGCGGCGAGGTCGGCAGTTGGCGGCGGAGCATCGGTGTTTCAAGTGCCACGCCACCAATGCGCCGGGGAGTGGTATGCCGGAGTTGGCGATGGACGCGCCCGCGTTTGAAGGGGTCGGCTCGCGGCGAGGAGTCGACTGGATGGCCGACTGGGTGCTGAACCCGAAGAAGCTGAGGCCAAGCGCGAAAATGCCGGCTATGCTGCACGGCTCGGCAGCCGAGGCGGATGCACGGGCGATCGCCGCCTATCTCGGTTCGCTGAAAAGCGGGCAGCCGATCAGGTCGGTTCCAGTGGATGCGGGCGTTATCTCAGCAGGGCAGGCGTTGTACAAGCAATTGAACTGCGCCGCCTGTCACACGCTGGAAAAAGAGCCGGTCGCACCGGATAAGATGGCGCTTGGCCAGGCGCAGCGGAAATTTAGCCAAGCGGGGGCACTGTCGGCGTTCCTGCAAAATCCGCAGGCGCACTACAAATGGATTCGTATGCCGAATTTCGCGCTGGCGGAAAAAGAGGCCAACGCGCTCGCAGCATTTTTGTTTTCAAAATCGACTCCAACCAAGGCGGGTTCACCGGCCTCCGATGACTCGAGGATTGCCGCCGGGAAAAAGTTGGTCAGCTCAACCGGCTGCTTAAATTGCCATTCGATGAAGTTGGAAAACTCGTTCTCTGTGGCGGCGATCTCGGACTTGGCCAAGGGCTGCCTCGCGGATTCGCCGTCGGAATCGTCGTTGCAATTTGGTTTCGCGGAGGAGGAGCGCTTGGCGTTACGCCTGTTTATGAAAAAGGGTAGGGCATCGCTTGGCCAGGCGAGCCTCGCGGAGTTCGCCCTGCGGCAGACCGCCGACTCAAACTGCCGCAACTGTCACGGCCAGATGGAAAGCGTGCCTCCGTTTGAAGTGCTCGGCGGCAAGCTCAAGCCGGGCTGGGCGGAGAAACTGCTGCTCGGCACGCTGGGTGAACGGCCGAGGCCGTGGCTGCACGCACGGATGCCAGCCTTCCCGGCGCGCGCCAGCGACTTGGCCAAGGGCTTGGCCTTGCTAAACGGGTATTCGCCGGTGACTCCGCAGGAACCACCAGTGGACCCGGAGAAGGCGAAGGTCGGTCGCAAGCTGGTCTCGGCGAACGGTGGTTTTTTCTGTTTCAGTTGCCACGCCATCGGTTCGCTCAAGCCGGCGCAGGTGTTCGACGCGCAGGGGATCAATCTTGCCAATGTCGGTGAACGGTTATTGCCGGAGTATTTTCAGCGCTGGATGCGTAACCCGCTGCGGATCGATCCGCAAACCAAGATGCCGGCCTATTTCAACCAGGGCCAAAGCGCCCTTTTCGACGTGCTGGACGGCGATGCGGAGCAGCAGATCGAGGCGCTATACCACTATATTTTGCAGGGCAACAAGATGAATCCGCCCGAGGTGCCGGGGCAGTAGTTTTTTTAAAGAAACGGCTAGTGATACCGAGTTTAATCTCGGAACGAATCGAATGGATTTAGATTTATGTTCCGCTGATTTTTTAAAGACAGATTAACTGTTTGTCATCAATTGATTGCATTTTTCCTACACACGGAGGTCTCAGGCCTTTTATCGCGAATTAGTGAGCCTAAAGAAATGGGTGTGTCTAACGGGAATTATAGTGATGATGATCAGTTGGGTGTCAGTTGGCATTCATCTCGGCTTACGAGAGTGGACCGGGCGAAGGCCGAGGCTGAGTTTTTCGCCCAACGCGTCCGGTTGATGCACCGTCTTCGTGATCGCGACTATCCTTATCCTGAAGAGATCAAGTAACTCGCTGTTTGGTGGTTGGGAATTTCAGTTGATCTTCCGTCTTTCCTGCCGTATTCCCTGCGGCGCTTCATATGAGTTTACATGGAAAAACTGCTTTGGTGACCGGCGGCGCCCGGGGAATTGGCTTCGCCACGGTGCAGCGTCTTTTACGGGAGGGTGCGTGCTGCGTGATTTGGGACCGCGACCCGGCGGCGATCGACGAGGCCACCGTAAACCTCGCCGACGCGGGAGAAGTGACTAGCGACACGGTCGAGCTTGCCAAGCCGGAATCGGTCGAGGCTGCGGCTGCCCAGGCGCTTGGCCGTCATGGGCAAATCGACATTCTCGTCAACAACGCCGGCATCGCTGGCATCAACAAGACACTTTGGGAATGCACGCCGCAAGAGTGGCGCGATGTGATGGAGATCGACCTGTTCGGCGTGTTCCTCTGCTGTCGCGCTTTCGTGCCGGGTATGATTGAGGCGGGTTGGGGCCGGATCGTCAACGTCGCCTCGATTGCCGGCAAGGAGGGCAACCCGACGGCGTCGCATTACAGCGCGGCCAAGGCCGGGGTCATCGGCTTGACCAAGTCGCTGGGTAAAGAGTTGGCCGACACAAACATCCGGGTGAATTGCATCACGCCGGCCGTGATCGAGACAGAGATTCTCGAGCAATGCACGCAGGCGCATATAGATTACATGGTGTCAAAAATCCCGATGGGCCGTGTTGGCCAGCCGGCCGAAGTGGCGGCTATGATTGCCTGGCTATCGTCGGATGAAGTGTCTTTCAGCACAGGTGCCGTGTTCGACATTTCCGGCGGCCGAGCATCGTATTAAAGACGAAATCAGGCTCTATGATTTCTTATTTTTATAGCTGGCAACCACCTGCTCGCTCAGCGCGGAGTCGGGATTTTCTGCGAAAGACTCGTCCAGCTCAAACTCTGTTCTACCGCTGTTTTTGGATATCAGTTTCAAGCCGAAGTGCAGATCCCGGAAGTGTTCCTTGCAGAACTCGTAAACGGAGAGCGATGAGGCCTTGGCCAGGCGAGTGAGTTGCTTGCGGGCTTTGTCGGTGAACTTGATCGACAGGCTATGCTGGCTGGAGAACGCCTCAGCAAACTGTTTCAGAGTGTTGTCCACTTCGTTGTCTTCCTGTTCCGGCGCGTTTGACAGCAGCGTTTCCAGCGCGGTGCCGGGATCATCGATCAGTGCGGCATCGACGGCGAACTCCTTCACGCGGGAGGAGGGCAACTCGAACTTCAGGTCGCGTAACACCTTTTCGCAGACAGTCATCAGGCCGCGAGCGCCGGTTTCTTCATCGATCGCCAACTCGGCGATTCGCCGCAGTCCGTCATCCTCGAACCGGGTGTTGATGCCGTACGCGGCGAATGACTGTTTGTACTGGCGGATGATGCTGCCTTCGCTGCTCTTGAGAATCTGCTCGAGGTCATCGACTGAAAGCGGATGGCAGACTACACGCACTGGCAGGCGGCCGATGAACTCCGGCTCGAAGCCGAACTTGATGAAGTCGGGTGTCCTCGCGTGTTCGAGAACCCGTTCGCCCTCCACCTCTTCCTGTGTCCCTGCGGCGAACCCGATGGAGGATTCCTTCAGTCGACGGCCGACGATTTTGTCGAGATGTGCAAACGCCCCGCTTACGACAAAGAGGATATGGCGTGTGTTGATGGTGTCGCCCTCTTTTTTGCCACCGCGCATGCCCTGCATCATTGCCTGGATTTGCCCGGCCATGTCGTGCTGTGACCGCGCCGGCACCTCGGTTTCCTCCATCAGCTTGAGCAATGTGGTCTGTACCCCCTGGCCGCTCACGTCACGGCCGCCCTGTTGCTCGGAGGATGAGGCAATCTTGTCGATCTCGTCGATGTAAATGATGCCGTAACGAGCACGGTCGACGTCGCCGTCTGCCTGCCGGACGAGGTCTCGGACGAGGTCCTCGACATCGCCGCCGACGTAGCCTGTCTCGGAGAACTTGGTCGCGTCGGCCTTGACGAACGGAACGCCGATTAACTCGGCGATGCTGCGGATAAGGTAGGTTTTGCCGACGCCGGTCGGGCCAATGAGCATGACGTTCTGCTTAGTGTAATGGCCCTGCTCCTCACCGTCGAACGCTTGGCGCACGGCGTTGTAATGGTCACACAACGCCACGCTCAGCACTTTTTTGGCCTCCTCCTGCTTGATGACGTAGCGGTCGAGGTGCGTCTTGACGTCGCGCGGTTTGTAGTCGAAATCGAAATCGGCCCGGGTGGGCTCTGGCTCGGGCTGAGTGACGGTGTCGGTCGGCTCAGCACCGGCGAAGCCGGGTGTGCCGAACGTCTTGAATTGTTTCTGCAGGAAATCCTGCATCTGTTTCTGGAATTCTTCGGGGGATGTAGGGCCGCTCATGTTCGTTTCCTCTGACACTGTATCAAGTACCTCCAAAAATGTATCATACAGGCGGCTTTTTTGAAGGAAAATGACAAACCACCGGGAAGCCGCTAAAGTGGCCCAGCCAAAGCTTGGTCAAGCGATGCCGGAATTTTACGACACACACGCCCACTTGGACTTCCCCGATTTCCGCGAGGAGTTGGATGAGGTTGTGCAGCGAGCCGCTGAGGTGGGCATCTCGCGTATTGTCACCATCGGCACGGATTTGGAAAGCAGTCGCCGCGCGATCGATTTGGCCAAGCGCTTCGACGGCGTGTTCGCCGCAGTAGGTTGGCATCCCAACGACTGCCTCTCAGCTCCGGACGATGTGCGCGGTGAGCTCGAGGGCTTGGCCAAGGCGGCGAAAGTGGTCGCCATCGGTGAGATCGGCATTGACCACTATCGGCTGCCAAGCACGCGCGGCGGATCAGCCGCAGATGACGAGGTGTTCAAGGCCCGGCAGATTACCCTATTTCAACAGCAGCTCGAGGTTGCGGCCAAGCTAGGGCTGAATGTGGTGATTCACCAGCGGGCGGCGTTCGAGGCGTGCATCGAAGTTTTCGAGTCATTTGCAGATCGGGTGCGGGGGGTGTTTCATTGTTTCGTGAATGAACCGGCGGCGGCCCGGCGGGTGATTGACTTGGGCTCGCTGGTTAGCTTTACCGGTGTTTGCACCTTCAAGAATGCAGGCGACGTGAGAGAGTCGCTGGCCTCGGTGCCACTGGACAAATTGATGCTGGAAACCGACGCGCCGTTCCTAGCGCCGGTGCCGTATCGGGGCAAACGCTGCGAACCGGCCTATGTGCAGGAAATCAGCCAAGTGGTCGCCGAGACGAGGGGGATCGGGCTGGAGGAACTGGCCGAGGCCACTGGCACGACGGCCCGGGGATTTTTCAAGGGGCTGGAATAGCTGATTTTTTCCGCAAAAATCGCGTGATTTTTTTGGGAACGAGGTATAGCTTCCAACGCCATGTGGATTTATCTGCTTATCGTTCTGTTATTACTGATCCTCGCATCGGAGAGTTATTTCAAGGGAGGAGTCAATGCCTTGCTCACATTGCTTGGCGTGGTTTTGGCAGTGAATGTCGCCGATTCTTTCGGCCCGATGGCGTTTCAGTGGATGGGCGACAAGTGGTGGCCGATCGATGGACACCCGTTTTGGAACCGCGCCGTGCCGGTCGTGGCCGGCTTCATCACCCTGGTGGTGGTTTTTTCCATCCTCGGTACGGTGGCCAGCATCATGGTGCGCAAACGGCTGGAGTCCCAGTGGGAGGATTACAAGCTGGAAAACTACAAGACCATGAATCGGAAGTTCGGGCTCTGCGTTGGCCTGATCACGGCGAGCGTTTACTCGGTGATGGGGCTGACGCTCATTTACCAGTTGGGCAACTTCACCGGGCCGCTCAGTCACGACACGGATCCCTGGCCGTTGAAGACGCTGAACGAAGCTCGCGAGCAACTTGACAACACACCGTTCATTAAGTTGGCGGCCGCGTATGACAAGACGCCGGAACTGGATTATGAGGTTCGCGACACCTTGGCCCTGTTGTTGAAGAATCGCGCCAGTACGATCGAGAATCATATGCGCGCCTATCCGGGTTTCTTCGCTTTAGGGGAAACGGAGGAGATCAAGGGTCTGCTGGGAGACGAGGAAGAGGAGGAGGAAGAGGAGGAAGAATACGGGGGCTATGGCACTGAGGATGAGGCTGAGGATGATGATTCGCTGTATGCCATGTGGAAAAGCGGATCCCTCTCACTGACCAACCTGTTGAGCAACAGCGAGGTAGTTTCCACCGTCAACGAACGGTATGAGGAGTTGAAAGCCATCGAGCCGAATTCGGCAGAGGAGAAGAAGCTAATGGCATTCATGGATGATATTCGGCATTTCTTTAAAACCGGCGAGTCGGAGCTTTACACTAAGGATGCCATTGTCGGCCGATGGAGATTTGCGCCGAACGTTTCGCTGCGTGAAAACAAAAAGACAAGAACATCCATTTCGGTGGAGGAGATGAGGGAAATCCAGTCCACAGTCGGGAAAATGCGCCGGGTGACGTTGCAGGTTTGGCCGGGGGCGGATCAAAAACAAATTCGCGTCAACGGCCTCTCCGTTGGTGGTGCCTTCGATGACGTTCTCAAGAAGTTGCGTACGCTTTACCAAAAGGCCGTTGATGACGGAGATATCGATGATGACGCGTTCGGCTACGGAGGAGGGTACAGCCAGCCGGCTGGTTTTGAGCAGGCATACGGCACACAAGGGGAAGGAGAAGAGAGCCAAGGCAAAGTTGATGAGGTGAAACGGATGTTGACCTGGATTCAAGCCAAGGATCCCAACTGGGTGCGAATACAACTCACCCAAAGCATGCTTGAAGGTGACATCATGCGGATTGGCTCCGGTAAATGGGAAGGCTCCGGGATCCGTTTTCAAGTCAATGTCAAGCCGGACAAGTTGAACTTGAGCAAGGAAGCTGAGTTCCTTGCTGGGAGTTTGAAAGCCGGATGGCCTCTTCGCTCTGGCAAGCTAAACACAAGCATCGTGAAAGGCCGCCTTCATGTCCGATCCGGGATGGACGTGTTTGTCTTCACGCGCTACTAGCGGAGCGCCACGACATTTTCACTGAAAGCAGCCAAGAAATTGGCTGCTTTTTATTTGGGTGTGTGGACGGTATTTGAAGCGGATTTGTCCTGGTAAAAGGAGGAATCGATCTTGGCCGGGAGTGGTGTCAGTCCGGTTCCTGGGTTCATGAGGATGCGCGGTGGCTGTGCCTCGCTTTTGTTCAGCAGCAGCCCGCTGCCAGCCAGTGTGTTTTGCCCTTGGCCAAGCGGCTCGGGCGATGTCTCTTCATCGGTTTGGCCAAGCGGTTCCGGCTCCGTCTCAGCCATATTGGAACCTTCATCCAGAGCGAACAGCACTCCCAGGCCGATGACGGCTGCAAAGATGGCCGCTGCGGTACGCAACGGATCCACCTGGTCGTTGAGCCGCTCCCAAAGTGTCGGCTTGGGTGCAGGCTCCTCAAGTCGCGTCAGCACCTGGTCGGAGAACCGGTCAAAAAAACCTTCCTCCGGTTTTTCTTTTTCTTTTGAAGCCAGCAGTTTCTGCAGCTTGTCGAATTCCTTTGGGTCGGGTTCCATTATGGTTTCAGGTAGTCTGAGAGGTGGGCTTGCAGTTGTTTTCGGGCGTAGTGCAGGCGGGTGCGGACGGTGTTGGTGTTGCAGTCCATGATTTCGCCGATCTGTTCGTGTGGTACTCCCTGCACGTCGTGCAGCGTGACCACTAGTCTGTGGTTTGAAGACAGCTTTTGCATAGCGGCGTTCAATATTCCCTGTAGTTCGTGTCGGTCGACGTTCTGGTGTGGGGTGTCTTTTGAGACCAAACCAAGCAGTTCCTCGCCCCGGTCCCATTCCTCATCCATTTGGTTAATGCTCAGAATAACGCGCCGGCGTTTCGATCGAATGAAGTTGATGGTGTTATTGACGGCGATCCTGTAGAGCCAGGTGAAGAAGGACGAGTCGCCCTTGAATTTGTCGATCTTGCGGAAGGCCTTGATGAAGGTTTCCTGCGCCAAGTCAGCGGCGTCCTCGTGGTTTGAGGTCATGTGGTAGACCGTGGCGTAGATGCGTTCCTGATACTGGCGAACAAGAGCGTCGCAAGCCTCCATATCCCCTTTTCGGGCGCGGCTTACTAACTCCTTCTCATTCCATTCCGGCATGGTCACGCCACCTTTTGCCGGGGAAATGAAGGAAGGGGATTCCAGCATTTGTACTGACCCGGTACTCAACAAACACCCAGTCTGGCCGATTGTTGCGCCAAAAACAGGGTCAATTCCTTGAGGGCACCGCGGTGACCGGACTCCCGAAGCTCGGCTAGTACGTCGCGGGCATCAGCCAGGACTGCCTCCAATCTGGACTGGGATTGTTCGAGTGTATTAAACTCCGCCAGCCAGCCGCGCAAAACATTCAATTGGCCGTCATCCCACTTCTCGATCATCCGTCCAAGCTGTACGGCGATCTCGGGGTCGGCTTGCTCGCAAAGAAGAATCACCGGTAGCGTCGCCTTGCCGCTAGCGATGTCGGTTCCGAGCGACTTGCCAACCTCAGCCTCGGAGCCGAACAAGTCTAGGCAGTCGTCGTAAACCTGATAGGCCGTGCCCAGCGCCATGCCGTACTCGCGCAGCGCCCGAGTCTCCCGAGGTTCAGCCCCGGCGAGCGAGGCGCCCAACTCGCAGGCGAGAGCAAACAACTCGCCTGTCTTCATCTGGAGCGTATTGAGATATTCTACCTGGTCAAGATGCAGGTTGCCCCGTTGGTGGCTTTGGATAATCTCGCCGGAGCAGACCGTTCGGGTGGCGGTGGAGACGGCGCGGCAGACATCCGTGGTCGGGAACTCCGCAGCCAGCCTCAACGCGTTCGCGAACAGGCAGTCGCCGACGAGCACCGCCGTGGTGTTGTCCCACTTGCTGGCTAGCGTCGGGCGATTGCGACGTAACTCTGTCCCATCCATGATGTCGTCGTGTAGCAGCGTGGCCAGGTGCACCATCTCGATGATTACCGCAACCTTGATGACAGAGTCGTTCCAGCCTCCGACACAATTCGCCGCCAAGCCGGTCAGCGTGGCGCGAAGCTGCTTGCCCTGGTTAGCCAGCGCGTACTCGGCGTACGGCGCGATCTCGGGATTGAAGGCCGCAACCTGCCCGGCCAACTCCTGCTGCACCTCGTCGAGGAACGGCGCCACCGACATGACGATCTCCGGCCATTCGGCAGTTATCTCTTGTGTGATGGGGGCGTCCGGAAGCGGGGACGTTTGGGTTCCGGCTGTTAACATTCCTGAGAAAATCTACCAACTTGCTACCGCCGAGTCAATTGCCGCCCGCCTGGCAAAGTCGGCGGTAATGGATGACGTCGAAATCACCCGACTCACGGAGAGTCTCCCCGGCGTCGAACATTGGCTCGAACTTCGGGAAAAAAGCGTCTCCCTCCACCTCGCGCTTCACCACGGAGAGGTACAAATCGGAACATTGATCAAGCAACTGAGCATAAACTTGCGCGCCGCCGCAGATGAAAATTGTCCGGTCGCCGAGATCGCCTGCTTTGCCAAGCGCATCGAGACTGCCGACTGTGCGTACACCGGCGATCGGTTCGCCACTCCCCGTCAGCACAATCGTCTCGCGGCCCGGCAACGGGCGGCCGATCGACTCGAACGTCCTGCGTCCCATCACTAGTACGTGGCCCATCGTCGTCTTCTTGAACCACTCGAAGTCCTCCGGCAAATTCCAGGGGATACTGTTGCCACGACCGATCACCCGGTTCAACGACATGGCTGCGATGGCTTTGAAGGGCATGGGGGTCATCATTCAAACCGCGATGGGCGCCTTGATCGATGGATGAGGATTGTAATGTTTCAACTCGAAGTCGTCGTAGCGGAACGAGTAAATGTCTCCCACGTCCGGGTTGAGCGTCATCCGAGGCAGCGGCCTTGGCTCGCGCGCCAGTTGCAGCTTGGCCTGATCGAGATGATTCGAGTACAGGTGCAGGTCTCCGAACGTGTGAATGAACTCGCCCGGCTTCAGTCCGCAAACCTGTGCCACCATCAGCAGCAACAGCGAGTACGACGCGATGTTGAAAGGCACACCGAGAAACAGATCCGCGCTGCGTTGATACAACTGGCAACTCAACACGCCGTCGCACACATTGAACTGCACCAGTGCATGGCAAGGCGTCAGCGCCATCTGGTCGAGTTCGCCGGCGTTCCACGCACTGATAATGTGCCGCCGGCTATTCGGGTTTTTTTTCAGCCCGTCGATCAGTCGATCAACCTGATTCACCGAGCTTCCATCCGGTGCCCGCCAGTCGCACCACTGCGCACCGTATACCCGGCCAAGATCGCCATTCTCGCCCGCCCACTCGTCCCAAATCGTCACCCCGTTGTCATTGAGATATTTGATATTCGTGTCGCCCTTTAGGAACCACAGCAACTCGTGGATGATCGAGCGCAAATGCAGCTTTTTCGTCGTGAGCACAGGGAAATTTTCACCGACCGGAAAACGTGCCTGCGCCCCAAACACTGACAACGTGCCGGTGCCGGTGCGGTCGCCCTTGGCTCTGCCTTCAGCTAAAACTAGGCGCAAAAGATCAAGATACTGAACCATACGCGAGCAATGTAAACCACCCCCGCCCACCCGGTCGAGAGCGGTGGTCAATCTAGGGTGCAGAGAACGGCTTGGGCGGCTCGAGTAGCGGCTCCGCTTGGGCCGAGTTTGGCTGCGACGAGGCTGAGTCCGCCGAGGATGCGGGTGCGTTCGCCCTTGTCCTGCAGCAGGCGCAGGCTTGCCTTGGCGAGGTTGTCGGCGTTGGCCTCCGACTGAAGGAACTCGGGAAAGAGTTCCTCGCCGGCGAGCAGATTGGGCATGGCGAGGTACGGCACTTTCAGGAACATTCGGCCAAGTGAGTAGGTCAGCGGGCTGGTCTTGTATAGCACGACTGTGGGCACCCGGAACCAGGCGCACTCCATCGTGACCGTGCCGGAGGAGGCGATCGCTAGGCTCGCCTGGCCAAGCGCGTTGGCTAGGCCGCCAATCTGCATGTCGATTTCGGTGCCGGTCGGGATGTGTCGCTTGGCCAACTCGTGCATCTCGCGGTTCGGCAGCACCATGCGGAGGCGTGTCTTTATTTTCTCTGAAAAAATCACAGCCGCCTCGAGCATAACCGGCAGGTGCTTGTCGACCTCGCGGCGGCGGCTGCCGGGCAGCAGTAGCACGGTTGGCTGCTCGGTGAACAGGTCAGGGTCGAGCGGTACAGATTTTTCGCCCGGCTTGGACAGGGGGAAACGATCGACGAGCGGATGGCCGACGAACTCGACCGGGAATCCCGGCACGCGCTCTGCGTACCAGTCTTTCTCGAAGGGGAAGATGGAGAGCATAAGGTCAATGTCGTTGGCGATCTGGTGCACGCGGCCTTCCTTCCATGCCCAGAGTTGTGGCGACACGTAACAGATGATCTTCGGCTGCCACTCCCGGAACGCACCGCCGCCCTCTGCGTTGTATCGGCGGATGGCTTTGGCGAAGCGCAGGTTGAAACCGGGATAGTCGATCAGCACGATAATATCCGGTTCACGTCGAGTCGCCAACTCGAGCAGATGGCGGAACAGGCGCCGAAATTTGAAGTAGTTTTTGAGCACCTCCCAGATGCCGACCACGGCGTGCTCACTCAGATCGAACTCCGGTCGTAGCGCGGCCGCCTCCATTTGCGGGCCGCCCGCGCCGATGAAGTCGATCTCCTCGCCGCCCGGTTCGTCGCGCATGGCTTTTATCAGCTCCGCACCGAGCGTGTCGCCGCTGGCTTCGCCGGCAATCAGCAGGACGGTTTTGCGTCCGTTACTCATTAGCCTTCTCCGAAAGCAGCTGCAGGTTCCGGCAGGTCACGGTCGATTTCCTTCAGCCGATAGCCTAAGCCCGGCCCGGTGAGCGTGCTCAAATCGAGCCGACCTTCGCGCCGCCGATAAATTCCACAGTGCACCATGGCCTCTGCCGCTGAGGCTTCCGGGTAAAATTGCATACTGTTCGTCTCTACTCCCATGATCGTGCCGACTCGCGCCGCCAATTGCACGTGCGGAATCTGCGCCAGCATTGGATTGGTCAAGTCCTGCACCATCAGTTTCATGCCGTGAGCCTTGGCCCAGCAGGCGCTTAGGATCGCGCCGGTCTGCGTCTTGCAGGTCTTGAGAGCGACACCGGTCCATCCAAGTTCGCGCCCTAGCCGGATCAGTTTCCAGTCGTGCGCGCTCTCGTCAAGAAACAGCGGCTTGCGGGCGGAGACACTGTGCACGTCGATACGGTGTTTCTCGAGCTCGTACGGGAACGGTTGCTCGACATAGAGGATCATGCTGTAAAGCTGCGGCTGCTCGATGGCGAGCCGGTCGAGAATCTCGTTCACATATGCGGGATCAGAGACGGTGCAGTTGAAATCTGCGGTTAGCCAGAGGGCTCCATGCTTGGCGGCGATCGCACCGACCTTGGCCAGGCGGTCGAAATCCCACTCGGTGTTATTGCCTCGTAGCTTGACCTTGAGGCATGTGAGACCGTCGGTGCGTATCCAATCGGCGAGCAACACCGGATAGCCGTCGTCCGGCTCGTCGCCGGTCAATTCGCTTTCGTCGAGTGGGTCAAGCCCGCCGACGAGGTGCCACGCCGGCATCGTCTTCGGCGGGTCACCGGCGAGAAACTCGTGAGGGAACCGACCGGCGAAGTTGATGTCTGAGCCGATAGCCGGCTCTAGGAACTGGCTAAGGTCGCGGCTGAGAAACTCGGGGGAGTAGGTCTCGTAAGTCGGCCTGCTAAGTGATTGGCCAAGAGCATCGTGCAGCGCGATGTCGAAGAGCGAACAACATACGAGAGCAGCGAGCCACGGTACAGGTTCTCCGGCTGGGCTTTTGGCGTTGAATTCGTCGAGCAGCTTGGGCAGTTCGTTTTGCTGGAAGTCGTGGCCCAGTTCCAGTGAATGGCCCGGGGCGTCGAATGCCGCCCATGCTTTTGTCAGTCGGATGCAAAAATTCTTCAGAGCTTGATGGCGCGGCTCGTAGGGTAGGGCGCTTGGCCAAACCCACTGGACGCTGAGTGGTGTCTCGCCCCAACCGGTGGCAGTGCCGCCGTTGGCCAGTCGGACGGTGAGGCGCGCGCGGGCGCAGGTAACGTGCGTGAGCGTCTCGGGGCCGAACTTGAGCGGCACGCGGGTCTCGACCGGCAGGAAAAACAGCTCGGCGGCGGCGGCGCGGATGTCCGTCGGCTTGTCCATCAACGGCGATTGGGGCCAATGGTAGGCCTGAGTTTCGTGGGTTTGCCGTCGTCCTTATTTTTGTCGGCCCAGAGAATGCTCCAGAGGCCGCCGCGATTTAGCTTAACGCTGACATCGACGAGGTTGCTCGAGAGCATTGAAAAGTTGCTGGCCAGTTCCTCGTCACTAAACAGTTTGCCGGCGAGTCCCTTGCCCTGTTCGGCGGCGGCGACGAGGTTGCGGAGTGACTCGGTGGTTGCCTTGATGTTAGTCAGCGACTCGTCGATAACGACGCTATTGGAGGCAACGAGATTTTGTATATCGCCGCCGGCGTCCTTGAGTTGCTCGGAAAATGTGACGACGTTTTCTATGGCGGCGTTAATGGGCGGCGTGTTGGTAAGGATGAGTTGGTTCACACCGTCGATGGTGGCGGAGGCTTCTGCAGAAATCTCACGGAGGTTGCTCAATCCGGCGGCGAGGTTGGTGAGGGTTTGTTCATCGAGCAACTTGCTGTCGATGCGGTTGACGATGTTGGTGATCTGCGAGGCAACAGTCTTGAGTTCATCCATGAGATCAGTCGCCGAGCGGGCGGCTCGGACGAGATCGAATGATTCCTGGCAGATGACGGTCGCGCGGTTCTCGAGCGGCGGGAGCTTGTTGTCGCCGGGGATGACTCCGATGTATTTGTCGCCGAGAAAACCGGCGGTCTCTATGAAGAACTTGGCGTCGGCTCGGATCTGGTATTCGGCCTTGATCTTGGCGTCGAGGGTGACGATGCCGGTATCTGTGTTGAGGTGGATTCCGCTGATGCTGCCGACCGGCACGCCGGCCATAAGGACTACGGAGTTTCGCTTGAGACCGTCGACGTTTTTCGTCTTGAGGTGTAGCAGTGTGGTCTCGGTGAAGGGGTTGGTGCCCTTGGAGAAGTTGATGACGAGCGCGGCAGCCACTACCAGTGAGATGGCCAGGAACAGGCCGACTTTCCATTCTTGTTTTGCTTTCATTGTTAGAACTCCAAATCCTTGGGATCGGCGATCCCGTTGACAAACTTGTGAACGACAGGGTCGGTGGAATTGAAAATATCGTCGGGTGTGCCGTTGGCGTGGATTTCGCCTTGGTGCAGCATCATCACGCGGTTGCCGACGCGTCGCATGCTACGAGTGTCGTGTGTGACGACGATCGATGTGCATTTCAACTGGTCGCGCATCCTGATGACAAGTTGGTCGATGCTGTCGGCCACGACGGGGTCCAGTCCGGTTGTCGGCTCGTCGTAAAGGATGATCTGAGGCTTGTAAACAATAGCCCGAGCCAAGCCGACGCGTTTTTTCATGCCGCCGGATAGCTCGGCCGGTTTCTTGGCCTGAGTGCCGCCGAGGTCCACCAACTCGAGGGCGTCGGCGACGGTTGCTCGAATTTCTGACGGGGACATCGTTTGCTCGCGGTCGAGCAGAAAGCCGACGTTCTCCTCGACGTTCAGCGAGTCGAACAATGCCGCGCTCTGAAAGAGCATGCCGAATTTGCGCCGCACCTTGATGAGTTCGCGCTCGGAAAGGTCGGCGATGCTTTGGCCGTCGATCTTCACGTCGCCCTCGTCCGGCTGCACGAGCCCGATGATGTGACGAAGCAGAACACTTTTGCCGCATCCGCTGCCGCCGATGATGACGACAGATTCTCCCTCTTGAATTGTCAGGCTAACTCCGCGCAACACCTGTTGATGTCCGAAGCTCTTGTGCAGTTTTGAGACCTCGATCATTCTTGGTAAATCAAGAGGTTGTTGAGAACGAGGGTCACGAAAAAGTTGGACACGAGAATACTGATGGAGGCGGCGACCACTGCCTCGGTGGTGGCCTTGCCTACCCCCTCGGCACCCTGGCCGCAGTGCATCCCCTTATGGCAGGCGATTGTGGCAATAATGCAGGCGAAGATGAAAGCCTTGATCAGTCCCATCCAGATGTCCACTGACCCCGTGTAAAACAACATGTTGCTCCAAAGGAAAACGGGATCAAGGCCAAGCAGATATACCGCTACCAGCATACCGGAAACCATACTTATGGCGATGGCTTCGGCAGTGAGAAGCGGCAGCGAAATGAGCATAGCCAGCAGTCTTGGCGCCACGAGGTAGTCTACGGGGCTGGTGGCCAGTGTGCGAAGGGCATCAATCTGTTCGGTCACCTTCATGGTGCCGAGTTGGGCGGCCATTGCTGCACCGACGCGGCCGGCGATCATTAGGCTCGTCAACACGGCGCCCAGCTCTCGGGCCATGGCTACAGTGACCACTGACATCACGGCGCTGTCCATCTTTACCTTGTGAAACTGGATGTAAAACTGGGCGCACATTACCATTCCGGTGAAGGCGCCGGTGAGTAGGACCACCGACTGGGATTTCACGCCGATGAAGTGGAGCTGTTCAATCAGGTCGCGGAAGCGGAATCGCTTCGCGAAAATGGAGCGTATCGTGTCCAGGAACAGGACAGCGACGTTGCCTAGGCTGGCGAAAGCGTCCTTAAGCGGATTATCAGCTGAACGTCCCATGAATAGTCATGGCAGAATCTAACAATTCGCTTGGCGAAATGCGAGTCCGCAGAGTCACCTTTACGCTTGTCTAGGCGGGGTGGAAAGCAGAGTGGCGGTTGGTTTAGCTAGAAACCTTGGTATCTTCGCCCTTGGCTTTGGCTTTTTTCTGGGTGAAGACCAGTTTTTCATCCTTGGCGGAGATGGAAACCATTACACCTTCGCGCAGGTTGCCACGGATAATTTCCTCAGCCATCGGGTCCTCAAGGTGTTTTTCGACGGCCCGGCGCATAGGGCGTGCCCCGTAGGAGGGGTCGTAGCCCTGATTCCGCAGTAGGTCACGGGCGGACTCGTCCAACTCGAAGTGTAGGTTGCGTTGAGCAAGTCGCTTCTCGACCTTCTCAAGCTCGAGTTCAAGAATCTGGGTGAGTTCTTCCTTGCCAAGAGAGCGGAACACAACGATGTCGTCGAAACGATTGAGGAATTCCGGTCGAAAAACTTTCTTGGCCTCCTCAGTGAGATTTTCCTTCATCCGCTCGTGGTCCTGGTCGTCGTCGGGTGCGGTGAAGCCCATGGTGGCTCCCTTTTTGAGTCGCGCGGCTCCGACATTAGAGGTGAGCAGGATGATCGTATTACGGAAGTCCACGTGCCTGCCGAAGCTGTCGGTCAGTTTGCCCTCCTCGAGAATTTGGAGGAGCATGTTCATGACGTCGGGATGGGCTTTCTCGACCTCGTCAAACAGTACGACGGAGTAGGGGTTGCGGCGCACCTTTTCGGTCAACTGGCCGCCCTCTTCGTAGCCGACGTAGCCAGGGGGTGAGCCGACAAGGCGCGAAACGTTGAACTTCTCCATGTACTCGGACATGTCGAGTTGCACGAGCGATTTACTGTCGCCGAACATGTTCTCGGCGAGACTTTTGGCTAGGAGTGTTTTGCCGACGCCGGTCGGGCCGAGCATCATGAAAGCACCGATCGGTCGGGCGGGATCCTTAAGGTCGGCACGGCTGCGGCGAAGAGCCTTGCAGAGGGTCTCGACGGCTGAACTTTGTCCAATGACAATCTTGGAAATTTCCTTTTCCATCGAGAGGAGTTTTTGCACATCGCCCTGTTCCATGCGCTTGAGAGGGATGCCGGTCCACTTGGCCACAACGAACATGATTTCATCCTCATCGACCTTGACGCGGGTGTCCTCGTTGTTTTTCTTCCACTCGGCTAGCGTGTTCTCGAGGTCCTCCTTAGCCTTCTTTTCCTCGTCGCGCATCGAGGCGGCTTCCTCGAATTTCTGCTCCTTGATGGCCTTCTCCTTTTTGATGCGGGTTTCCTCGATCGCCAACTCGAAGTTTTTGACCTCGGGCGGACGGGTCATGGCCTTGATGCGGGCGCGCGAGCCGGCTTCGTCCATGATGTCGATCGCCTTGTCCGGCAGGAAACGCCCGGTGATGTATCGGTCGGAAAGCCTGACGGCGGCGATGACAGCAGCATCGGTCAGTTCCATTTTGTGGTGGTCCTCGTAACGCGGACGCAGTCCCTTGAGAATATCGATGGTATCATCGATGGAGGGCGGCTCGACCTTGACGGACTGGAACCGGCGCTCGAGGGCGGCGTCTTTCTCGATATATTTGCGGTATTCGTTGAGGGTGGTGGCTCCGACGCATTGCAGCTCGCCACGGCTCAGGGCAGGCTTGATAATGTTGGAGGCGTCCATCGTGCCTTCGGCGGAGCCGGCCCCGACGATGGTGTGCAACTCATCGATGAACAGGATGACGTTTTTCGCGCGGCGAATCTCGTCCATCACGGCCTTGATGCGTTCCTCGAACTGGCCGCGGTACTTGGTTCCTGCGACCATCAGAGCGAGGTCGAGGGTGATGACACGCTTTTCGCGCAAAATTTCCGGGACGTTGCCCTTGATGACTTCCTGTGCGAGTCCCTCGACTATGGCCGTCTTGCCAACACCGGCTTCTCCGAGTAGCACTGGGTTGTTCTTGGTGCGGCGGCAGAGCACTTGGATGACGCGCTCGATCTCCTCGGCGCGCCCGATGACTGGATCCATCTCACCTTTTTTGGCGATCTCGGTGAGGTCGCGGCCGAACGCCTTGAGTGCAGGTGTCTTTACCTGCTTCTTGTTGTCGCCGGACTCATCTTCCTCCATGCCGGCAGCGACGCCGTCATCGCCCTCGAAGTTCGGATCCAACTCGTGCAGGATTTTCTGTCGGCAAAGGTCAATGTCGATGTCGAGAGTCTTCAGCACTCGCGCCGCGACGCCCTCTCCCTCTCTCAGTAAACCCAGCAGGATGTGCTCGGTGCCAACGTAGGTGTGGTGCAGCGCCTTGGCTTCCTTTTTAGAAAGCTCGAGCACTTTTTTAACGCGCGGGGTGTAAGGGATGTTGCCGGCCAGTTTCTGGTCCGGGCCGGTGCCGACCTGTTTCTCGACCTCGAGGCGCACAGTCTCCAAATTGAGGCCCATTTTTTGAAGGACATTGACGGCGACGCCCTGGCCTAGGTTGATCAGGCCCAACAGTAGATGCTCGGTGCCCACGAAGCTGTGGTTGAATCGGTCGGCCTCCTTCCTCGCCAGCGCCAGTACTTGCTGGGCGCGCGGGGTGAAGTTGTTCATTGGCTCGTCACTCATAAAAATACCTGCCCACTATGGCCGTCTCGACGGTCTATGTCCAGCTTGGGCATAGCTGCCGCTGCGATTGGCCAAGCGATGGTTTTATTCCTCATTCTGTTCTGTTTTTCCGATGTCTGGCATGTCTGGGCGACCTACCTTCAAGAGCCGGCTTCGCAGTAGGTTGGCTCGGAGGATGTCCCGTTTCTCTGCAGAGAGTTTTCCCTCCAGGGTTTTCTGCAGGTGAGCCGGCTGGGTGATGATGAAAAGCTCTTCGGTCAACGCCGGCTTGTTGCCGGGGAACAGGGAAAGGTCGATACCGAGACGGAAGAGCGACAGCAGATTCATGGTTTCCTTGGAGGAGATGCTGTGAGAGTTGGCCAGGATGCCGTAGGCCCGGCCGATGTGGTTATAGACCATTTTGGCCTTGTTCTCGAGGAGCTTGGCCCGGGCATTCTCCTCGTGGTCGATGATCTGCAGGAGAACCTTGTTGAGCCGCTCGACGATGTCCGACTCCGTCTCGCCGAGGGTCATCTGGTTGGAGACCTGGAAGACGTTGCCCAGCGCCTCCGTGCCTTCTCCGTGCAGACCACGGACGGCCAGACCAAGCTTGTTGACCGCCTGGATAATCTGGTTAATCTGCTCGCTCAAGACTAGCCCTGGCAGGTGCAGCATCGCACTGACACGAATGCCGGTGCCAAGGTTGGTGGGGCAGGCGGTCAGGTAGCCGCGTCGCTTGCAGAAGGCGTAGTCGAGGTTGGACTCAAGCGCGGTGTCGAACTGGTCGACCGCCATCCAAGCTTTGTCCATCTGCAATCCCGGTAGTAGGGCCTGCATGCGCAGGTGATCTTCCTCGTTGATCATTACACAAAGCGCCTCGTCGCTGCTAAGCACCATGCCGCTGCCGGCTGTCTTGGCGGCGTGCTCCCGGCTGATGAAATGGCGTTCGACGAGCAGTTGCTTGTCCAGCGTGGGCAACTCCTCCATGCCGGCGTGAAAGCCGTCCCGCATCGGGGCCACTTCCATGACGTTGTCGAGGATTTGCTTGAAGGTTTTTACTCGAACCGTTTTTTTTGCCCAACCCGGGAACGGTAAGTTGGCGAGATTGCGGGCCAACCGCACTCGGCTAGACAGGACGATCTTATTGGAGGGCCCCTCGCGGCGAGCCGCCTCTGCCGGCTTGGAAAGGATTTCGTTGATGTTCATCTCTCAGACTATGCTGGACTCGGAGAAATCCGATTTAACCCGGGAAATCTCGTCTCGAACCTCCGCCGCCTTTTCATAATCCTCCTTGGCCACTGCCTTGTCCAGCTTGGTTTGTAGTGAGTGCAACCGATCCACGTATACTTTCGTCTGCTGCCAGACCGCCGGTGCCTTGCCGGTGTGACGTGTGCCCTTGTGCATGCTCTTGAGAAGACTCTCCACTCCTTCCGTAAAATGGTCGTAACAATCGGGGCAACCCAGCCGGCCGGTCTTCTTGAAATCCGTCTGGCTGAAGCCACACTTGGGGCATTTCCCCGTGGTGCTACCGGACTCTTCCATCTCCTGCGAGGCGCCGAGGCCCAACAATAGGTCGGCCAGCGAAAAGCCGGTGGGGTCATCCACGCCCTTCGCTTTCGAGCAACTCTCGCACAGGTCGATCTTCTTGGTCTTACCCTCAACCATCTGGGTCAAGTGAACCGTCGCCTCATTTTCTTTGCAAATATCGCAGAGCATCCGTCCAGGGAAAAATTGTCGTTCGTACAGTTAGTCTAAACGGGTCAAGCCGTTTAACCCCTCAAAAACAAAGAAAACATAGCACGAAAACTACCGAAATCAAAGGCGCAAGGCTGCTAAGTTGCCTATTGAAAAATTGGCCAAGCGCGGGCTGGGGTTAGCTCTCCGGGCCGGTTGTGGAAAAAGCCCCATAGACACCCATCTTGCACCGGATAGCTCAGCGCTTGGCGATCGGCTCGCCGGAGACCTTGGTCAGTTCGTGGTAAGCCTTGACAACATTCTTCGTGACCGGCCCCGGCTTACCGTTGCCGATGACCCGCTGGTCGATCTTTACCACCGGCACGATCTCTGCACCGGTGCCGGTGAGGAAACATTCGTCGGCGTTGAACAAGTCGTACCGCGTCATGTTCGGCTCGGAAGTAGGTACTCCAAGCTCGGCCAGTAGATCGATCGCTGTGCCTCGGGTGATGCCGTGCAGTGCCCCGGACGACAGTGGCGGCGTGAACATCCGCCCGTCCTTGAGTATGAAAATATTGTCGCCGGTGCACTCGGCCACGTAGCCCTCTGCGTTGAGCATGATCGCCTCCTCATATCCGGCGATGTTCGCCTCGATCTTGGCCATGATGTTGTTAAGGTAATTCAGGGACTTGATGGCCGGGTTGACCGCGTTGTGATGGTTGCGCGTCGTTGCCACTGTCACGATCTCCATGCCTTTTTTATAAAGGCTTGGCGGGTAAAGCTGAATCTTGCCGGCGATGATGATCACCTGCGGGTCGGAGCAGCGGTTGGGGTTCAGGCCCAGCGTACCGCGACCGCGAGTTACCACCAATCGGATGTAGCCGTCGTTGAGTTTGTTGCGGCGGCACGTCTCAAGCGTGGCTTCCATCAGCTCCGCATGCGTCATCGGTAGGTCGAGCAGGATAGCTTTGGCTGAGTAGAACAGCCGGTCGATGTGTTCCTTCAGCTTGAACAACCGGCCGTGGTACGCGCGGATGCCCTCAAACACGCCGTCGCCGTAAAGTAGCCCGTGATCGAACACTGACACCTTCGCGTTTTGTTCGCTATAAAATCTGCCGTTGATATAAACCTTCATTCCCAAAAGCGGGGGTAAATCTACTGGAACCCACCCCGGCTTGGCAAGGGTGCACGGGAAGCCGAGCTTGCTTGCCATTTTTTTCACCGACATTGTTGGATTCTTTAAACTCACGGAGGTTGAGATGGTTACGGCGCTCGATTTGCTCGTCATGCAGAAGTAGATCGCCCAGTGAGCAGGTCATAGAGTTGCGCGGTGAATAACTTGGTCTTTGCCCGGGCGGTGGATTGGCCTAACTTGTTCACCGATGCTCGGCGTGTATCATCAACTGCTCGACGCTACCATTGGCCACCTCGAGTCGCTCAAGCAGCGGGGTGTGCGCTACGTCGATGCGTCGCCGGAGTCGCTGTCGCGCCTGGCCAGGCCGGCTGCACAAAAAACCACCACCGCCCCGCTTGAACAGGCGGCGCCAACCCTCATTCCGCAGCGTCCCGACGAGCCAAGCGTTTACGACTCGCCCAATCTCTCCGCCGCCGATAAAGAATCCGCGATGACCAAGCTGCGTGACGAGGCGCTGGCCTGCGCCCAGTGCGCGCACCTCGTATCGACGCGAACGCAGGTCGTGTTCGGGGTCGGCACCGTCCATGCGGAGTTGATGCTCATCGGCGAGGCGCCGGGGCTGGACGAGGACAAGGAGGGTGAGCCGTTCGTCGGCGCGGCCGGCCAACTGCTGACCAAGATCATTGAGGCCACCGGACTCGATCGTGACAAGGTTTACATCGCCAACATCCTCAAGTGCCGCCCTGACACACCCGGCAAGGTATACGGCAACCGCAAGCCGCGCCCCGAGGAAATGGAAACCTGTTTCTCGTGGGTCAAGCGGCAGATCGAGATCATCCAGCCCAGGGTGATGGTTGCGCTGGGTGGAACAGCCGTCGAGGGCCTGCTCGGCAAAATGCCGTCCGGCATCACTCGACTGCGCGGCAACTGGCAGGAGTACCGCGGCTTGCCGGTGATGCCCACTTTCCACCCGTCCTACCTGCTGCGCAACCAGTCGTGGGTGATCAAGCGACACGTCTGGGAGGACATGATGCAGGTGATGGAACGCCTCAACATGCCCATCAGCGAAAAACAAAGAGGCTACTTCAAACGCCGGTAGCGCTTGGCTGGATATTTTGTTTTCAACCGCGAATTCACGCGAAGAAACACGAATGAAACCAGAGAATCCCTTTTCCCTCGAGGGAGAAGGTGCCGAAGGCCGGATGAGGGTGAACGGGCTTGGCCAAGTGCGCTTGGTGGTCACTCCAATCCTGTCTATCCTTGTTTATTTTTCATGACCAAATTGGAACATGAATGGACAGGATTATTTTGAACGGGCAAACAACCGGCTCATTTTACTGTCCTCAAAGCGGTGCAGAGAACCGGACTGCAAAACGCTCCCGCGAAAGTCCCACCCAAAAACAAACGCAGCCGGCGTCCTTTTGGGAGCAACCGGCTGCGGGTCAGTTCTTATTCAGTATTTCCAAATCGGGCCTTCGCCCGTGCGTTACAAGGAGAGTGACTCCTCGTTGATTCGGGTGAACGAATCGAGTTGGGGGGCCTTGAAGCCACCCCGGTCGGCGTTCGCCAGATTCAGGATCGTGTCCAGATCCTCGCTGACAGTCATCCGTCCCCATCGGGTCTGAATCATTGTCTGGTCACCCACCGGTTCAACGGAGATGACCGTGTCGAGGTTGAACAGAATCTTGGAATCTTCCTCGGTACAACCGGTCGGCGAAGCCTGTGTCAGTTTCACGAAGTGTGCCATTTTCTGTTTCCTTTCTTCCATGCTGATTGACCTTCAATCAACAACGAATTCATTAAGGCACAAGCCGGCGGCGCGTTCAAGGGCAATTACATTTGTGACCGTTTTGTGACCTTGGCCAAGAGGAACGCACTAGGTCCTCGAAGTTATTCCGCCTGGCCAAGCGCTTGGCGGTCGGGGCGGCTGCGGTGATAGAGCCACCCGAACTGTGCCGCTTGACCAAGCGAATAGATGATGTAGGCGAAGATGGCTCCGGCCAGCCAGTCGCCGTGCGCCCCCACGGTCAGCCCCGCCACGATCACCACGAGAAACATCGCCACTGACTCGGTGACGCTGCGGGTGCTGTGCGAGTACACGAGCAGTCCCTGGAAAAAGCTACTGCCAAAGCCGAATGCGGCCAGTGTCAACGCCGCCCAGACGGCTTGGGAGGCAAGCTTGGCCAAGTTCGTATTGAGGCCGCTGACGGTGCCAAACCAGCCGTTGGCCAACGGCGAGGCGACGATCAGTAGTTGCAGGCAGAACACGCCCAGCGCGGCCTGCCATGCGAAGCGCCGCAGGGCTGTGTAGCCGCCGGGCCGCTCGACCAGCGCCACCACGACTTCTAGAAAGGCGAGGCTGATCGAGCGAAACAAAAATGTGAAGCCGTTGAGTGCCGGGAGGATGGCCAGCGACTCGGTTGGCGACGGCATGCGGCTGATGCCGGCGGTGAGCATCGGCTGCGCGGCGAGGCCAAGCAGCGGGCTCAAGGCGAGCGGAATGTAAAATGTGAGAAACCGTTTGCGGTTGAGGGGCGGCTCGTTGGACCGCGCCGTGGGCAGGATGTCGCGAACGATTGGCCGAACTTTCCACGCGATGTAAATGGCCTCGATCACTACGCCGGCGGAGACGGCTGCTGTGGCGGCGATGATGCCAAGCTCCGGCTGTCCGACGCGCTTGGCCATGGCGTGGCAGATGAACAGCACCGACACGACAGCGAAGAGGCGGGTGATCGTGCCCCAAGTGACGGTTCTCGAGTGGCCGAACCGGATCAGCACGCCCTGGTTGAATCGCCGGTGGGCGATGGCCCACGTCCACGGCGTCATGATGATCATGCCGAGTCGGCTCGCCTCGAGGATGTCTGACTCGACGCCGAGCAGTCCGCCTACAAGCAGGTCGAACAGCGGCGTGACGGCGACGAGCAGGTGTAGCGCCGACAGGCCGCCACCGGCGATCATCATGAAGAGCCACAGTTTTTTGTACGAGGCGAGATCGCGGCTGAGCTTGGTGCTGGCGGTGAGCAGCATGATGATCGGCGCCTCGATCAGCAGCGAGAGCGGGAACACCACGCCGCCGTACGCGCCGAGGTTGACTTCCGGGTTGGCCAGGCGCGCCACCACGGCGCTAAGCAGCGGCAACTCGATGCCCATCATCAGCCAGCTCAGGGCGAGAGGGAACCACGTCTTCCAGACATCAATACTGGTGACGGGTTGACTTTTTAAGTTGTGCATTGGATTTTAACTCCCGATCATTGCGAGGGCGTCCCTATTGGGGGACGAACCCTTACGGCAAAGGCGGAGGTAGAACGATGCAAATAAATTCAACAGTCAATCAGGCCATCAATAAGCAGATCGGGATGGAACTCGGCGCTTATCTGCAGTATCTCACGATCTCGACCTATTTTGACGTGGAGGGGTTGAGCGAGTTGGCGGCGTTTTTCAAGGCGCAAGCTGAGGACGAGCGCGACCACGCCGAGCGGTTCATCAATCACGTGGTGGCCTTCAACGGTAGGTTGGAGATCCCGGCAATCGAGGCACCGGTCAGCACGGTGTCTTCCGTCGTTGAGGCGGCCAAGTTGTCGCTCGATTGGGAGATGAAAGTAACTGAGGAAATCAACGCCCTCATGAAGCTGTCGGCCTCCGAAGGTGACCATATCACCGAAAATTTCATGACTTGGTTTTTGGATGAGCAACTTGAGGAGTTGTCCACCATGAACAGGCTACTGAAAGTGGCCGAGCGGGCCGGTGACAACGAGCTCGCCGTGGAGGATTTCATGGTGCGACAACGTGGCAAGCAGCAACCCAACCCCCAAGGCGCTGGTGAGTAGCCCGGCCGCATCTGGCCGGGTGCGGCTGGTTTTGTTCGACATCGATGGCACGCTGGTCAGCACCGGAGGCGCTGGAGTGAAGGCGTTCGGCGAGGCGTTCGAGTCGGCGTTCGGCATCGATGATGCCACGGGCAAGATCAAATTCGCCGGGCGCACCGACTACTCGCTCTTTCGCGAGATGTGCCGGTATGGTGGGGTCGATTGCACGCCGGAAAACCGCGAGTCATTTTTCAGTCATTACCTTCGCTTTGTTGACAGTCATCTTGACGCAAACGAGGGCGGGTCGTTCCCCGGTGTGGTGCGGTTGCTCGATGACTTGGCGGCATTGCCGGACGCGCCGGTGCTTGGCTTATTGACGGGCAACATCCGTGAGGGAGCCAAGCGCAAACTTCGTGCGTACGGGCTGTGGGATCGGTTTGAGCTGGGCGGTTTTGCCGACGACAACGAGGATCGTAACCTGATTGCCGTCGCCGCTGCGGCCAAGGGCAGCGAGTATCTCAAGCGTCAACTGGCCGGCCTTGAGATCGTCGTGATTGGAGACACGCCCAGAGACGTCAGCTGCGGCAAACACATTGGCGCACGCACGCTGGCCGTCGCCACAGGAGGCGCGACGCTGGAGGCACTTCGGGCCTGTGAGCCGGACTGGGCTGTGGCCGATCTCACCCACCTGTCCGCCGCCGAAGTCTGCGGCCGCTGATTCCGCGCTAGCCCAACGGCTTAGCGGTAGAAAGCGGTTTTCATTCCGGGTGTGCTTTGGTATTGTCCCTCTTCCTATCGAAGTACAAATGAGCATGGAGCAATTTTCCCTCAAGGGCAGGACGGCATTGGTGACCGGCAGTTCAACCGGCTTGGGCAAGCGGATGGCGATGGCGCTTGGGCAAGCGGGAGCCAAGGTCGCGTTGAACTACAACAACAATGAGGAGCGCGCCGCCAAGGCGTTCGCTGAGTTTGAGGCCACTGGGGCCGATGGGGCGATGATCCGCGCCAACGTGACCGACGAGGCCGACGTTAACCGCCTCGT
>DBNL01000049.1 GCA_002299785.1 Verrucomicrobia bacterium UBA673
AACAGCCTCGCTGCCTTGAGGCTTGGTTTCCGGGTTAGGTTTGGAAGTCGTCTTGACCCCGGGTTGTATCTTCTTGGGAGGCTTGCCGAGTGTTAGTTTCCCTGGTTCATCGGCTTCGCTTGTTGATGGTGCGGTATCCTCAACCGGTGTAATTGTGATATTCTCAGGCAACGCTGGCGCTGGCATTTCTCCCTGTTCCACAGGCGGTGCGTCTCCACCGCTGCAACCCACCAGCACCATCGACAAAACCAAAAAAAACACGAAACCCTTCATGGGCGAGAGCAAACCACAGGCTTCGCCCGCTGACAAAACCATTTGTTGCCAAGCCTGCGTCTTGACCGTATTTTCTTCGACCTTGGCTGTGGCGGAAAACCAGCCATAGCGCGCAAGCGCTCACAAAAAACCGCATGACAAATTTCACTTCATTAACCGAAGCCTGTGACGCGGTGAGCACCTTCATTCAGCGGAGCGTCGGTGATCCGCACGCAGCCGGCTTCGGCGAACTTGCCCTTGGCCTGTTCGCGTTTCAGTTCGCTCACAACACCCCTTTCGCTAATCTTTGCCAAGCAGAGAATCTCACGCCGGAAACGGTCAGCGATTGGCGCGACATCCCGACGGTGCATACGCGCGCCTTCAAGTCGCTCGACTTAAGTGTCTTTCTAGAAACCGATCGAGGGACGCTGTTCCGCTCAAGCGGCACGACTCAAGTCGATCGTAGCCGGCACTTTCACTGCGCGGAAACCTTGGCAGTATATCACAATTCGCTTTGGCCTTGGTTTGCAGGACACTTGGTCGATGAGTCAGCGAACCGCCTGCTGTTTCTATTTCCCAAGCTTGGCCTAGCGCCGGAGTCATCGCTGGTGCACATGATGGACACCGTGGCCAAGCGCTTGGCGAAGCGCGAACATTGTTTCGCCACAGACGGCCAATGGCGGATCGACGGCAAAGCCGCAGTCGATTTTCTGCATGACTGCGCCATGCAAAACGAACCGGTTACAATTCTCGGTACCGCGTTTTCATTTGTGCATCTGCTCGACCATCTGGACGCCAACGCGATGGATTTCCAACTACCCAGCGGCTCGGCGGTGATGGAGACCGGCGGCTACAAGGGCCGCTCTCGTGACATGCCCCGGCCCAAGCTCCACCAAGCCATCACCGCCAAGCTCGGTGTCGCGAGCGCACGGATTATTTGCGAATACGGCATGTGCGAATTGAGTTCGCAGGCCTATGACGGCAAACTGGGCCAAGCGAATACCGCTCCCCGACTATTTCGGTTTCCGCCCTGGGCACGCGCCCGAGTCGTCTCGCCAGAGACTCTGGTGGATGTTGAGCTTGGCCAAGCCGGCCTGTTACAGGTCGTCGACCTGGCCAACGTCGGCTCGGCGCTGAGCCTCCAGACCGAAGACTTGGCCAGACAGCATGCCTGCGGTTTCGAACTGTTGGGCCGGGCCGAGTTGGCGGAGTCCCGAGGCTGTTCGCTGATGAATTTGAGCCATGCCTGAAGAACCACTGGACTATTTTTTGGCCGACAAACCGGGCGCGGAACTGACGCACTCGCTGATTGCCGAGGCATCCCAAACGCTGCGCCGCAACCGCAACGAGTATCTCGCCACGTTGGGCAACGAGCAGATCATTTCCAAACTCGCCGAGGTGGCCGACCTGTGGCGTTCTCCCGATTATCCTCTGCGACAAATGGCGCTCGACGCCGATCCGGAAGAGACCGGCTTCCCGCGAGAAGTGCTCGCATCCGGGCTGGACGCCTGTTTCGCCGACTGGACGCAGGAAAAGTTTTTCATGTTGCTGACGCAGGAGTTCGGCGACCCGACGCGGCTGCTGTCATTCGCCAGCCAGCCGAACCGAACGTACTCGATGGTAAACGGCCCGCAACTGATCGCGCACATCGCGCCGGGTAATTTGCCGGTGCCGGTGTTTCAGTCGATCGCGTTTGGGTTGCTGCTGCGGTCGGCGCAATTCGTCAAGTGCGCCTCCGGCAAGTCGCTGCTACCGCGGCTGTTTGGCCACTCGCTGCACTTCGTGGAGCCCGGCATGGCGACGGCGCTCGAGATTGCGGAGTGGGATGGCGGCAACGAGTCGCTCGAGTCAGCATTATTCAGCGAGGCCGATTGCGTGACAGTGAATGGCGGCGACAAAACGGTGGAGTTGATCCGTCAGCGACTACCCTTGGCCAAGCGCCTGGCAGGCTACGGCCACCGTGTCAGTTTCGGCTACGTGGAAAAACAGGCCAACGAGGTGATGGGCACACAGACGGTCATCTCGCATGCCGCCGACGACGTCGTCGCGTGGAATCAGCACGGCTGCCTGTCGCCGCATGTGATTTATGTGGAGGAAAACAGCAGCCTCAACCCGGCGCGCTTCGCTGAAATGCTCTCTGGAGAACTCGAGGCGCGAAACAAGACCATGCCGCGCGGGCTGATCTCGACTAGGGAGTCGGCGGCGATCTCGACGGCTCGGCGCTTTTATAAAATCCGCGCAGCCAACAACGCCAGTGCAGCACTTTGGGAGAGCGAGGGATCGACCGACTGGACGGTAGTGCACGAGGATGAAAAGCAATTCCAGACCTCGCCGCTGAACCGGTTCATATTCGTCAAGCCGATCGAGCATATCGACGAGGTGCTACACGTGCTGGAGCCGATCCGCGAGTCGGTGTCCACTGTCGGCCTGGCCGCGAGTGAGGCGCGGATGCGGGATTTGGCACTGCCGTTGGCTCAGTGGGGTGTGCCGAGGATTTGTCCGCTTGGCCAGATGCAGAGGCCGCCGCTGGCCTGGCGGCACGACGGACGACCGCCGCTAGGCGAACTCATCCGCTGGGCCGATCTCGAAACCGCATAACCGAATCATGGAACTCAGAAAAACATTTCAGTTCGAAGCCGCCCACCTGCTGCCGCATCTGCCGGAGGATCACAAATGCCGGCGACTGCACGGGCACAGCTTCAAGGCGGAGATCGTTGTCGAGGGCGATTGCGACCCAAAACTGGGTTGGGTGCTCGATTACGCCGACATCTCGGCGGTATTTAAGCCGCTCTGGGAGCAACTCGATCACCGTTATCTCAACGACGTTGACGGCCTTGAAAACCCGACGAGTGAAAATGTCGCCATGTGGATTTGGGAGCGATTGAAGCCAAGTTTGCCGCTGTTAACCGCCGTGGAAGTGGCCGAAACCTGCACCGCCCGCTGTGTTTACAGGGGTGAATGAGCGACTGGCCAAGCGGAGGAGTTCCGAAAACCGTTGCCCTGAAAACCGTTTTTTATTAAGATCTTTGACCCGTTCAGTGGGCATTCTCCACAGAATTTTACAAACATGAGCGATACAGAAAAACCATCGCCCCCAAAGGGCTTGGAGGGCGTCGTAGCCGCAACCACGAAACTTAGTAGCGTGCGCGGACTCGACGGGGAATTGATTTACCGGGGCTACAACATCAACGAGTTGGCCGGGAAAGCGACCTACGAGGAGGTCGTTCATCTGCTGCATCGCGGCAAACTGCCTAACGCAGAGGAACTGGCTTCGTTGAAGGCTGAACTGGCCGCTGCCCGCGAATTGCCCGGCGGCGTGGTGGATCTGATCAAGTTGCTTCCGAAGGAAACTTCCCCGATGCGCGCCATCCGCACCGCGGTTTCCGCCCTCGCCTGCTACGAACCGCCTGAGGCGCAAGATTCACTGGAGGATCAGACAATGCGCGCCATAAAACTCATCGCGCAGGTGCCCGTCATCACCGCCTATTTCCACTTGGCCCGGCAGGGTAAGCCGTTGCCCGATTCCGACCCGTCCCTCGGTGAGGCGGCGAACTTCCTCAACCTCATCGACGGCGAAAAACCGATTGAGGAAAAGGAAAAGACTATCGACATGTGCTACATCCTGCACGCCGACCACGGCATGAACGCCTCAACCTTCTCGGCGCGCGTCACCATCGCCACTCTCAGCGGCATGTACTCGGCCATCACCTCCGCCATCGGCACGCTTAAGGGGCCGTTGCACGGCGGAGCCAACGAAGGCGTCATCAAGATGCTTCTGGAGATCGGAGACCTCGACAAGGTGGACGAATTCGTGGCCGACTCCCTGAAGAACAAAAAGAAAATCATGGGCATAGGCCACCGCGTTTACAAGGTACTCGACCCCCGCGCGCCGCACCTGCAGAGCATGGCCCAGAAACTCGGCGGCAAGCTCGGCGAAACCAAGTGGCTCGACATGAGCGAGCGCATTGCCGAGATCATGCTGCGCGAAAAGAACCTCTATCCGAACGTCGATTTCTACTCCGCCACCGTATACTACTCACTCGGGCTTCCGACCGACCTGTTCACACCAATCTTCGCGATCGCGCGCACTTCCGGCTGGACCGCACACGTTCTCGAGCAACTGGCCGACAACCGCCTCATTCGACCAAGCGGCGTTTATGACGGCCCGGACAATCTCAAGTTCCAGCCAATCAGTGAACGCTGAGCCAACAAGCCCCTGACCAATCTTTATGAAACGAGCATTCCTCGTTTTTCATTTTGGCATTGGGTTTTGCATGGGGTCGTATGGCATCAGGCTCCAATCGGAGCAGAAAGGGGAGGCCGGAAGTTTGCCTCCGCTGTAAAGATTCCACTGCTTACCTTCCGGTGCTTGTGGATAGCAAGCGTATCGAACCGCCCTTGGCTCGCTCACTTCAAGGCTACTGACAGTAACCGTGCTACCACGAATAAGCGCATTCGCGGCATGCCACTCCCCCTCTTCATCGACCAATTCAAATCCAAATAATTTGCCTTCTTTGATCTCTATCACCTGACCTACACTGGCTTGGCCAACAATCAATCCTCCATCCACATTATTGAACATCACAGACATAACATTCCCGCTACGCTTAACAGATCGAAATGTCGGTCCACTATAAGGCGTGGAATATCTGTAAACCTTGGCCAGAGGCCATAGGGCCAGGCGCTCCCCCACATCGATTTTATTTGGCGGATGAATATCGTTGTTAAAACCCAAATCGATTGTTACCGCCATGCCTGTGTTTGGCATATCCATCGCACGCCGTTGTTCCTCACGGGCATACGTCCATGCGTAGTTACGCCACTGGGGAAGCTGCACATAATAAAATGGCAAATCTGGACAATCCCAAGCACCTCGCCAGCCATGAATGAGCGCCCGCATTTTATGGGCATAATCGCGCGGGTCTTCACCAGTGCCGCAGTTGGACTCCGCTTGATACCAAATGGCACCGCGAATCGCATACGGAATAACGGGAGCGATTCGAGCGTTGTAAATTGCCCCGGCGAGCCAAGCGTCATTACGAACAAACGTCCCGCCCCGCATAGCCTTGATAGCCTCATAGTCCCTCGTCTCTGACAACTTGGCTAGGCGCTCCAATGTAGGATGCCCGGTAAATGCCTCAGCAGGAATGTAAGGCTCAATCGGCGTGCCTCCCCAGGAGCAATCAATGATGCCAATCGGGACTTGGAGTTTTTCATGTAATCTTCGGGCGAAGATGAATCCAACTGCTGAAAAGCTCTTCACCGAATTTGCCGTACAAACAAACCAACTCCCACCTTTCAAATCCTCCTGCGGCATTGGCATATTTTTCTCATTCACTTTCCGAAACCGGATGCCAGGATAATCTGCTGCATCGACCAACTCCTTCCCCTTGGGTAATCGCTCGGCCATGCTACCCGCGCTATACCCCATATTCGATTGCCCACCGGAAAACCACACATCCCCCACAAGGACATTTTTAAAAAACAGACGTTCGCTGTCGCTACGAATTGAGAGCGGGCGTCCTTCTGTGCTCACGCTTAATGGCTTAAACTCCAACTTCCACCGTCCGGCATTGTCTGCCCTTGTCGCAGCCCGTTGCCCAGCAAACTCAACGACAATCTTCGCTCCAATATCAGCACTTCCCCAAACCGGTACAGACACCCTCTGCTGTAACACCATGTTGTCAGAGAAAATCTTAGCGGGCTGAAGTGCTGCTAAGAGATTTTCTGCGAATAAAAAAGCAATTCCTGCGAAGATTGTTTTCAGTAATCGAAACATTGTTTTACTCGTCTAGCTTGTTCAAAAAAGCACGACAGGAAAAGGAAACGAACATGGCTAAATCCTTGTCGCCGGGCAGAACGATGGTCGCTGGTGTGTCAGGCGGGCGGATTCTGTCTGCGCGTTTGAGGGCTTCTTCAATTGCATGCCTAGCACTATTAGCCTTTTTTCCGAGCAACTCGATGATCCGTGCGGCGTGGGTGACGACGATAAGATTTTCGTGTTGAATTGAGTCGATCAATGCCGGCAATGCGTTCGGAATGTCGCCGTGAGTCGCAAGGGCGTTGGCGATCTCAATCCGCGCTGCCTGTGATGGATCACTAATCTTTCGTCGTAATTTGCGCTTGGAAAAGTCGGAGATTACCGGCCTCACCGCTAACCCGATCGCGCCCCAGTATCGAATAGTCGGATTATCCGAATCCAGGTTTTTCAAAAACACCCTCTCGCTGGCGACACCAACTTGGGCAGCGGCTTGGAGAATGCCGGCCAACGGCACCCTCCCCGCTTGGCCAAGTTCCCAGCCGGTTTGCTTGGTAAACAGTTCCCACGCTTCGCTCTCCGGCAAAAAACCAAGGTCAACCGTTGACGTGATGTGGCGTACATGCTCGGAACGCAGCCGGCTTAAAATCTCTTGGTGTTTACTCGACTGGGTCAAGTTGTTCAGGTTCTGCGGGTCGACTTGGCAGTCATAGAGTTCCTCGACTGCTCGAGTGGGGCTGGCGAAGTTCCATTGAGGAGAGCTCATCGTTTCGCGCTTGGCCAAGCGATAAAAGTCATGGCGAATTTCGCCATTGTCGGGCCAGGCGGTGGGCTGGTTATAGCCGAGGTGCGGCATGTAGTTGCGTATGTACAAGTAACGGTTATCTCGAACAGAGCGTGCGAGATCGCGAACTTCATCGACACGATCACGATGTCCATAAACATAACGTCGTGCTTCCACAGCTTTGTCGCCGAGGAATGGTTTGCCTTGCATGTGTGCGGGGATAGGCGTGTCAGTGAGGCTAAAAATGGTTGGGGCATAATCAACAAAGCTTACGAGACGGGTGGTGGTGGTGCCGGGCTTGCCGGGAGCCAGGTGCTGCCACTTTTCGGGGAACCGAATCATCAGCGGCACATGCATGCCGCTGTCGAGAAGAGCGCGCTTGTGACGGGGCATTCCGCTTCCGTGGTCACTGTAAAAAAATACGATTGTTTTTCCGGCGAGGCCGTCGTCCTCAAGCTGTTGCAGAATGGCGCCAACCTCCTTGTCCATCGCGGTAACGCAATCGTAAAAGCGCGCAACCTCTCGCCGGATGAGCGGCGTGTCTGGATAATACGCTGGCAACGTCACCTTGGCCGGATCATGGATTTCACTGGGCGACAGCTTGCTCTGCACCTCGGTTTGAAATCGCTCGTAAGGCCACACCATCGTGCGGCTTTGGTGCGAGGTCATCAGGTTGAAAATGCTGAAAAACGGCTGTGCCTTATCCGGCTGCTTGCGCCAGTGTGCAGTCGCGCTACTATCATCCCAAGAATGCTTAATGATCTCCGCGTAGTTGCCGGTGTTGTAATCGGTCTTCACGTTGTTACTCGTGTAAAACCCGTGCGCCCGCAACCGAGCCGGAAACCCACGCATGTCCTTGGGAATTGAAAAGCCCGAACGCATTTGCTGCGTGGAAAGCGAAGTCGGATAACAGCCCGTAATGAGGCACGCTCGCGAGGGCGAACAAACCGGGGCACTCGCAAACGCCCGAGTGTATCGCACGCTCTCCTTAGCAAAGCGATCTATATTCGGAGTCGTTGCGAACTTATCGCCATAACAACCGAGCGTCGCGCTCATATCCTCCGCCGTGATCCAGAGGATGTTCGGTCGCTCTGCAGCGCAAACCGTCGCCCCAGTCATCAAAAAAAACAAAAAAAGAAACCGCTTCATTTCGACAAATCCTTTAGCTGCATATTGCGAAACTTTACCCAACCTGAATACCCCTCCGCTCCGTAGGTTTGCAACGCAATGGGCCCGGCTTTTAGTAGATATGGCTTGGGGCTTTCATGCGTAAAATCAACAATCTGCTTGCCGTTTAACCATACCTTAATGTGTGACTCGACGATTCGGATACGCAACGAGTTCCACTTCAGCACCCTGCGTATTTTGTCGTGTTCATCGCCCTTGGCAAGCCAGTCATCGAGATACAGGCCAACAGGCTCACCGGCGACACCCCGCCCAATATTCACCTGATACGGCCGACCCACTCCACGTTCGATTGGCTGCCGCAGATACACGCCGCTGTTATACTTGCCATACTCGTCAATCTTGAAATCCAGCTTCAACTCAAAGTCACGGTATTTCAACTTGGTTTGCAGCATACCCCAGCGCTTAGGATCGCCGTCCTGCCCTGTGACAAGTTCCCCTTTGGCCACCCTCCACTTTGCCGGGCCAATCGTCTCCCAGCCGTCAAGTGTGTCGGCAGCAAATAGAGACTTGAACTCCGTATCAGCGCCTTGCCCCGTGACTGGCGACAAGGCGAAATAACTGATAGCTGCAAAAATTAATATAAAGTAATCCAACACAAGACAGGAGCTTCTCTGTTTTTGGGCAAAAGCATCGGATCTAGTCGACAGTATTAACAGGGTTAATTGCACGGGGTTTTCTAGGCATGGAATCTCAAAAAGGCAACACGGCTAGAGGTGAGATCGCTTCTTACATGACAAATAAGAGGGCATCTGCTATCAAACGCATTCACAAATAATGGTGCGTATCATCCCCCTTTTGGCAACAGTTTTCCTTTGGAGCATGGCATCAGGAGCGCAGTTAGACTTTGCCCGCGACATTAGACCGGTGTTGTCGGATGCCTGCTACCATTGCCACGGCCCCGACGCCAATGCCCGCAAGGCGAAGCTGCTCCTGCACGACCGCGCAAAAGCGCTCGAGGCAGGCGTGATTACCGACGGCGAAATGCTGCGTCGGCTCACAAGCGACGATCCGGATGAACGCATGCCTCCAGCGGATTCCAACAGTCCGCTGAACGACGCGGATCGTGCCAAACTGGTCGAGTGGCTCCAGACCGGGGCAGCTTGGCCAAGCGACGACCGGCACTGGGCCTTTGTGCCGCCCAAGCGACCCCGCTTGGCAAAGGTCCAAGGTGCTGACTGGACGCGCAACGGAATCGACCACTTCGTGCTGGCGGGGCTTGAACGCGAAGGACTCGCTCCGTCGCCGGAAGCCGACAAGGCCACCCTGCTCCGTCGCGTGACTCTCGACCTAACCGGCCTTCCGCCCACGCTCGTGGAACTTGACGCCTTCCTCGAAGACCATTCGCCCGGGGCTTACGCGAAGGCGGTGGATAGCCTGCTCGACTCGCCGCGTTACGGCGAACACATGGCGATGGGCTGGATGGAGGCATCGCGCTACGCCGACACCGACGGCTACCAAAACGACCGGCTGCGCTACATGTGGGTGTGGCGCGATTGGCTGATCCGGGCACTCAACGATAACATGCCGTTCGACCGGTTCATCACCGAGCAGATGGCGGGTGACTTGATTCCAGACAGAAACTTTTTCACGCAGGTGGCCACCGGCTTCAACCGCAACCACCGCATCAACTCCGAGGCCGGATCGATTCCTGAAGAGTGGATCGTTGAATACGTGGCCGACCGCGTAGAGACGATGGGCACGATGTTTCTAGGACTTACGCTCTCCTGCTCGCGCTGCCACGATCACAAGTTCGACCCAGTCACACAAAAGGACTTCTACCAGCTTTTTGCCTTCTTCAACAACATCGACGAAGCCGGCCTTGGACCGAACAACGGCAACAGCCCGCCGTTCATCGAGGTGCCAAAGCGCTGGCCAGTTTTGTCGGCGGAGGAAGCCAAGTTCGTAGTGCCCGCACCGATGAAAATCAAGGTGGTGCAAACCTCCGTGCCGCGTCCGCAGCCGGGCGCAACCAACACGGTGATGGTGCTGCACGAGTTGCCCAAGCCACGCGACACATATCGACTCGAGCGCGGCCAGTATGACCAACCGGACAAGTCAGAGCGACTGCATCCGGCCACGCCGCCGGTGCTCGGTCCGTGGAACGATCAATGGCCTCGAAACCGCCTTGGCCTCGCGCGGTGGTTGGTCGATCCGGCGCATCCGCTCACCGCGCGGGTGACCGTGAACCGCCTGTGGCAGCGTTACTTTGGGCTTGGCCTCGTGAAAACGAGCGAGAACTTCGGCGTGCAGGGCGAACAGCCCAGCAACCCGGCGCTGCTCGACTGGCTAGCTACCGAGTTCGTGCGGCTAGAATGGAATCTAAAGGCGATGCACCGGCTCATTGTCACCAGCGCCACCTACCGGCAGCGCTCGACAACTTCGCGGAAGCTTCTGCGGCGCGACCCCGAAAACCGACTGTTCACCCATGGCCCGCGCAAGCGTCTCACGCCGTATGCGATTCGCGACGCGGCGCTTTTCACCAGCGATTTGCTGAATGGAAAAATCGGAGGCCCATCGGTGAAGCCGTACATGCCGCCGGGAATTTGGAAGAGCATTTCAAACGCAAGCTACAAGCAGGACAAAGGTGACAAACTTTACCGGCGCGGCATATATACCTACTGGCGTCGCACGGTACCGCCACCCACGATGATGACCTTCAACGCCGCCGCGCGGGAAATTTGCACCGTGCGCAACGACCTCACCACCACGCCGTTGCAGGCACTCACAATGATGAATAACAAAACCTTCGTGGAAGCGGCGAGATTCCTCGCCGAGCGCATGATGCAAGCCAAGGGCCAGCGGCCGCGCCAACGGGTGGCTGAGGCGTTTCGCCGCGTAACAAGCCGCGCTCCGCGTAAGGCGGAGTTAGATTTGTTAATGAAAGATTTTTCCTTCTACTTGAAAGATTTCCGGAAAAAACCAAATGAGGCAAAGAGGCTCATATCTGTTGGCGAGAAGCTGTTGAACCCCAGGCTACCCGCCGCTCAACTAGCCGCATACGCTCTGGTGGCCAACACCATCCTCAACCTCGACGAAGCCATCACGCAAAACTGACTTGAACCCACTAACCGAACTCCATACGCAACATACTCGCCGTGCCTTCCTTGGGCGAGGCACGCTCGGACTGGGCGGTATCGCGCTTGGCTCGCTACTCAACGCACAGGCGGGCAAGCGCAACGCCATCGGTGGCCAAGCCGGTCTGCCTCACTTCGCGCCCAAGGCCAAGCGGGTGATTTATCTTTTCCAGTCCGGCGGCCCGTCGCAGATGGATCTCTTCGACTACAAGCCGCACTTGACCAAACGCTTCGGGGAGGAAGTGCCCGAGTCCATTTACCCGGCCGAGCGCAAGACCACGATGACCTCCGGCCAAGCCTCATTCCCCTGTGCCCCGA
The DNA here is from genome assembly GCA_002299785.1 of Verrucomicrobia bacterium UBA673. Lineage (GTDB taxonomy): Bacteria > Verrucomicrobiota > Verrucomicrobiia > Limisphaerales > UBA1096 > UBA1096. The sequence continues at coordinate 11,375 of DBNL01000049.1, forward strand.
GTACGCTCAAGTTCACCCGGCACGGCCAGGCCGGCACTTGGCTGAGCGAGCCGCTGCACAACCTAGCCCAAGTCATCGACGATGTGTGTGTAATCAAGAGCATGCACACCGATGCCATCAACCACGATCCGGCTGCAACGCTGTTCCAAACCGGCTCGGTGCTTCCTGGCCGGCCGAGCATGGGCGCTTGGGTGAGCTACGGGCTCGGCAGCGGGAACGCAAACTTGCCTGCATTCGTGGCGCTGACCTCCAACGGACGGGCCAAGGCCGGCCAACCGCTCTACGACCGGCTGTGGGGCGCGGGCTTTTTGCCGGGGCGATTCCAGGGGGTGAAATTCCGCGGCCAGGGCGATCCAATTCTCGACCTTTACAATCCCGCCGGTGTCACGCGCGACCAGCGCCGCCGCATGCTCGATGCGCTCGACAAACTCAACAGCGACCAGGCCGGCCGGTTTAACGATCCCGCCATCGCCACACGCATAGCGCAGTATGAGCTGGCGTTCCGCATGCAGATGAGCGTTCCGGAACTGATCGACGTCCAACGCGAACCACAGCACATCCTCGACCAATACGGCCCCGACGCCACGAAGGTGGGCAAATACGCCTACAACTGCCTGCTCGCCCGCCGCCTGGCCGAGCGCGGCGTGCGCTTCATCCAGCTTTACCATCGCGGCTGGGACGCCCACAACAACGCCCCCAAAGAGGTGCCTGCCCAGTGCCTCGACACCGACAGGTCCACCGCCGCGTTACTGCTCGACCTCAAGCAGCGCGGCATGCTCGACGACACACTCGTCGTTTGGGGCGGCGAGTTCGGCCGCACGATCTACTGCCAGGGTAAACTGACTAAGCAAGTTTACGGCCGCGATCATCACCCGAACTGTTTCACCTACTGGATGGCAGGCGGCGGCGTGCGCGGCGGAATGACCTATGGCGAGACCGACGACTACAGCGTCAACGTCACCGAAAATCCCGTGCATGTCCACGACCTGCAGGCCACCATCCTGCACCAACTCGGCATCAACCACGAACGGCTCACCCACCGCTACCAGGGCCGCTACTTCCGCCTCACCGACGTCCACGGCAAAGTGGTGGAACAAATTTTGGCTTAAGTATGAATGCTCAGCGGTAATCAAGGTGTACGCCATAACCCCGCGCGGCCAACGAAGCTGCAGGCCAACCGTGGTGAAGCCGGGCGACAGGACATAAACTAATGCGAGAATCGGCGGCGTATTCGTCGTCGAAAGCAGAGACGGAACCATCCACGAAATTCATTCGCCATCATTGCCGGGACGGACCGTCAACATCGAACGACTATGAAACACACTATTACACTAGCCATCACAGCGACTATTCTGATTGGGGCTTTGCGAGCCGCAGCCGCCCCTCAACCGAATGTCATCGTCATTCTGGGCGATGACATGGGCCTCGACTCCGTTTCTGCTTTCAATCCTAAAATGGGCATGAATACGCCAGCGATTGACCGACTCGCCAGCGAGGGGATGAGCTTCATGGACGCGCACTCGACGTCCGGCGTGTGCTCGCCCACGCGTTACGGGTTGCTGACGGGGCGGTACAATTGGCGCAGCCGTCTCAAGCGCGGCATCGTGGGGAAATGGGAGCGCCCTCTAATCGCCGATGCCCGCCTTACCTTGCCGGAAATGTTCCGCGCGCAAGGCTACGCCACGTGCATGATTGGTAAATGGCATCTTGGCTGGAATTGGCCGAAAAAGGGGGGCGGCGTCACCCAAAAACTCGACGAGATCGATTTCACCAAACCCATCAGTGGCGGGCCGAACAGCCACGGCTTCGACTACTACTTTGGGGATGACGTGCCAAACTGGCCACCCTACGCGTGGCGTGAAAATGAGCGGCTCATTGGCACCCCCTCAACACAAATGAAACAAGGCACGATGATCGGGGTTTCCGCCGGGCCGGCGGTGGCGGACTGGGATTTCTCAGCCGTGCTCCTCGAGTACGGAAAGCGCTGCTCGGAATACGTGCGTGGCCGCAAAGAAAAAGAGCAGCCGTTCTTTCTCTATTTCCCGATGCCTTCGCCGCACACGCCCATCGCGCCAGGCGGCAAGTTCAAGGGCATCACCGGTATCAGCCCCTACGCAGATTTTCTCGTCGAATCTGACTGGGCCGTGGGCGAAATCATGAAGGCGCTGGATGAAACCGGCCAGGCGGACAACACGGTGGTATTTTTCACGTGCGACAACGGCACCTCGCCCCAGGCAAACTTCCCGCAGCTCGATGCCGCGGGTGTCCATCTCAATGCTAACTGGCGCGGCTGGAAGGCCGATGCCTACGAGGGCGGTCATCGCGTGCCGTTCATCGTACGCTGGCCCGGGCGTATCAAGCCGGGCACACGCAGCGACGAGACTATCGTGCTCACCGATATCATGGCCAGTTGCGCCGGCATTCTCGGCACCGAACTTTCCGCCAATATCGCCGAGGACAGCGTGAATCTACTGCCGGTGTTGCGCGGAAGGAAGTTTGAGAAACCACTGCATGACGTCGTGATTCATCACTCGGGGAGCGGTCACTTCGCTATCCGAAAGAGCCAGTGGAAGCTGCTACTGTGCAGAGGTTCCGGCGGCTGGAGCCCTCCGCGTGAAGCCGAAGCCGCAGAACAAAAGCTGCCGATGCTGCAGCTTTACGACCTCAGCAGTGACCCCAGCGAATCCAAAAACCTCCAAGCCAAATATCCGGACAAGGTAAAAGAACTCGTCGCCGACCTCGCCAAAGCCTTCCGCAACGGCCGCACCACCCCCGGCCCGCCCCAGCAAAACGAAGGCTGGCCTTACCCCGTTCACAAGCAGGTAATCCAAAAATTTCCCGAACTCGCGGATCCGAAGACCAAATCTTAACGATCAATGGCGATGGAGCGACTCCGCTTTAAAAAAATCACTTCAGCAAGTAGGCCATGAGGTCGAGTATCTGTTTCTTTGTGAGTGTATTCACCATGCCGGACGGCATATTGGAAAGGTTCAATTTTTTGCGACTCTCTATGAGAGCCTTGGGAATGGTAACTGGTGCCGACGTCGCTGACAAACTTCGCAACCGCACTACGGTATCAGTCTCTTTCTGCACTTGGCCAAGGTGCACAGCGCCATCGCTCATGCTGAACTGTTCCGTCATGTACGCCTCAGCAATGGTTCGCGACGGGTCAAGGATCGACTCAAGCAAAGCGAGCGGATTCATGCGCTTGGCCAAGCCGCTCAGGTCGGGGCCGACGCTGCCTCCGCGTCCCTCGAAGCGATGACACTGCGCGCAACCCGCCTTTTCGTACGCCCGCTCGCCAACAGCCAAGGAACGAACTTCATTCAACTCAATCAACGCCGGCTCGAGGTCGGCCATCTTCCAGTTCTTAACGAAAACAGAGCTTGGCTTTATCCCGCTGATCCACTCGCGAAACAGCTCGACTGCCGCATGGTCGACCGCGCCCGAGACCAACGGCGGCATCTGCCCCCTGCCTCGGCGGTTCATCCTCTGTAACAGCACCGACTGCCCCGGTGCGCCGGGTGCGACGATCATGGCATTGGCAATGCCGAATGTGTCGTGCTGCGGCCGCGCCTCAATGAGGTGCATTTTGCGCAACGAGTTGGCAAGGCCAAGTTCCATCATCGAGTTGCCGCCGCCGGATCGGATGTGGCAGCCCGCACAGTTGGTATGCAGATACGAGCGCACGCGACGCTCCAAGTCCTCACTCGCATCGTACGGATCGACCAGTGAGCTAGCCCGTGAGGGCTGGCCTTGAGAGGCATTGCGGAAAACCCCGATATGCGACAGCGTCCGAACTTGGCTGTCCGTGATCGCGCTGTAGGTGTGTTCGCGGTTCATATTCGCATCGTTGATGCCGAGGATAAATCCACCCGCCCGACTGTGGCAGACCATGCAGTCGGCTCGGCTTGGGAATACCCAGTCCTGCCGACGAAACTGTCCGGGCGACTTGGGATCGGACACGCGAAAGATCTCCTTACCCCCGGCGGGGTCGACCAACTCGGCGTTGGTTTGTGCCTCGTTCCAACGGTACGAGTAGCCGACCCACTCGTTCTGCTGGCGCAGCATGATCCGTGTCTCCACCCGGAACGGTACGGCCAAGCCGCGATGATGCTCCCGCTCGACTGAGAGCGTTTGTACCAGCGCCGTGCCGTTAGGGAACTGCCACGCGCCGCCTCGATCGGAGCTAATTTGCTCGTCGCCAGGCACCGCCATCCATCGCTTGGCCAAGGCTCCGTCATTCCAACCGGAGGCGATCACTGAGTAGCCAATCACGCCGGGCTTCATTTCGTGAGCCTCGGTGTCGGCAAATAACCCGGTATCGCTTAATCTCGTCGGGAACGCTGCCGACTGGCTTATTCTCGGCTGATGTATAAGTCGGTAAAATCCGCTGGAGTGGTCCACAACCAGCACCTCGCCGGTGTTCGTCGTCGCGAACCCAGCGATTGCGAGTGAGGTATCAGCCAGTTCCCGATGCGACACCACCTGCTCGCCGTCATGCTTGATGCCCCAAATCTTGCCGGTCTCGTAGTCGCCATAGATGAAGTGCCCCCGCAAATTCGGCCACTTTGCGCCATGATAAACCACGCCGCCAGTGATAGAACGCGCCTCTGAGTGCGGATGCTCAGCCGTCGGCAAAGTAAGCGGATGCGGCCCTAGCTTTCGGTTGCTGTAAAACGGGTGACTCCCCTCGTAAACACTCCAGCCGTAGTTTTCACCGGGCCGAACCAGATGTACCGTCTCCCACAAATCCTGCCCGTTGTTGCCAACCCAAACCTGCCCAGTCAGCGCGTCAACAGTAAGCCGCCACGGGTTGCGCAGGCCGTAGACAAACAACTCTGGCCGTGCGTTTGGCAGTTTAACAAACGGATTGTCCGACGGAATTGCGTACGGCTTTTCCGGCGTGCTATCGCGGATATCGATCCGCAGCACGCTGCCGAGAAGGTCATCTAGTGTCTGGCCGGACAACCATTTGTCGGAGTCGCTCGTGCCATCCCCGGTTGAAATATAGAGCATACCGTCGTGCCCGAAAGCGATGCCACCGCCGTCATGCCCTCGGGACGACCACTCGAGTATGACGTGCTCACTGGCAGGATCGACCAACCACTCCGGTTCACGCTGAACGACGAACCGTGAAATCCGGTTTGCCTTACCGCCATCGAACTTGTCCATTCGCAGGTTGCTGAAGATGTACAAATAGCCGTTGTCTGTATAATCCGGATCGAAACAGAACGAGTAAGCAATCCGCCCCCGTAACTCGATCAGTTGGGTTCGCTCCGCGGGTTTCGGCTCATCCCGGAAAACCACCAACTCGGTTGGCTTACCTCTCGACTGATGCAGCAGCGCGAACAACTGATCACTGCTCGGCTCAGAGGCGATGAATATCGGCGCATGCCAAGATTGGTTTGTAAATACCGGTTCGACCGAATACGGCAAGGGTGGCTCGGGAGTGCCGACAAAGCGGGTGTTTTCCCAAGGCTCGCGCTTGGCCAAGCCATAAGGCTTCTCTTCCTGAGCAGCAATGACGCCACTAGATAATCCAATCAACAGCCAGGAGGCAATCAACAAGACACCCTGGACAGTCAAATCAGAAAGATATTTTATCCGGAACATTGAGAAGGATATTAGAGACACCGACTCTTTCGGGCAAGGCAGTGTATCATCAAAATAGTGCTAAAAAACCACGCAGCACAAGATTGTTATCACCACCAAAAGGATCGTCGTGGCGATGAGACGATCCTTCGTTGGAAAGTCGAGATTAAGCTCCGCCGTCCAAGGCTTGGGCCGACTGCGCTTGGTCAACCGCTTGGCATCAATTCGGCCAATATCTGAAGCCAGAGGCAACTCCCGTATATTGGGGTCATCGTATGGTTCCTCCTCTGGCTCTTCCATCGGAGAGAAGGTCAGCGGCTCGTCTGACTTGTGTGCCAATTGACCAACTTCCATAGTCAAAGCGTCACTTGGGTCGATGGCAACCTCCAGACTCGCAGTCCTGGTCAACGTAGTTTCGCCTTCCCTCGTCTCGGTAATATTCGAAATTCCGGCAGTGAATCCGATCGACTCCGGCTCAGTCAGATCTGAAGGTTCGCCGCTATCGGGTTTCATATCCGGCATACGCTTAGCCAGCTCGATTTCTCCGAAACGTTCCCCTTGAACGGCAATCAACTGCCTGAGCTTGGCCAACTCTAGCACAGCAAGAAAAGTCGTAATCACCTCAAGCCGACTTCCTGCCGACTCAAACAGCTCAATGAACCGGACGGATTCTCTCTTCTCAAGGATCTCCATAATAAGGGAGATCTTCTCCGTGACACTCCATTGGTCGGCAACAATCTCTCCCCTGTTGGCGGCACTTTGTTTTTCCGTTTCATCGAACCGCTTGAGCACCTGATTTACGGCATCAATGAGGTCGAAAATGGATGCCTCTTTTGCCGCTTGTGGCGGCAGAGGTGGGACTTTCGGCTTAGCTCCCTGCCTCTCAAAACTCTGTTCCCGCTCCCATGCTATCCGCCGAAAGTCATCAGCCGCATCCTTAAATTTCTTGTACTCGACGAGTTGGCGGATCAAATCCCAACGTGGATCCTCCTCCTCGTCTTCCTCGGAGAGCACCTGCAAATCAACAGGGAGCAGCTCCTTGCTCTTGATGTACATGAGCGTGGAGGCCATGACGATGAACTCGCCGGCGAGATCAAGGTCGAACCGCTTCATCAGATCGATGTATTCGCAGAACTGGTTGGCCAACCTGACCATGTTCACCTCGTAAATATCGACCTCTTCCTTGCGGACAAGGTGCAGCAACAGATCAAGTGGTCCTTCGAACACTTCGAACTGGTATCGCAAATCGCTCATTGGCCTGCCGGGAGAGGTTTAAGAATTGGAACGACTTGGTTGACAACCCGCAACTTCCAGTCCGTGAACACATCTCCTGTGCGCAGCACACCATAGGTGTCGAATTTATAGGTGTTGCCGCGTCCATAGTAGCTGTCCGGAGCAACGTTGAATGTCCACACGGAGCCGTCCTTCAGCGACCGCACGGCGCTGTGCTCTAGTTTGCATTCGCGGTGAAGCACCGCTGTCGTGGCATTGGCCTTGGCCTGGCTGTCGTGTTCCTGCCAATGACGAAATAGTCCGTTACCCGCAATCAGACGGCGCATCATCGGGTTAACAGCGGAAGAGTGTTGGTGCGCTCGGAACACGCCACGCACACTAGCCTTCGCACCGGCAGATGCATCGAGCACGATTCGAGTGCCGGCCATACCATACACAAACCCGCGACCCTGCATGTAACCGAGCCCCGGCTCGCTGGAGAACAAGGTGAAATCATTCCACATGAAACCATTGATCAGCGGCGACATCGGCGTAAGCGGTGTGTAGTCACGAATCGTTGATTTAAGGAAAGCCCGCCGCGCAGCATCAGCCGTTTCAAGAAGGTCTGTATGCTTCGCCAAGAACGATCCCCCAGTTACTTGGCCGAGCAGTTGATACGCCACCACTGGCTTAGCATCGAGCAACGCGCCCGGCAGGTATCCCGGCTCCATACCGCCATGGTTGCACTGAATAAAATCCGTGCCGCTGCCTGCGTAAATCACAACCGGAAAAAAATCGTACAAACGGCCGATCATAGCTGGTTTAAAATTTGTGGCGTATTTTTTCTGACACTCAGCAAGGAAGCCGTAGTTCGAGATCATCTGTACATCCTCGTGATTGCCGCGCGCCATGAACACCTGTTCCGGGTTGGCGAGCTTCAGCCGCAGCAGCGTGTAGAGCACCTCAATGCCGTAATTGCCACGATCCGTGTAATCACCGAGAAACACCATGTAGCTGTTCGGCTTGGCCAAGCGGAAGCCGTCGAGCGTACCGGTTTGATTAAGCGAACCGAGCATGGTGATGAATGAGTGAATGTCGCCGTGAAAATCGCCGTGAAAGATAACCTCGCTGCCAGCAGGCACCTGCAGCTTTTGCGCGAAAGGCTGAAACGAAATAGGCGGCTTCAGGAAATAAGCACGGTTGGTGTTGAAAAACTCAGTCACCTTTGGCTTTACTCCGACCCAGTTCGCAGCGGATTCCATCGAACCGCTTTTGAACAACTCGAACGCCGCCAGTAATGCATTTGACACCTCTTCAAAATCGGGCAAAGCAGTCTCAAGTTTGGTCGTTGCCGCTTGACGAAGAAGGACGCGGTTGGCTGGTAGTTCTGCGCAAGAACTCTTCCAATCCGCAAATGTAGGGTATGCAGCCGACTTATAGGCAACCCTTTCGGCCAAGGTGGATTGCACCAAGCAAAGCGCCATCACTAACAAGAACGCTTGTCCAATCACACTCCGAGGGTGGCATCTACTTTGCAACATCATCCAACTGGTCTGACAGAAACTGGGCCTGCAGCATTCAAATTACAAGGCAAAAGGAAAACATTGCGAACGGGAGTCCCTCCGCCTAGTTTTTCGAAATTCGACTGACTCATGAGAAAATCAAACCCGCGAAATCATTTCTCCGCCTACCTATTCATTTCAACGTTCGCTTTTGCCTTCTGCACCGTCTCGACCCAATCCGGCGACTGGCCGCAGTGGCGCGGCCCCACCTCGAATGCCCACGTGGCCAAGGGCGATCGGCTCCCTGTAAGGCTGGGCAATTCTCCTAAGGTCGTCTGGCGCATTGATGTCGGCCCCGGCCATTCCTCCCCAGTGACACAGGGCGATCGGCTCGCAATTGCAGAGGAAAAAGATGGCTTTGAGACGCTACGTCTAATCGATAAACGCACTGGCAAGCTGCTTTGGGAAAAGGCTTTTGGCGAAACCTACGAGGATCGCTTCGGCGCAGGCCCACGTTGCACTCCTCTCTTCGACGGCGACCGGATTTACGTGCAGACCTGCCGGGGCGAACTCAGTTGCTTAAGTGTCAAGGACGGCTCCACGCTCTGGGGCGTCGACTATCAAAAAAAATTCAAGGTCAAGTGGATCAAGAATAAAAGCCAAAATGAAGCTGCGGCAGCGCGCCGAGGCTACAGCGGCTCACCGCTGATCGAAGGAGACCATCTTATTTGCCAAGTCGGTGGCGCCCCCGGAACCGGCGTAGTTTGCTTCGACAAATTAAATGGCAAAATCATCTGGAAATCGCAAGACGACCTGGCCAGTTTCGCCAGCCCTTTGATCATGACGCTTGCCGGGAAGAGGCAATTCATCACGCTCGCCACCGAGAAAATTCTCAGCGTGGATA
>DBNL01000134.1:0-1586 GCA_002299785.1 Verrucomicrobia bacterium UBA673
TTAAATTACTGTTTTCCTCCTTTTTTTACCTGTTTTGCCTCTCCTCAGCACATACCGCCGACAAGCCGAATGTTATTTTCATTCTTGCCGACGATCTTGGTTATGGAGATCTCTCTCACTCTGGAGGGAGGGCCCGGACGCCGCACTGCGACCGCTTGGCACACGAGGGAATGCGCTTTACCGACGCCCACACGACGTCATCTGTCTGCACACCAACCCGCTACAGCATCATCACAGGCCGCTACAATTGGCGTAGCACTTTGAAGAAAGGCGTCCTTTGGGGGTTGTCTGAACCACTCGTCGCCGCCGATCGACTCACCGTGCCAAAGTTTCTGCATGATAACGGCTATCACACCGGCGTCGTTGGCAAGTGGCACCTCGGCCTTGGCTGGCAGATGCTGCCCAACGGCAAAAAACGCCAAGCCAAGAGCGGCCCTACCAAGGGGGACGGCTGGCAAATTGACTACGGCAAAAAAGTCAGCGGCGGCCCGTTGGCCATCGGATTTGACGAATCGTTCATCATCCCAGCCTCGCTCGACATGTTTCCGTATGTTTACTTGCAGAACGACAAGCCGACCGCCTGGGCAACCGTTACGAAGGCGTTCCACCGGCCCGGCCCGTGCGCGGAGGATTTTGAGGCGATAAATTGTCTGCGCGACTTTGCCCGCGAGGCCGGCTCGTTCATCGATGCCCGGGCCAAGGAGCGGGACAAGCCGTTTTTCCTTTACCTGTCGCTCAGCAGTCCTCACACGCCGATCGTTCCGTCGAAACCGTGGCAAGGTAAATCCGACATCGGCAAGTATGGCGATTTCCTAATGGAAACCGACTGGGTCGTTGGCCAAGTGCTGCATGCGCTCGACCGCAATCGCCTGGCCAAAGACACCATCGTTATTTTCGCGACGGACAACGGCTGCTCACCGGCGGCAAAAATTCCGGAGCTCGTGGCCAAGAGCCACAAGCCCAACGCCGACTGGCGTGGCCACAAAGCCGACATTTTCGAAGGCGGCCACCGCGTACCGTTTCTAGTCCGATGGCCAGACAAGGTTGCAGTCGGTTCCACCTCCGGCCAAACCATATGCACGGCCGATCTCTTCGCCACGGTCGCCGATGTGCTCGGCAAGAGTGAAAACATCCCGGCCAACGCCGCCGAGGATTCGTTTTCTTTCCTCCCTGCCCTACTTAACCAAGCACAGGCCAAGCGGCGGCCGTTCACCATCCACCACTCTATCAACGGCTCGTTCGCCATCCGCCGCGGCAAATGGAAACTCGCCCTCTGCCCCGGTTCCGGCGGTTGGAGTGACCCCAAGCCGGCTGCAGCCAAGAAAAATAAATCCCTGCCACCTGTGCAGTTGTACGACCTGAACTCCGATCCCACCGAGCAAAACAACCTGCAGGCCAAGCACCCCAAAATGGTGCAAGATCTCGTCGCCACCTTGGCCAGAGCTATCAAAAATGGTCGAACTACCCCCGGCCCAATTCAACCCAACGAAGGCCACCCCAACACTTTCAGCCAAAGGTTGCTTGCCGCCTTCCCCTCACTCGGCCGGTAGAGTGTGATGTTGTTTCCTTTGATTCAAGGCGCCTGC
>DBNL01000134.1:1937-4586 GCA_002299785.1 Verrucomicrobia bacterium UBA673
ATCGAAAAACCATGGCCGGCTTCGGCGAATAGGCAACTTGGCTCCCCAAGATAATTAAGAAGAAAACAGCAACCACCGTCGGCATTGCCCGGGCAGACGGAATAGTGATCAAATCCAAAGGGACTCTGCAAACTTCGACCACGCCAAACGGCACGTGGTAGGATGATAAAAGCCTATCAACCATGACGCCCAATGGCCACGATAAGTTTTTCCGCTCACCCTGAAGCCGTGGATTTGGGATCGGCGAACTTGTCAGGAAAGGCTTCCCGATACTCGTCGCCCAGTTCAGCAATCTGTTCTTTGACGGCGAGGTTCTCTGCGCGCAACTCGGCCAGCAACTCGGTATTGAATAACAGCTTAGCCTCTTCTCGCAACGATCGCCATACGACACCCGCGTTGATCCAGTAATGGAAAGCGAAAACACCGATCAAAGGCATGGCCGCAACCACCACCGTGGCTATTTTTGCGCCCGTGTATTGGTGCAATGCAAACCAAGAGGCCACGTACCATATCCCATAAAACGGCAAGCCAACCAAAATGCGGTAGAGCGACGTGGTCGTTTTACCGATGCCCTCGAGTCTCGGCGAAATCACCCGAACCAAGATGAACGGAATCAGGTGAAGCAGCGTCCCAATCAAAGCCGGCAAGGCAAAAGCAACACGGTAAGTCTTGAATGCGAAGCGCCAAAACAAAGCCGCGCCGGTATACTGAAACACCGGCGAGTTGATTCTTACCCCCGCTTGGTCAAGCACCTCCTCATGCGCCGCCACCCTAGCCGTAATCGCTTCGGCTCGCTCCGGGTCTTTAGATACAAAATAATTGATCGCTTCGGCGATGTTTTTTCGCCGTTGCACGCGCGAGACGGCTCGCACCTTATCGGCGCTGTCGTACACCGGGGCAAGCCACTCCAGGTCATCCAGGAGCGGCCCCCACCGGGCATCGTCCAGATGCACAACGACCGCCTTCAACCGTTCGTCGAGTGCGATGGTCAACTGACGCATGGCCTGTTTTTCTTTCCCCCCGTGTTCAGCAAACCAATCGGTTGCATCCAATGTCTCCCCCACCGCCACCCACACGCGACTGCGGAACCTCGGTTTCTCCTCGTAATTAATCCCCAGAGGTACCACCCATACCGGCTTACCCTCGGCGAGTATCGCTGCCTGCTGCGCGATACGCGCCGCACCGGTCTTAACCTGCTCGACATGCGACAAGTCATGGCTTTTCCCCTCGGGAAAAATTCCTATCGGTAGCCCCTTGCCCAAGTTCTCCGCCGCCACGCTGAGCGACTCGACGTTGCGCCGCACCGACGACTTGTCATCCGACGCACGATACGCGGGGATCATCCCCACCGAGCGCAACAGCGCCCCCAACACCCTACCCTTGAACAGGGGCGCCTTGGCCATGAACCGTACCGGACGCTGGGTCGCAATGCCGATCAGGACCGGGTCAATCAGAGAATTGGGATGATTCGCAATGTAAAGGGTGGCCCCTTCGCTCGGAAGTCGGTCGGCGTTTGTCACGCGAATGACCGGGTAGTAAAACCGGATTAGACGGCGGATCAGCCGGCGAAGCAATGTCCCAATAAATGAAGATTGATCGGCTGCCATTTGATTGAAAAGCGAACTTACATTCCGAATCAGGACATGGAAACTAAAACTTCTTTTTCATCTTGCTGTGCCGCACCTCGTCAAACAGCACGTGGCCCTCGCCCACCGCCTCGTAACCATTCCGGCGATAGAACCCAACCGCCGACTCGCGCGCATCCAGAACGATCACCGAGATGCCCTGCCGCTTGGCCAGTCGCTCGAGTTCGTCCAGCACCGCTTGGCCAAGCCCCAGACCGCGCAGCGACTCCTCCACCGCCATGTAACGAACCTGGCCAACGCCGGTTTCGACAGCATGCAGGCGGCCCACGCAAACCAGACGCTTGACCTCGTCGAATCCAGCGACATGCGTCGCAGCGGCGTCGAGTTCGTCGCGTTCACTGCCGGACGGTTGCCCCCACGGCATGCGCAACACGCGCCAGCGTAACTCGTAATACGCCACAAACTCGGACTCCGACTTAGGGGAACGAATCTCCACGCCCAGATGGTCGCTTGGCGAAGCGGTTGGGCCAAATCAATTTTCCATGCTCAATAGCAGGACAAATCCTGCTGTGAATTCTGAACCTAGCCCTAAACCTCACGTCGTGAAAATTACCTCCGTCAGGACACGGCATGCGAACCGTTCCATTTGGGGCCACCTAGCCGAAAAGAAAAAAGGCTTCCACTAGTGACCCAGTTGGATATTTATCCGCAATTTGAGGAGACTCGTGAAACCAAGAACTTAAAGGAAATCGTCTCCAATCGCCCAGCGCAGGAGCAACGAAAACTGTTTCACGATAATGCCATGCGTTTTTATCAATTGGCTTGAATGATCATTGGATTTGGCCAAGATGTGCGCCCCAAAGGAAGGGTGCCGGAGTGGTCGAACGGGGTGCTCTCGAAAAGCATTGAGCGAGCAATCGTTCCGGGGGTTCGAATCCCTCCCCTTCCGCCAGCATTCTCCATCAATGACTTACGACTTTTGTATGTCAAAGTTACACCCAAAAGTTACACCATTTTCACTGATGTTCATTGATGTCAGGGGTGTGTTTTAGTGTTTGTGAGG
>DBNL01000133.1:0-755 GCA_002299785.1 Verrucomicrobia bacterium UBA673
AGGTGGCCGATCCCGAATGCAGCCAGGGCGGCGATCCCGCCGATGAGCATCATCTCGATGCCGGACCTGACCCAGGGTCGACCAGTGAAGCGGGCCTTGAGGCTGCCCAGGGCGAACAGGGTTAGGGCGGTCAGGGCGCAGGCCCATTGGAACCCGAAATCTTTCCCGAAGTTACCAAGGTAGCCGATCACGTAACTTAGCAGAGGTACGACACCAAACAGCACGAAGGAGAGGAAGGTTGCTAGGGCGTTACCAAGCGGCGATTGGTCGGATTTGAACAGGCCAAGTTCCTCGACCATCATCACGTCCACCATCGTGTCCCGATCCTTTGCGAGAATATCGACAATCTGTTTCGCATCCTTTTCGGCAACTCCCTTACCCAGGTACAGTTCCACCAACTCACGTTTTTCGCCGTCGAGGTGATTGTCGAACTCCCACTCTTCCCGGTCGCGTTCGGCCTGATAAAACTCATCTTCCGCCTTGGTGCTGAGGAAGTCACCAAATGCCATTGCAAGTCCGTCGGCGATCAGGTTGGCAAACCCTAAAATCAGGACGACGCCCACCGGCAGCGCGGCTCCGGCCACACCCGCGACGACGGCAAACGTGGTGATGATTCCGTCGAGTCCGCCGTAAACGATGCTCTTTATGTATTTGCCACTGTCGCCGCTATGAGGCTCGTGGCCTGCGTCGTGAGAGCTCCGGAGCGAGTCAATATCCTGCTTGCTATAGGCCTCCCGGGCCTTGTCGATATTTCG
>DBNL01000133.1:1137-3720 GCA_002299785.1 Verrucomicrobia bacterium UBA673
TGCTTGGCAAAGTGGGGTAGATGTAGGCTTGCAGGCTGGGAGATTGAGAAGTAGTTTGCAGGTAAGTTTTGCAATGAAAAAAGTTTGGATAGCAATTACCGCAGTTGTGATTATCGCAGGGATTGCCCTGATGTTTTCGGGAAGCGAACCGGCGGCCACTCTACCGGCGCAGGAAGAAGTCAGCAGCCCCGGCGACCGAATCGGCAGCGGCATCCGCTAACGCTTGGCCAAGCGTATAATTTAGCCACCACCTCCCCTCTACTTTACCTCCAGCCATTGGCTGGCGCTGTGACTGTTGAACTCCGGGGCGTACATGCTTTGGATATTCGCGATGCCGGATTGGTAGCGGCCGCGATGGAATACTTTCACCGGATACTCGAACACGTACGTGCCCTTGGGCAGGTAGTCGATGAAGAAATGGCTTGAGGCGTCGCGGGTCGATTCGTAGTAGGCCAAGCCGTCCCGATAACGGTAGCCGGACAGCACATTCACCGGCTCCGTGCCGCTGCCCCGCTGGTCATTCATGTGGACGAATTCCATGTCGCGGTCGGTTCGTAACACCAGCCGCACGACGAGTTCGTCGCCCGGCGCGAGGTCCCTCCCGATTGGCTTGAGCACTTGGCCGGACTTCGTATTTTCGCGGACGTAAATCTCCTTGGCCAAGCTCAGCGGCGTGGCCTCGTGCGGCGTCATCTTTGCCATGTCCTCGAGGTATTGCCAATGCAGACTCCCCCAGGCGACGCCGGGGTCGTGCTTGGTCAACTCCACTTGGCCGAGCGCGGACGTGATCTCGCCGCGGCCGAACTTGTGCTGGTAGAACCCGGTGCCGGCCTCGACCTTCTCCGGCTTCACAGTCTCGCCGCCTAGCGACACCTCGACGAGCCGGGTCGAGGCGAGCAGGTTGTCGCCGCCGAGCAGGATCGAGTATACGGCGTCGGCGGTCGCCTTGGTAGTTTTCCACGCCTGCGTCTGTTTTTGTTTGATGAGCCAGATTTGGCACTCGCGAACGGCGTCCTTGTCGGCGGTGATTTCGTTGAACGCCTCTATCATCATTGCCTGTGTCTCAATTGGAGCGCGGTACCACCACCACGAATGCTCGGTGTCGCGCCAGAACATTCCCAACTCCTCGTTGGTCACGCTGTGCTGGAGTATCGACTTGATCACATCGCCCGGCACCTGCTTGTCGCCCAGTCGGTGCAGTGCGATCGCGACGTGCGCCTGCGACTGGCGGCTGCCGACCTTCAGCCAATGCTTTTTCGCCTGACCGACGAAATAGTCGAATGCCTTTTTGTGTGCTTGGCCAACGGGTCGGTCTTTCAGGTAAAAACTGCGGCAGTAGAGGTAGAGCGCGACGGTCGAGCTGAGATGGTTTTCGTCGAGCGTCTTGTTCTCGACGATGCGGTCGTAGCGCTTCTTGATCCAGCCGTCGAGTCGGCCAAGCGCCTTGACCGCCTGGACGACCGGCATGCCCTCGACGCCGAGATGACGCAGCCGCGCAAAGCCGGTCGTGACGTAAAGTGTGATGTAGTCGTTACTGCGCCCGCCGGGCATCCACGGCCAGCCGCCGTCGTCGTTTTGAGCGCGGCCAAGCTGCTTAAGCAGGCGCTTGGTCTCTGAGTCGAGCCGGTTTTTGTCGAACAAAATACCGACGTTGCGGCGCGCCTGGCTTTCGTCCTTGGCCTGGCGCACCCACGGCGTCTCGAGCAGCAGAAGGCTTTTGAGTTCCTCGTTTTTCTCGAGTGGACTGTCGAGCGCGTCGGTGCCTTTCCAGAGATCGAACACGCGGCGGATGCGCGGATCGGACTTGGCGATGTGCGCCGCGAGTGTGTTGGCGTAAAGTCGATTGAATGTCTGCTCGGTGCACTCGTGCGGGTACTCCATCAAATAGGGCAGGGCGAGCACCGCGTACCACGCCGGGTTGGAGGCCACCTGCACGGTGAGCGACTGGTGCTGTAGTGTGTCCGACCCGCCGGACGCAATCAGTTTCTCGAAGCGAAATTTCCTTGTGCCCTTGTCGCGGATCGGTAGCGGCAGCGACTCGGTGACGAGTATGCGTCGCGAGAGCACCGGCAGATAATTTTCCTCACCATCCCCTTGGTCGCTGGCCGAGGCGGTCACTTGATACACCAGCGTCGGCGCGCCGTCCGGCACGGTGAGGCGCCACGAGAAGCTGCGCGACTCGCCGGCGGGGATGGCGAACTTCTGTTCGGGCGACGTGTTGCCGAGCAGCGCGTTAACGGATGCCTCGGTCTCGGCGTTTTGCAGGTTAAGTTTCACGCTGCCGACGCGCGCGGTTTCGCCTGTATTGATGACGCGTGTGGTGAACTCCAGCGCATCGCCTTCGCGGAGGAATCGTGGCGGGTTTGGTCGCACCATCAGGTCGAGCGAAGTCACCGCCTTGCCGTCGATGAAGCCGGAGCGCGTCTTGGTGTCGTGCGCAAATGCCATCAGTTTCCACTCGGTGAGCGCCTCCGGCATGGTGAAACTCAGCTTCACCTCGCCGGCTTCACTTGAGATCAGGTGCGGAAAAAAGAAGGCAGTCTCGTTGAGGTTTTTGCGGATAGGCACAACAGTTGAATCAGG
>DBNL01000133.1:4081-9122 GCA_002299785.1 Verrucomicrobia bacterium UBA673
CACTTTTGCCAATGCTCCAGCACTATCTTCAAGCGCCCCAAAAGAAGCTTTCTTCTGAACTTGAAAAGCGGACTCCATTGCAGAATCGGCTTCAGCAACCGGGCTGCCAGGGGCGATAGACAAGGCCTCATTGCGGCGGCTATTCATTCCCAATCTGGCACCTTCGGCAGAGTACTGCCGAGTACTTACGCCACGAATTTGATTGGAGTACCACCGAGTGATCTCGGGAGGGAATGCCCGGTAGAGATACGGTGGGATGTTGACGGTTTTGCGTTTCCAACCGCCGAGCAGGCTGTTGAGGCTTGTCCCGTTGTTGGCGAAACTGAACTGGGCGCTCGAGTAGTCGTAGCGATAGATGCTGAAATGCCGCTGCCAGTGGTGTGGCGCGAAGGCGTCGAGCGAGGCGTCGTAAAGCGTGGCCACCATCTCGGCGACCGCGTGCTCGGCATCGTGGCCGGTGATCGTCGCCGTCCAAGTTTCCTCCTGTCCTGGACGGAGCTTGGAGACGAAGCGCTCCCACTTCACGTTGAATTTCATGTTCGACCACGGCACGGTGACATGGTGCGTGCGTTGCAGCATTCGGTTCTCGCGAACCTGCGTCACGTGAACACTGAACCCGCCGCGCATCGCTTCAGTGACCGGCACCTCTAGCAGCCGCTGCGTGCGTCCGGGCGCGGTCCAGAATCGCTGCGTGACCTTGTGCCGATGCTCGACCTCGATGCAGGCGCGGCCCGCATCGTAGCCGGTTCCCCAAAGGAACCGAAACGTCTCGCCCGGCTCGAGGCTTTTTTTCTCCGCGAGCACCAACTGAGGCAGGAGAATGGCCAGGTGCTTGGCCGCCGGGTCGAGCACTTGCAGCGAGTGGATTGCCTTGACCGTTTTGCCGAGTCGATCGGTTGTCTCGAATACCGCGCGATACACGCCGACCGGTAGCCTCGCCTCGACCCTGGCCAAGCCCTTGGCGTCGGTCTCGACTTCGTGCGTGGAGACGGCTTGGCCAAGCGGCCACGACTCCGGGTTGGCGCCATCGACCTCCGGCTTGAGGGCGTGGATCAGACTAGCGCGCTTAACTGCTTCCGGTTGCTCGAGCGCGTGGACGGTCAATGTGCCCTTGGCCGTCTCCGGCACGCCGGCGAGCGACTGGGTTGTAATGTTCAATTCCACCGGCTTGGCCACCGTTTGCCACGCAACCGCAGTCATCGTTGCCTGCAGGGTGGTGTAGCCGACCGGCACACTCGTGGTGTCGCTGCGCGTCTCTCCGCTGCCGTCGGTTATGTCGGCGACGACGCGGTAAATGAAAGTTGGCTCACTCTCTTCCGGAACATCGGCGTCCGGCACGGCATCGAACTCGATGACGAACGAGCCGTTCGGCTGGGTCTCGAACGTCCCGTGCGCGACCTGCCGCTGCTGTGACCGAATCGGTCCGCCATCCCAGTAATGCCAGCGCCACCAGACCGGCCAACGCGCCTGCCGCATGACGCTGAACTTCCCCTTGGCCAAGCCGATCGGGGCGCCGGTGTAGTCGGTTGCCTTGCCGTTGAGCCGGACGGTCTCGCCAAGCTTGGGCGACTGCCCCGGCTTGCCCAACTCGACGAGAAACTTGGGTCGCTTGTATTCCTCCACGCGAAAGTAGCCCTGCCCGTGCGGCGCCTTGGCGGTCGCGACATGGTAACGGCCGGTGAGCCTGTTTTTCGGTGCGGTGAAGCTGCCGGAGAACGAGCCGTAGCCGTTGGTCTTGACGTCGAGCCGCTCGACCTCCTCGCGATTTGGGTCGCGCAGCACGACGCTCATCGTGCGTCTCGGAATGACTTTGTAATCGTCCTTGGCCTGGTTCCACGCGAGGGCGATGCCCTTGAATTGAAGCGTTTGGCCGGGCCGATAGATCGCGCGGTCGGTGAAAAACATCACCGACTCCCGCGGTTCGGGTTCGTTAATCTGTCCGCCCCAGTAATTATTTCGTCCGGTCGTGCCGACCTGCCGTCCGTTGTGTTGCACGAGGAAAAATTCATAATATTGGTTTTTGGATTTTTGAAAAGTGAACATCCCTGACTCATCCGTGGCGTTCGTTTTTTTCATGTATTTGCCGCGGTTATCCCGCAGCCAGGCGTTCACTTGGGCGTCAGCTATCGGCTCGCCGGAGTTGCCCTCTACGACGTAGCCTTCGAGCCGGTTCGCCCGCGACCGGATTACCAACGACAAGTCGCTGATCCACACGGTCGAATAATTTGTGCGATTGTCGTTCTCGGAAAACGCGGCGTCCGCGCTGGAGATGAGAAAATAAAACCCCGGCTTCACGTCGCTGGGCACGGTGAAATTCTCGGTGCGTTGCTTGTAGTCGGCGGTCGGCGGCAGGTCGTGCCGCCACGACTTGACCGGCTCGCGCTTGAGCAATGCACGCCGGTCCTCCTGTTGCGACAGTCGGAACTGTTTTTTGCGCAGTTTATTCCAGTCGGCCGGTACGAGCCGGAAGTGCGCCTCGGTGATGTTGCGGTACGTGACGGCAAGCTCCGGCCACGGTGCGTTCCAGACCGACTCGGTGGCGACAGAAATCGACTTTGCCTCAATCTGTGCAACGAGGTTGTGGCAATGGTTTCCGCCCCGGGATTTGGGGAATGTATCGCGCCCGGCGATCGCCACGCGCCGTGCCTCCACAGAGTCGCCGTCGGCGTGCAGCGTCTGCGCCCAGTGATACCGCGCCCAGGCCGAGAGCGGCCCCGGCTCGCGCTCGACCAGCGACTGCATCGTCTCGATAAAACGTTCGTTCGTGCCGTCACCGGTGACGATGCGTTTGCCATGCAGCAGCCGCAAAATATCGGTGTCGTTGAGCGCCGACAAGTCGGCGTCGTCCAGGTGAAACCGCAGCACGTCCTGATACAATCGAACAGCCTTGAACTGGGGCGACTCTGTGTCGGTTGTCTCCGGTACCCAAGCGAGAAACTTATCCAGCGGGTCAAGCAGCGGGTCGCTTGCTCTCACTACAAACGCATCTTCCGGCTTGGCTGCCGCGACCTCGCCGGACGTGTAAAAACCAAGCGCCTCGTGCGCGATGAAGTCGTACAGCGTCGGTCGGTACTTCTCCGGCAACGTTGGCTTGGTCAACAGATCAGCGAAGTCGGTGGTGGGGATTGTCTTAAGTCGTCCATCTGCGAGGGCGTTGGTGAAGTGCAGATCGATCTCATGATAAATCCGTGGCAGATCCCACGTCGTGAAATCGTCGCCGAGCGGCTGCGCGGTGGCGGTTCGCTGCAGGAAACGGTACCGGTTCGCGCGGAAGTATTGCCAGTACCAATGGCCGAGGATCGTCTGCAGCAGCGGCTTGGCCTCGGCGGGGGTCTTCTCGAGTTCGGCCTGCAGGCGGGTGATTTTCTCTTCGGGCTTGTTGCCCTGCACCGCGCCCTCGTGCGTGATACGCTTGGCCAGGGCCTTGATCGCCTCGGCGTGCCGGCCGTCATGTAGTGCCGAGTCGTAAATCAGTTGCAGCTTGGCTGCCGCTGTCTTTGGCAGTCCTTTCTTCTCCGCCTCAGCGACCTCTCCCCACAATGCTTCGCGATCTGCTGTTTGTGACTGCGCTAAAACCAGCCCGAAGGCCAACGTTAAAAAAATACCCTGTAACCTCATGATCAGAAACCCACCAATATTAAGATGCGCTTTCGCGCCGAAATCTTAGGCATTGATTTGACTCTTAGCCAAGCAGGAGTTGCGATTTGTTTCGTTTGTTTGGATGTCAGGAGGTATTTTTTTGGCACTCAATATGAAGCATCGGTGTTATTTCCTGTTTTACTTGTTGGTATTTGTATTCAACGGCGTCGACGTAGAACCAGGACAGGGGACATTCCGTACCGATCAAGATCCCGCCAAGTTTGGCTTTGATCCTGCCAAACTAAATGCCATCCATGAATTGCAAAAAAAATTCATTACCGATGAAGTTTGTCTTTCCAACATAGCGCTTGTGGCCATTGATGGTAAAGTGGTTTACCATCGCGCCGCTGATTCAAAATTTCATGGTGATCGGCCGATTACGGAAAAAACCGTGTTTCCTATCTGGTCAATGTCCAAGCCGATCACCAGCGTGGCTGCAATGATTCTTCATGAGCGAGGTGCATTCAAACTGGACGACCCTGTTTCAAGAATCATTCCGCAGCTGGCTAAACTGAGAGTTAAGACTGAAGGCGGCAAAACCGAGTCGCTGAAAAATCAAATTACCTATCGTGATCTGCTAAGGCATTCCTCCGGTATTGACGGTTACGATGGCTCATTTGATCAACAGGGCACTTGGAAGGAGGTCATGGAACTAGACAGTTTGACGGAGTTGATCGACCTGCTGGAGGTCAAGCCGATCGAACATCAGCCCGGTAAAAAGCATACCTATGGCCTTAGTACCGCCGTTATGGGGCGGGCAATCGAGATTCTGTCCGGTCAACCGTTCGACAAGTTTTTGGAAAGGGAAATTTTCAAGCCACTTGGTATGGAACACACCCGTTTTTATCTCACCGAGCAGGATCGTGGCCACTTTCAACCATTGTTTGTGAAACTCAAAGGCAAATTCCGCCCGGGAACACCGTCCGAGGATGAGCTTTATTATGCTCCCAAAAGCTCCCTCTTTCTTGGGGGGGAAGGACTCGTTTCGACGCTTGAGGACTATGGGCGTTTCTGTCAGATGCTGGTCGATCGAGGGAAGGCGCCCAACGGTAAACAGATCATATTGCCCAAGACACTCGACCTAATGCTAAGCGATCAATTGAAGGGTATACCTGGCTATGGAGACACCCGCAAAGGTTATGCCTTTGGGCTTGGCTTTTACTTCTTGGAAGACACAAAAAAAGAGGGGCACAATTCGCCCAACGGCATTTTTGGCTGGGGTGGATACCATACCACTCATTTTTGGATCGATCCCAAGAACAAACTTTATGCCGTCTTCATGGCCCGACTTTATCCCTACAATGGCAAGACCCAGACCGAGTTTCGGAAGGCTGTGTATGAGGCGCTTAAGTATTAGCTTAATAATCCATTGATGAAAAACAAAGAGGCCATCGCCAATCCT
>DBNL01000133.1:9504-9942 GCA_002299785.1 Verrucomicrobia bacterium UBA673
CACTTTTTACGGTTTGCTTACATCAAAACCATGGCCAGGTTTTGAAGTTAAAACCGGCAATATATACATGGAACCTGAAGAGCCTAAGATTGATTGGTTTATTTTTACTACAACGGGAATTGTGGTCGCTGTTGTCACGCTATTGTTGCTTCTAGCCCCACAGGCCAGCCAAGAGGTAATCACAAAGACATTCTCTTTTATTACGGGTAAAGCCGGATTGATCTACATCTGGTTCGGCATCGGTGTAATGTTTTTCCTGCTGCTCATTGCACTTGGACCATTCGGGCCTATAACCCTTGGACCATTAAATGAGCGCCCTGAACATTCAACATTAAGCTGGATAGCCATGTTGTTCTCCACTGGCATTGGCACTGCGATACTTTACTGGGGTACGATTGAGTGGGTTGGGTACTACAAGAACCCTCCCTTTGGGGTGGA
>DBNL01000090.1:0-12241 GCA_002299785.1 Verrucomicrobia bacterium UBA673
AGGCCGGAGATCATCTGGCTCAGCGAGCTTCCCCCCTGCAAAAAGGCGACTAAATCCTGATCCTCCGCCTTGCCGTTGTTGGCGAACGGACCTGGCCCGTTGAAGTTGATGCCATAATTACCAGCACCTACCCAGCCGGCAATCGGCTTGGGCTGAATGTAGCCGGGCCAGGGAGGCGTGCCGCTTGCCTCGAAGCTGGGGTTCATCACGATGACGTTGCCCTCGTCACGCTGGACAATGGAAACGGCGTCGTAGACCATCGTAGCGTCGCCCGCAGCCTCGCCCCGCAACACCACCGTAGCGGTGTCGCTTTCTGGGGTGAAAACGACTGTTTTGCTATGATAGCCCGCATTGCCCACCGCCTTTATCGACTCGTGGCGCGCGAACTCCTCACCATCAATTTCAACGATCAAGTCGATGGTAGAATCGCCGCAGCAAGCCCGCCGATTGTAGTGGAATTGCAGCCAGTACTGTTTTTCGGGGTTCAGCCCTGTGATTGTCTGGGTTACCGCTCGGGAACCTTGGGCGAAGCCGATCTGATTGCGGTCCGGCGTGATGCCGTTGTCATTGAACGGCCCGCCGATGTTCACGCCACTGGCACCAGGCCAACCCTCGACCGGGCCATAGTGTGGCCAAGCAGCAGCAGGAGGGTGTGCCTCAAAACTCGGATTCACCACGAAAGCTGAGCGCTTGATCAAAAAGACCGGGTCGCCAATACAGACACCCGAGTCAACCGACAAGCTGAACGCCGCTTGACCGCTGCCAAGCACCGCCACCTCAACCGTCTTGGTGTTTGGTCCTCCCTTTGCAAAAGTAAGCGTTATCACGCCGTCGGCGTTGTCATCGGGGATTGCTACGCTTGGGTCGCTGCTGGTCAGCGTGACGACGGCGTCTCCGTTCTCAATCAGGCCAACTGGCACCTTGACAGTGATTTGCGTGGCGTCGTCGCCGGGACCAAGGTCGGCGTTGACCACTGTTGCCGAGACACAGGCGTGAGCGACAACCTCAAAGTCGTCGAACGTGTGTTCGAGCTCAGCGCCGTAGCCAACCAGCGAGATGTTGTTCGCATGGAAACCACCCTGCTTTGTGTACTCCATTGACGAGCCAGTGAGCGGCGATTCCTCCCCGTTAATCCACATGCGGATAGTAGCAGGCGCGCCTGCAAAATTGATTGAGCTGGATGTGATCCGTACATCTAGTTCACCCTCGGGCAGCGTGCCGATCTCCGGGCTTCCGTATATTGCTACGGTTCCGTCGAAAACCTGCACTCGCCCATCGTTGCGGAACAGGATACCGAAACCGTCGGATGCATTGACAAACTTGTTCTTCTCCGTCGCACCAAACACGACAGCGGCCCAGTCCGGTGAGTCGTAAAAATCGTTATTTGATCCAGGATGTACTTTGAACGAAATTTCAAATTTAGGCCCATCGATGAAATTGTAATCGGGCGATACGTTCTGTCCCGCGATGTAAAGTTTGCCCTCTTCCCAATCTGGATTCACTACTGTGAACTCATCGGCAGCACCACCCGCGGCCGATGCTTCCGATTCAACATAATCAAGAACTCCGGCCGTGCCGGTTTGGCGGCCCTCATCGTTCTCGTAGTTGATGTCCCAATCCTCGAACGAGGTTTCGAAGGTGTCTAAAAAAACGACCTCCTCTACACCGAAACCGTTGGCCGCCATCACCGTGACGATTCTGGCCTGAAACCCGGCCTGCTCACTCGAGAGTTGCACCCTGCCAACTCCGCCGCCGACCACGTTGATCTTGAACGTGCCATCGGCCTGATTGGCATCGGCAAAAGACAACACCAACTTGCCGTCGTCTCCCGCTCCATCGATCTCGACTATTTCCGGAGTCATGCTTTGCGCGGTGACCTCAACTACACTTGCCTCAATAAGCGACTTGGGCACCGAGATTGTCACGTCGTCTGTTGTGTCCCCGACGATGGCGTTAAACCGGGTCGGAGACACGGCAATGGGAGGGGCGGCCGAGACTTTCAAGTTATCAAACGTATGTTGCCATATGTTGCCGCCAAATGCGCCGCCCAGCAGCGTGATAAAGTTAGCCTGGAACCCGGCGGGCTTGACGTATTCCTTGGCTTCCCCCGCCGCAATAACAGTGGCCTCTCCGTTGATGAACATGCGAATTGTGGCTGGCGATGCGCCGTCAAAGCTGCCCACCTCTACCTCGATGCGAACATCGAGGTCATCTTTCGGAATGCCGTCGGCGAACCCACCGTTGCCCTCGTAGATGCTTGTGCCGCCGTCAAAAACCTGGATATCTCCGTTGTTGCGGAACAGGATGCCGAAGCCGTCGGCACTGATGACCCACGAGTTTTTCGATGTGGCCCCAAATACGATTGCAGCCCAGTCGCCAGAGGCGTTGTCTTCGTCATCGACGCCGGCATCAACCTCGAACTCGATGGTGAACGGACTGCCGAAGGCGAAGTTGTGATCCGGGGAAACCGAAATCCAATCGCTGCCCGGCTCCGGGAACAAGCTCAACTTGCCGGGAGCCCAATCCGAGTTGATAATGGTCAGATAATCATTCGGGTCTGAATAAGTGGTTGCGCCCAGCAAGCCGCTCTGCCTTTCAACGTTCTCAAAGCCAAGATCGGTGGTTTCTGTCTCTGAAACATCAAAGGTGTCTTGAAAGATGAGCACCTGTTCCTGTGCAAAAGCCGTGCCGCCGAGGAGCGACCACAACGCCAAGACCGCAATCATGAGTGCGCGGTTCATCGTGTTGGTTCGTGTGTTTTTTTGTTTCATTTTGTTTTTGGAGTGGTTCTGTTTATTGATAGTCAAGTTACTGAGGGGAATTAAATTATTCACGATTACAAGTTGAGTGTTTATCTGCGGCGGCTTTTTTTCTTAAAGTCCATAATGATGTTGTCAATGTTGTCTTTCTTTAGCGACTCCACGTGCGAGTCCATGAAGGCGATATTGGCGGCACCAGCGGGGTGATCCATGTTGTGCTTGTATCCGACATGATAATGGCCGCTGCTGTTCTTGGTTAAGTAGGTCACGGCAGGATGGTTCAACTCGTAGGAGATGTCGGAGATCAAAAACGTGGTGGACGGCTCACGCACGGAGGTGAGCTTCGCGGTCTCGGGATGTGGCGGTTGGCCGGGTGGGGTTGGGTATCTGGGATTATTAGGAAAACCTAGATTGTTGTACTGGTTCATCCCGTAACTGATCTTCCACGGGTTCCCTCCGGTGCGACGCTCTTTGATGCGTGTGGGGCAGCGGTAAACGTTTTTGGCAAAGTCGCTGTCTTCGGTTCCCCCCCCGGCCTTGAACTTGTTCCGCAGGACATACGACACCAGCAGGTTCTGGAAGTTGTTGATGTTCGCGTCGTGCCGGATGGCCCAGGCGAACGGGAGCTTGTCGTCATTGTCCATGACATAGAGCGCGGTGGCCAAGCCCATTTGCTTGAGGTTGTTTTTGCACTGTGTGGAAATGGCCTGCGACTTGGCCTTGGCCAAGGCTGGCAGGAGCATGGCCGCGAGGATGGCAATGATGGCGATGACCACCAGCAACTCAATAAGGGTGAATCCCCGAAGTCTGTCTCCTTTGGACTTTAGTGAGTTTAAGTCATTCATATGGTAGAGTTAATTATATTGGGCAAAAGCTTTCGTTTATCTTAAGGAGTTGATTATTTGCTCGATCTCGTAGGATAATCAATGCTGAAATGTCGAATAATTTTTACCTGCTGCGGCGTTTTGATTTTGAGGCGCGTTCCTGGATCCACGGCACGTCCCGTGGCGCGAGCCGGACTCCCCCGACACCCGGTTTCTTGGTGGCTGCATCCTGCCACTTGCGGATCTCCGCATGACCGTCGGCGAAGGAGAGGCCGGCAGCCTCGTTGTGGTAGATGGCCGGCAGGTTGCCCCACTGTGTCGGTTTGTTGCCGAGCGTTGTCCCCAAAAAAACCAACAGGTAGCCGTCGTCAATCGTCTCCTTGCGCTCATCGATGAAGACGAACTGGCCGGACGGGTTGGTGATCTCTCCAAGTTTTTTGTACCACCAAAACTGGGCGCGCATGTTGGGGCCGGAAGACCATTTGACATCGCCGTTCATGTTGCCATTCATCGAGATACTGCGCGTGCGCGGGTAGATTTTGCCCATGATTCGCACGGTGCTGGGGTCGGCGGGGCACTTGTAAATGCCAAGCGACTGGTTGTAGTTCCATAACTTGCCGATGGGGGCTTTGATGAGGTTGACGTTGGTGGCGTCCTGGGCGTTTTGAAGCCAACCGGCCACCCAACTCGAGCGGTTCATCCCGGAGGCGTTCAGCACCAGCTTGTCGTCGAAATCCAGCGTGTACATCTGCCAGCAAACCTGGAGTTGTTTCTGGTTGCTGACACAGAGAATCGCGTGCGCCTTGGTCTTGGCCTTGGCCAAGGCCGGCAACAGCAGTCCAGCCAGGATGGCGATGATCGCGATCACCACCAGCAACTCGATCAGTGTGAAGCCAAGCGATACCCGAAAACCCGACGCCATGGGCGCCGAGCTCGGGCTTCGGGTTGTTGGTGTGTTACCCATTAAGCTGCTCTCTCTCTTTATGGAAGCATTTTGACCCGAAACAACTCCGAGGGCTTGGCCAAGGGCTCGATCAGTGAGCCTGCGCCCTCGGCGGATAGGGTGATCTCTTGACCGGCACTGAACGCCTGGCCGGCAGACAGGGCGCTCTCCAGCCGATAGGTGCGTCCTGCGATGCCGTTGACGTGAATGCGGGCATAGCGGCCCACATCCAGTTCGACGGTCGGCAACACGGTCAGTGTGACCGCCCCACTGGTGGCTGATCCCCCTCCGTTGCTCACCTTCACGGTGTAGGTGCCGGACTGGTCGGTCTCGGTCTCGATTAAGGTTAGTATCGGGCCGTTGACCCCGGCAATGGCGTTGCCATCGCGCTGCCATTCGTAGGAGGCATCCGTCGCCGAGGCGGTGACCATGAACGACATCTGCTGCCCGGCGCGCACGGTGACAGTCTCCGGATAAACGGTAGGTTCATCCTGAATCACCTGCCAGAGATCCGGGATGGTGTCCACGAAGTTGTCGCCCTGGACAGCGAACAGGGTCCGAACCATCGGCTTCTCGTCAGCGTCCAGCGGATCGGCGTCGGTGTCGAACTCGACCCGCAGGCCGGTGGGGTTGACTTGGGTTCCACCGTTGAGCACGAGGAAGTCGAGCGTGTTGATGCCGGCGATGAAGCGCTGGTCACTCTCGATCGTGTGGTAGGCCCAGCCGCCGAACCCGGTGCCGCCGATGGTCATCGGGTTGTCATCGATGTCGCGCATCGGCTCGCCGTTGAGCAGCACGTTGACACCGGCGTCGTCCGTCGACCAGCCCATGTCGATATACACCGTCTCCAGGTCAAACCCGGTCAGGTCGAACGAAGTTCGGTAGGTGTAATTACCATTTATGCCGTTGGCGTTCTCGCCCTCGCGGACCGCGAGCCACTTGGAGTCAGGACCATTGGCCAGCCAGGGTGGGATGGGGAACTCGTCGCTCTTGACCACAAACGGATGAATGACATCCGAGTCCGGATTGACCACCAGCTTGTAGTGCGGGTCGGGCGCGAGATCGTCCAGCAGCTCGTAGTCATCGTTCACGCCGGTGTTGTAAAGCGTGGGGATGGGATCCGCATTCAGCGCGCTTGGCCAAGCGGCGCAGCCAAGCGCCACGCAGGCCAGGGCAAAACTGGAGCGGATTGTTTTGTTTGTGAGTTGAATCAGTTTTTTCATTGTTCTGTTGTTTTAAAGGTTCAGGTTTGGGCTCATTCCGCTGGGGTAACGCGGTACTCGCGGTTGGGTTTGTCCGCCGACTCGGGGTCAGCCAAGAAAAAGGGATCGCTGGGGAGCGGCCCCTCAAAGAGGCTCTGCCAGCCGTCTCCGTCGGAGTATTCGACGTGATACGACTTGCCCACGATACCGCCAACGACCAGGCCGTTGAACAGCTCGATGGCCAAATCCGCGCTACCCGCTAACACCTCCAGCGTGGAGACGTCGCTCTTCACGGAGCCAGCGTCATTGCTGACAACGACCTGATAGTCGCCGCCGGCACTTTCACGGATGTCGTTCAACTCAAGTTTCGGTCCGGTGGCGCCCGCGATCGCGTTGCCGTTGAGCAGCCACTGGTATTTCAACGTGGGACTGCCCACCACCAGCACGGTGATCGTGGCCGATCCGCCCTCATGTGTCGGTGGCAAGGTCGTCAGCTCCGCGATGCTCGGCGCGGTCCCGTCCGGCACGGCCACGGAACCGGCGCGGAGGTTCTCCACACGCAGGCCGGTGTAGCCGCCGTTGGGATCGGCGTTGTTCAGCACGAAGTCGAGCGTGTTGACGCCGGAGACGAATCCGCCAGTGAGCTTGAAGTCAAACAAATGGCCGAAATTGCCGGGGGTGGTGTTCCCGGTGCTGTTGCCGTTGAGCACGATGTCCAGACCCGCGTTGTCGCTGGTCCACTGGCCCAGCAGCACGGTCTGGCTCGGATCGAAGTTGCTCAGGTCAAACTCGGTCCGGTAGGTGTAGTCGCCGCCGGAGGCTTGGTCCGTCACGAAGCGCGGCCCGATCCAAATAGAGGTTTCGCTGTTGGCCAGCCACGGGCCGGAGCCAATCGGGAAGCCCTGCGAGTCTTGGGCAATCGCCTCGTCGGAGTCGCCGTCCGCGTTGACGATGATCCGGTAGTGCAAATCGATGTCGTCGTCGAATAGCGTCACCCCATCTTCATCCACGCCGGTGGAGAAAATACCCGGTACCCGTTCAAGCACGGACAGCGTGGCGGCCTGGCTGGTCGCTTCCCCGGCGGCGTTGGTGACAGTGAGGGTGTATTGACCGGCGGCGCTGGACTCGATAGACTCGAGTATGAGCGTGGAGCCGGTGGCGTCGGCAATGTCCTGTCCGTTCAACTGCCACTGGTAGGCAAGGGGGCGGCTGCCGTCGGCTGCAGCCCAGAAGTAAACCGAGTCGCCTTCCGGTGCAGTGGTGGCGATCGGCTGGGTGGTGATGCTCGGCGGCGTGCCCTTGGGCGGCAGTTCCTTGGCGGTGCCGTTCAACTCGACCCGGACACCGGTTGGGTTGATATCCGGAGGCGCATTGTTGACTTTGAAGTCAACGGTGTTGATGCCCTCGACAAACCCGGAGGTGATTTCGAACTCGGTGAATCCCCCGAAGCCGCTGGTGGTTTTAATGCCGGTACTTTCGTCGTTGAGCAGTACGTCTGGGCCACCGTTATCCGAGGACCACTTGCCGGTGATGGTTGCCGTCTCGTGATCGAATTCGGACAAGTCGAACGTAATCCGATACAGATAATCGCCCGGCGCGTTTCCAGTGCCCTGGTCGGGGTGGGGTGCGATCCACCGGGAATCAGGCCCTTCCTCCACCCACGGGCCAACTGGGAAACCGGGCTTGAGCGTGAAAGTGTCCGGCCCCTCATAATCGAAGTCATCGCTGTACTCCAATATCCAATGGGGATCGAGCGTCTCAGCTTCCAGTAGATTGCCATCGTCGTCCACGCCAGTATTGAACAGGCCGGGAATGGATTTGACTTTTTGAACAGGCAGCGGAGTGGCCGTGCCGCTAAGCGTGATACGGATGCCGGTCGGGTTGGCGGCATCACCGCCATTCTCGGCTTTGAAGTCGATCGTGTTGACGCCAGCGACAAAGCCGGAGGTGATCTCAAAATCGCCACCCAGCGCGTTGAAGCCGGTGGATGTTTTCAGGCCGGTGCTCTCGCCGTTGAGCACGATCTCCGGCCCGGTGTCGTCCGCCGTCCATTGGCCAACGAGCTTCGCGGTCTCGGGATCGAACCCGTTCAGGTCAAACTCCAGCCGGTAAACGTAAACACCCGGCGCGTTGCCCTTGCCCTGGTCGGATTGCGGGGCGACCCACTTTGAGTCCGGCCCCTCGGCCACCCACGGGCCAACCGGGAATCCGGGCTTGAGCGTGAGCACATCCGGCCCGGGGAAATCGTCGTCCGGGCTGGAGACCAGTTTCCAGTGCGGGTCAATCGTCTCGGCTGCGAGCAGCTCACCGTTGTCGTCCAAGCCGGTGCCCACCACGCCGGGGATGGGCTCAGCTTCCTGAGCGCTCGTCGCGATGGCGGCCAAGGCCAGGCCTGCAGCAACGAGGATGGTTTTATGTATTTTCATTTTTCGATTTTGAGTTTCGTTTTGTAGTTCAAGAGTCATGGAACGCTAAAAACCATAGCCATTCTCCAAACAAAAAACCTTGATTATTGCGACAATTTTTAGCACAAAAACGACATGCAATCGCAAATGGAAACTTTTTCAACAACGGATGATTCCACGGCTTTGTTTCCGCTACCGTACCACGGGCATTTTTCAGCGCAACGTGAGGATATTTTTATTGAAGACGAATTTCCACTGGCGGTGATTTGGCTCACAGATCACCCCGATCTTGGCTTACACACCCATGACTTTACGGAACTGGTGATAGTGTTGGCCGGCTCGGCCAGGCACATGACCGATGAAGACGAATACTCGATCCACCCTGGGGATGTGTTTGTGATCCCGCCCGGCGTTGCTCACGGTTACACAGGGTGCAATAGACTTGAACTTGTCAACATCGTTTACGAGACAACCCTCCTCAATCTTCCCAACACCGGCCTGATGAGATTCCCCGGATACCGTGCGTTGTTTACATTAGAACCGGCGTTCCGCTCGCACCACAAATTCAAAGGAAGACTTCACCTGCCGCTTCAAAAACACCGGGAAGTTAACCAATTAGTGAGAGATTTACAGGAGGAGTTGTACCATCGCAAGGATGGTTTTCACTTCATTTGTCTTACTCTGCTGATGCAGGTTATCGGTCAGCTATCACGCGTTTACACAGAGATAGAGACGACCACCTCCCGCTCGTTCCTCCGCCTGGCACGGGTGCTCCAGCACATCGAGATCCACTACGCGGACGACTTAAAACTGGAGGACTTGGCCAAGATAGCCGGCATGTCTATTCGAACGCTCCAGCGCTGTTTTCAGGAAACGTTCGCCATGTCGCCAATCCATTTCCTCAACCGGCTGCGCGTCGGCAATGCCTGCAAGGAACTTCTCCGGAGCAATTCCACGATCACCGAAGTCGCTGAAAGAGTGGGGATCTTGGATAGCAACTACTTCTCTCGGCTGTTTCAACAATTGGTTGGTATCAGTCCTTCTGCCTATCGGAAAACACCGTCCAGTTTCACCACTCCCCCTTCGGTTCACTAGCGCAGCCGGTGACGGTTTAGTGCTGGAAGCGGGCATTTAAGTTTGACAACCTGCGCCTGTATCCGATACGTCCGCTTCGGTTTGAGCAAGCAAGACACCCAATCAGAGAAGGCCTACGCCTTGGCACGGGAACAGTTCGCCGCGCTTGGCGTGGACACCCACTCGGCCTTGGCTAAGCTCTCCAAAATCCCCGTTTCACTCCACTGCTGGCAAGGCGACGATGTGGGCGGTTTTGAACCTTTCGGCGAGTCGCTCGGCGGTGGCTTAGCCGTCACTGGCAACTACCCCGGCAAAGCCCGCACGCCGGACGAATTGCGATCCGATGCCGCCAAGGCACTCTCTCTCATCCCGGGCAAACACCGCTTCAATTTGCATGCGTCCTACGCCGAGACCGAAGGAAAAACAGTCGAGCGTAATGCACTGAAACCAAGTCACTTTCAGAGCTGGATCGACTGGGCAAAAGAGCAACAACTGGGCCTTGATTTTAACCCCACTTTTTTCTCACATCCCAAAGCGGACGACGGGTTTACTCTCGCTCATAGCGAAAAGGGCATTCGCGAGTTTTGGATCGATCACGGTATTGTCTGCCGCCACATCGGCGCGGCCATGGGACGCGCACTTGGCTCGCCGTGCGTCACCAACGTCTGGGTGCCGGACGGCTACAAGGACACACCGGCTGACCGGCACGGCCCGAGGGAGCGCTTGGCCAAATCGCTCGACACCATTTTCGCCGAACCGCTGGATGCCAACCACATTCTTGACTCGGTGGAGGCCAAGTTGTTCGGCATCGGTTCGGAAAGCTATGTCGTCGGGTCGCACGAGTTTTATTTCGGCTATGCTGTCGCCAACCGCAAGGTGCTCTGCATTGATGCCGGCCACTTTCATCCCACCGAGGTCATTTCAGACAAGATCAGTTCAGCGATGCAGTGGCTGGACCGGCTCATGCTGCACGTCAGCCGGGGCGTGCGCTGGGACAGCGACCACGTGGTGACGATGACCGACGAGTTGCAGGCCATCGCCCATGAACTCGTCCGCAACGATTACCTTGAGCGGACCCATCTCGGGCTGGACTATTTCGACGCCAGCATCAATCGCGTCGCCGCATGGGCCATCGGCACGCGCAACCTGCTCAAAGCCTTGCTCATCGCCCTGCTCGAGCCGATCGACACACTCCGCCAAATGGAACAGGCAGGCGACTTTACCGCGCGTTTGGCATTGCTCGAGGACATGAAGCTCATGCCCTTTGGAGCAGTGTGGCACTACCACTGCCTGCAACAGGGCGTGCCGCCGGATCTGAAATGGATGCAGGAGGTGTGTCGTTATGAAGAAGACATCTTGGCCAAGCGTATTTAACCCAATCAATTTTTGATCTGTTATGACTACAGGCAACCAACTCACGCAAGTCAACGAATACGAGCGCGAACCGGTGCCGCCCAAAGCCCAACTGGGTGCAGGCAAGTTTTGGGGCATGTACGCCGGCGAACACACCGCAGGCACGGAGTTCATGATTGGCCCGCTGTTTCTGGCAGCCGGCGCCAGCATTCAGGATTTAATCATTGGGCTGTTGCTCGGGAACATCCTCGCGGTGTTGACCTGGCGCTATCTCGTGACTCCCATCGCCATCGGCAAACGGCTCACACTGTATTATCAGCTTGAGCGCATCGCGGGCGACTCCCTCACGAAATGTTACAACGTCGTCAACGGTCTGCTATTTTGTTTTCTCGCCGGCGCGATGATCACGGTGTCGGCCAGCGCGGTCGGTGTACCGTTCAACATCCACTATACGGTGCCGGAGGCGACGTTCGGTTTTGGCGCTCCTTCCTTTACAGGTTTGGTTGTGGTGGTCGGTGTCATCATCGCAGTGGTGGCGGCGGCCGGTTATCAAGCTGTGGCTCGCGTGGCGAACATCGCGGCGCCATGGATGATCGCCATCTTCGCCGCCTGCGGGGTTGTCTCGCTGGTGCAAATGGAGGCGACCAGTTTCGCCGCGCTGAGCGAAGGCAAATACTGGAGCGACGCCATCGCGTTTGTGCAGGAAAAGGAAGGCGTCCAGGCGTTTCCGTTTTGGCAAATTGTCGCGTTCGCGTGGCTGTGCAACGGCGCGATGCACTTCGGCATGGCTGACCTGTCGATCTTTCGCTTTGCGCGCAATGCATCATCAGGTTGGGCACCTTCGATCGGAATGTTTCTCGGCCATTACATGGGGTGGATCTGTGCGGCACTGCTGCTGGCAGCGCAGATCAAGTTGTCGCAGGATCACTCTGCCAACCCTGGCGCTCTTGCCTGGGGCGCGCTGGGCTGGACCGGCATCATCTGTGTGGTGATCGCCGGCTGGACGACAGCCAACCCCACGATCTACCGCGCCGGGCTGGCGTTTCAGGGCGTGATGCCCAACTGCTCCCGAAAAACGATGACGCTCATGGCCGGTGCGGTAGCCACCATAGCCGGAGCGTTCCCGAATCTGTCCGCCCAGTTGCTCGGTTTTGTCGGGACGTATGGCACAATCCTCGGTCCAATGGGCGCGATTGTTTTTGTGGACTATTATTTGATGAAGAAAATCGGT
The DNA here is from genome assembly GCA_002299785.1 of Verrucomicrobia bacterium UBA673. Classification (GTDB taxonomy): domain Bacteria; phylum Verrucomicrobiota; class Verrucomicrobiia; order Limisphaerales; family UBA1096; genus UBA1096. Next base: position 11,792 of record DBNL01000090.1, read on the forward strand.
CTGCGAGACGACTACGCCGTGCGAGTGGGTTCGTCGGTGAACCTCGTGGCACTCGTCGCCTGGCTGCTTCCGGTGTCCATTGGCCTATACCTGATTTTCGCGAAGGGCATCTTTGCTGCGTATGCCGTGATCCCCGCTTGGATTGCGTGCGGCGTGATTTATCTGGCGTTGAGCAAACTTACCCAAAAACCAGTTCCGCCTAGAACAACTACCGAAAACTCAACATGAAAAACTTGGCAAAAATAATCTCGTTTCTCGCACTCGTGGCGAGTCTTGTTCCCAGCTTCCTTTACTTCTTTGGCACGATCGATCACGCCGCCGTGAAGTGGACGACGCTCGCTGGCACGATTATCTGGTTTATCAGCACACCGCTTTGGGCTGGTCAATGCGAAGCCGCTGACACTTCAGCCAATTAGAAATATGAGTCCACGAGTTGTATACCTTGGCATC
>DBNL01000090.1:12416-12542 GCA_002299785.1 Verrucomicrobia bacterium UBA673
AGTCGCCGAAACGGTAACCACCCGGCCCCAAAATCATGGCGTTGCATTGGTGGCCGATGGGGGTCAGGAACGCGCACGACGCCCCCACTGCCACCGCCATCAAAAACGGGTCGGGCTGCAGGCCAA
>DBNL01000090.1:12571-15756 GCA_002299785.1 Verrucomicrobia bacterium UBA673
TGGCATCAGCGACTCAATGAGCGTGAATTTCCGAGGTCTACCTCCTCCGGGCTTTAGTGAGTTTGAGTCTTTCATTTTAGTGACATCTTGTTTCTACAAGGGCCAGAACTGGATGATGAGTGGTGTGCCTAGAATGGCTATGACGATTTCCAGCGGCAAGCCAACACGCCAGTAGTCGCCGAAACGGTAACCACCCGGTCCCAAAATCATGGCGTTGCACTGGTGCCCGATGGGGGTTAGGAACGCGCATGATGCTCCCACCGCCACCGCCATTAAAAACGGGTCGGGCTGCAGGCCAAGCGTGCCGGAGATACCGACCGCGATCGGGGCCATGATGAACGCCGTGGCGGCGTTGTTGATGATGTCGGAGAGGCACATGGTCACGATCATGACCAACGTGATCATCGACCACGACGGCAGGGCGCCGGTTAGATCCTTGATCGACTCGGCGATCAGCTCGGTGCAGCCGGTCGTTTGAAACGCTTGGCTGACAGGAATCATCGCGCCTAGGAGGACGATGATTGGCCATTCCACTTCCCGGTAAATATCTCGGAGCGGCAAAATCCCGCAAAGAATATAGGCTAGCACAGCACCCAAGAAGGCAATGGTCATTGGGAACCCGGTCATACTCAAACCGATGGCTCCTGCAAATATCGCCACTGACAAACCAATTCGTGAGAACGTACCCACCTTTAGCTCCCGCTCGGCCAAGGGCAGCAGACTGAGATCGGTGATGGTGTCATCCATCTCTGGGGTTTTGCCGTGCAGCAGTAAAACGTCGCCGACACGAAATACCACCTCCTTGAGCTGCTTGCGGATAGGCTTGTTTTGACGCGCCACAGCCATGAGCGTCATCGTATTGCCACTGTGACGCCGGAGGTACGTCCGGGTGCGCCCCAGCAGCGGCGAGCCGGCTGTGACGATGGCCTCGGTGAAGCCGGTGTTCTCCCCCTTCAGGCTGTCGATGCGATGCCTCATCTCGGTGGACAAATGCAAGCCGTGTTCCTCGATCAACACTTGCAACTCCACCGGGTCGGCCTTGACCACGTACCGGCAGCCCTCCTGTATGATGCCGTCCGGGTTAGGTGGCAGAACCTTGTTGTCCTTTCGGATGAATCCGAAGAGGGTCATTTTTTCGCCGACGAGTTTCTCTACTTCGGTCACCGTTTTGCCGATCCATTTGCAACCGTCCGGGGTCCTGATCTCGGTGATGTAATCGTCGATTTGGAACAGCGATTCCATGCCAGGTTTCTTGTGAGACTTGGCGGGGATCAGCCGCCAACCGACGAGCACGATAAACAGTAGACCGGCAATCGCCACCAAGCCGCCGACCGGCGAAAAATCAAACAAGCCAAACGCCGGCTCGTCGGTGAGCTCCGCACGCAGGTTGGCAATGATGATGTTCGGCGGTGTGCCGATCATCGTCATCATGCCGCCGAGGATGCTGGCAAACGCCATCGGCAACAGCAGGATGGTGGGCGAGCGCTGGCGGTCGACCGCCGTCTTCATCGCGACCGGTAGCATGAGCGCGAGCGCGCCGACGTTGTTCATGAAGGCGGACAAAACCATGACCACCAGCGAGAGGCTAAGGATATGCGGGATCTGGTTTTTCGTGAACGGCATCACGCTGCGCGAGATTTGGTCCACCACGCCGGAGTTGCGCAGCGCCCGGCTGATGATCAGCACCGCCGCCACGGTCACCACCGCCGGATGCCCGAACCCCTCCAGCACCCGCTTGGGCTCCTCGACCAGTTTGGACGTTTCACCCCCGAGGATCGCGTCCAGCGCCACCAACGCTACTAGCGCGATGACTGCCACTACGTCGTAGCGCCACTTGTTCCATGCAAAAAGGGCGAACATAACGAGAATCAGTCCAATAACGGCAATCTGGTCGGGTGTCATGAATTAAATTAGTTCAGTGCTCGAAAAACAATAACAAGCCGGTCAATCGCATCAAACGCAATTCCTCCTCGCCAGGCGCTTGGCCAAGCGCGGGTAAAAACCGCTTTTTCGTGATTGTGCATGGAGGCTTTTCGCGTTAGTAAACGGGCAGGATGCCATCCGTTGGAGACCAATTGAGGACCGCCCGCGAGGAGCAGGGCAAGTCGCTCCAGGACATTGGTGGCGAGCTTAAAATCCGCACCAACCACGTGCTGGCCCTAGAGGAGGGGGATTTCGACAAGTTCGATGCCCCGGTGTTCGTGCGGGGGTTCGTCCGTTCCTACTGCCGAGTTCTTAAGATCGACTCGGCTCCGGTAGTCGTTCAGCTCAACCACGAGCTTGGGGGCACGGATGCGCTGGCCAGCGACCCCGCGCTGTCTCCGGGCAAAAAAGGATTCGTATATCAACTCACGCTTTTCCTGACGCGCGTCAACTGGAGCATCTGGCTGCCTGTGATCGTACTGATCCTGATTGCTGCGTCGGTCTTGCTGGTGGTCGATGCCAAAAATGACCAGCGAGAGGCACTCAGAAGCGGCGACTGGGTCAACGACCTGCCGGCAGCCGAGTACAAGCCATCGAGGGGGATGCTCGAGTTGGAAATAAATGACCTGCCACCCGCACCGGTCAAGACGTCAGCCACCAACTCCCTGAGCGTTAAACCGTGACGCGATGGCAATGCCAACCGGCCCGGCGCTCGTTGGCCGTGGCAACCTTTCTTGCCGGCCTTTTTCTGTTCGTTTGTAACCCAGCCCATGCCGTTGAAGTCGGACTCGTTGAGTTCAACCGCGACATCCGCCCGATCCTCTCCGACAATTGTTACCAATGCCACGGGCCGGACGCTAACCAGCGCAAGGCCAAGTTACGGCTCGACACCGAAGCCGACGCATTTCGTCACGAGGATGGTGTGCGCCCGTTCGTCGACGGCAAGCCAAGCGAGAGCGAGGTTTACCGCCGCATCACCACCGACGACGCGGATGAAATCATGCCGCCGCCCGACTCCGGCCGTGCTCTCACAGACAGCGAGAAGGAGTTGGTCCGGCGTTGGATAGAGCAGGGTGCTAAGTGGCAAAACCACTGGGCCTTCATCCCGGCTAAGCGTCCTAGCCTTCCGCTTGGCCAAGCGCGGGCTGGCGGCTGGCCGCTCAATGCGATCGACCACTTCATTCTGGCCAGACTCCGCGACTGGCAGCTCGTGCCGTCGCCGGCCGCGGCCAGGCGCACGCTCATCAGGCGCGCGACGCTTG
>DBNL01000091.1 GCA_002299785.1 Verrucomicrobia bacterium UBA673
CGTTCGCGGTAGATCAGCTTTCCGTTGGTGGCATCGACCGCTGCGAGAAGGCCACCGTTTCGTACCATGTAAATGAGATTATCGTACAGGAGTGGCGAAGGGATTTCAGGGATGCTACGATTGAGTTCCCACTTTAGATGCGTATCGGTGACGTCGCCCTGGCCCCCGGGGCGTATGGCGATGAGCAACGGCTTGCCGCGGCCGCCGCGCATATTCGACATGAATTCCTCCTTGGTCCAAAACGTGTCCCGGTTGCGGTCGGTGCCGCGGAAGATTCCCTCAAGACGTTCCTGTCGCCTGCGTTTGTCTTTGGGCAGTGGGATGCCGAAACCTGGATGGCCGGGTGGCAGTTCAGGCCGGATGGGGAAAGTGAAGTGACCGGTCATTTCCTTTCGTTCAATTTTTCCGTCGCCATTCTGATCGAAACGAATGACAGCCTCCCAAAACGGCAACGGATCGGGCTTGATATCCGCACCACCTCCGAGTTTCGAGGAGGATACGTAAAGAACGTTATTGCCGGCGACCGGTGTTGAAATGGTTTCACGGGAGAAGCCCGGGACAAACCATTTCTGTGCACCTGTTTTCATGTCGTAACCGCTCACGCGGCTGTTGCCCAGTACGATGAGTTCGGTGCCGCGGTCATGTTTCCAAATCATCGGAGTGGACCAACCGCTGCGATGAAATGGTCGGGGAATTTCCCAGGCAACATCGCCGTTGGTTTTGTCGTAGGCGACGACTTTAGACTGGCTCAATTGGCTGCCGGGGAGATTCGTGTCATTGTCCAAAACCATGATGAGATGTTCGCCGTGGACGATAGGGGAGGTGGACATGCCGTAAAGTGTCTTTGGCGTGGGGATCGGTTTTTTCCAAAGTTCCCTGCCGTCGAGGTTGTAGCAGATCAGTCCGTATGAGCCGAAGTAAGCAAACACTCGATCATCATCAACGAGCATTGAGGGGACAGCAGGGTGGCTGGCCTTGTGAACCTTTTCGAGTTCGACCTTCGGCGCTTGGTTTTGCCAGGCGATTTTGCCTTCGGCTTTGTTGATTGCGATGGTGACGAGCCTGCCCTTGGCCAAGCCGGTGAGGAAAATGCGCTTACCCGAAAGCACGGGCGATGACAGGCCGAGTGGCAGAGCCGCCTTCCAAGCCAGTTGGGCGTCGTCGAGTTTGACTGGAGGCCTGCTGTCCTTCGCCACGCCGGAGCCGTTCGGGCCCCGGAACTGGTTCCAACTATCCGAATGCGCCTGGCCAAGCGCACTTGCAAAAGCGATTCCAAGAATGACAGCTGTCGGTTTCATGTGGCGAAGTGTAACCGGGAACACGGGGCGATTTAGCGGCGGGGCATTTTGGGTTCGCGGTTTAGGGCGTAGCCCCGGTGCCAGGTTTGATCCCACAAGCCGCGCAGCGTGACTTTGGCCACATGACCATCGGCGAAGCCTGCGTTGATGGCGAAGTGATGGCGATTGACGAAGAAACGGCGCATGCCGTTGTCGGAATGCGAGCCGGAATAGTCCGGCGGGGGCGCGTTGTCGGAGCGAGGCCACGAGTCCACCCAGTTGCCATCGCCATAAATGGGAACCTCGGAGGTGGCGTTGGAGAACTGCTGCCAGTATTTCTTTTTTTCATCACTGGTCTTTGGTGCGTAGTAGCTGCCGTTTGGATCCTGCATAAACGAGTTGATGGTGTAGCTCCCCTCGGCGTACGACTTGCCGAAGTTGCCCCACCAGTACGCCCAGCTCGTTTTGTTGTCGCCGCGTGGCAGGCCGGCCTTGGTTCCCTTCGATCGGGTTTTTACTGCCGGGCAAATTATCGTTTTCATCGAGCCGTTGTAAGCGGCTTGCGGATCCTTGACGTAACGCTTGTCGCCGAGGTACGGCGCGATGGCGTGAAACCAGTACGGCTTGGAAGGGCCAAGCACCTGCAGCATCCGGCCGTCGTGGTCGTCGCAGTAGTAGATCGTACCCAGCGTGATCTGCCGGAGGTTTGACTGGCAGGCTGCGCTGGAGGCCTGCTCCTTTGCCTTGGCCAGGGCCGGCAGCAGCATGGCCGCCAGGATGGCAATGATGGCGATGACCACCAACAATTCGATCAAGGTAAACCCGGCCAGCCGCTGTTTCATGCCGCAATTAAGTGTGCTTGGCTAAGCGGCGTCAATGCGTAAAAGAACCGATTTGGAGACTTTTTGTAACTTTCTGGCATGGCTGGCGTTTAATGCTCCAGTCACCGATAACGATTGGCAGGCTTAATAAACAAAAAAACGAAAGAACTATTATGAAAATCAAGATCATCAATAGCCTCGCAGCCGCCGCGCTGCTCACAGGCAGCCTCGGCGTGCTACAGGCCGAGAAAGCAAAGTCAACCGACGCCAAGTCGGCCAAGGCGAAAGCCGCGAAGAAAAGCGACCGGTCTTCACAACGTGCGGCCTTCATTAAACGGTTCGACAAGGACGGCGACGGCAAACTGAACGAGGTCGAACGGAAAGCCGCAGGTGCCGCCCGAAAGGCACAGGGTGCTCGCCAGAGCGACAGGGTGAGCGACAAGGCCCGTCCGAACTCCGGCGGGCGCGAAGGCTACGCAGCCGCAGCCAAGAGAATCAAAGAAGCCGTCAAAGCTGGCAAGATCACTGAGGCGCAGGGCAAGGAAAGATTGGCTGCGTACAGGAAACGAATGGGCGAAGGCCGTGTCGAGAGCGACAAGGCCCGTCCGAACTCCGGCGGGCGCGAACGCTACGCAGCTGCCGCCATCAAAATCAAGGAATCCGTCAATGCCGGCAAAATAACCGAGGCACAGGGCAAGGAAAGATTGGCTGCGCTCAGAAAACGATTGGGCGAAGGCCGTGGCGACAGCGGTCGAAGTCGTCAGACTCGCGAAGAGTTGATGAAGCGTTACGACAAGAACAAGGACGGCAAACTCGACGAGGATGAGCGAGCAGCACTTCGCAAAGCCATGTCTGGTAGTTCCATCAGCAGCCGTGGAAAAGACCGTTCGAGTGGCCAGGACAAAAATGCGGAGCGCAAGCGTCGCGGTCAAGGCGGTAACAAAACCGCGGAGCGCAAGCGTCGCGGTGGCGAGCAGGGCAAGCGCGGTGATGGCAA
>DBNL01000140.1:0-3549 GCA_002299785.1 Verrucomicrobia bacterium UBA673
AAACAAGGTGCTGTCAGAAGATCTCTCGTTTTATGTTCGTAATGCCAGCGTAACGGACTCGACTCTCGCTCCCGAGGGCCATTCGTCTGTTTATGTCCTTGTCCCAGTGCCAAATAAGAAGGCTGAAATTGACTGGAGCAAAGAGGAAAAAAACATGCGGAATCGGGTCGTAAAAACCTTAGAGAAACATGCAGGGATGAATGACATTGAGGATCATATTCGTGAGGAAATTATTTTCACACCTCAAACATGGCAAGATATGAATATTCAACTCGGAGCCACCTTCAACCTCGCTCATTCATTTACGCAAATGCTTTATTTCAGACCACGGAATAAGTTTGAAGAACTAGATAATTGCTATCTTGTAGGAGGTGGTACTCATCCTGGGAGTGGACTGCCTACAATCTACGAATCCGGGCGTATTACTGCCAACCTAATTTCAAAACAGCACGGTATCCCATTCAAATCCAAGAACCAAAAAGTCTAGAAGTGTGCCTTACATGGAGGACGGCTTTGTTTGACTAATTCGTATGCAAACACGGTGGCAAGATTGGGTAAGAGTTTTAAGCTGAAAGCAGGTAATTCTACTAATGGGGAATCACACTTCCATGATCTTGTCCAGTTCGAGGCGAGGTTACTTCGGCTACATGGCATCAGAACTATGTCCTGTTAGTTGTTACCTGACCTCACTTGCAAATCCCTTTTTCGCGAGCAAAGAGTTGAAATTGCGCCTTTAAAATTGGCATGAAAACCGTTTCATGGTTCGCCCTTTGCCTTCTCCCTTGCGGTAGTGTTGGGGGCGATACGGGACTTCCCCATTAATTACCAAGTAAATTTTTTTGAAAGCCCGAGTCTCCCTCTTGTTTTTTTCTTACCAGAGTTGGAAGGATAGGGGACTCCAAAGTCATCCTGACTTGCCCTTTATTTGTGGTTGAACGGGGAAACATCTTCCTGATATTTCGGGTTTCCTTTGGAACTATTTGAATAGTGTCTTTCTCAAAGTCCACTGCATTCCAAGTCATCTTGGCAATGTCACCATTCCGCGATTTGGTACAATATCCGAAGAGCATTGCCAACTTCCACTCTGGTGGGGACACGGTAGAGAGCTTTTCGATTTGCTGCTGCGTAAAGGGAGTTGGTTTTGGTTGCTCATTGGGCAAGGCCATCTATGGCTGTAGCAGGGTTTCCGGCTCTTGACAGACTGCCAGTGTCACACGGCATTTGGTCTGCTTGGTTAAACGCTTGTTGCGCGAACCATCAGGAGTTGTGAAATAGCAAATCCACTATGGGATTTCTGTTTGCGAGTAACTAAGGCCATGAAAATGATAGAAGTGACTGTTTACGGGCTGAAAATTGACTCTCACGTATTAGCAAAGCAACGGCTGACGGCGACACTTATCAGGCATAAGATTACTGAGTCAAATATGGTTGACTACACCGCTAGCATCTACGCAGATTATTGGGAAACCATAAGGCAATAGAGGGATTTAGGTTAAATCGATCGATCTGGAGCCGCGGAACAAACTCCTTTGGGTGCCGTTCAAGGCCGTAGAGCGATACGCAAAGCCGTGCGAGCGGTGTTCAAGGTTGGTTGTTTTTAGAAAACCACTACGGTTTATAGTGTCGATGAGAATAGCACTGGGCTATTTTTTCTTTTTACCCCAAGGCCATGGCTTCGCCAACGAGGCGATGGCCCAGCTTTCCCATCGGTCTGCCATTCTCTTGAGGCGTTTGGGTTGTTTTTCGGCCAGGTTATTCAACTCCGTGCGGTCAGCCTTGATGTCGTACAATTCCCAAGGGCCTGTCGCACCCTTGGCGACGAGTTTCCATTTGCCGTCACGCATGGCCCGATTGCCCTCGTGCTCCCAGTAGATTGGTTTTTTGCGCCCAATCTTTTTGCCCTTGAACGCAGGGGCGAGCGAGGTTCCCTGCATCGGGACGATTGCCGTGTCGCCGACTTTTTCCGGGTAGGCAGCTTGGCCAAGGTCAACGCAGGTGGCCATGAGATCGATTAGGTGTCCGGGCTGGCTTTCGAGTTTGCCGTGCCGCTTTTCGCCGATGCCGCTTGGCCAATGAGCTATAAGCGGCGAGCTGATGCCGCCTTCGTGTACCCAATGTTTGTACTCGCGGAACGGCGTGTTGCTGGCGTTTGCCCAGGCGAGGCCGTAGCCGTGGTAGGTGTCCGGGCCGCCGGTCATCACTTCTGTGCCCTGCTTCACCACTCGGCCGTCGCGCGTACGCTTGGGGATCATGTTGGGCTGCAGCTCACCTTTGGTCATTGGCTTGAGCTGCTCGGGATCTTTGTCCTTGTACTGGATGCCCTCGCGGCGGCCCATGCCCTCAGCGCAACCTCCGTTGTCAGCAAGGAACAGGATCAGCGTATTGTCGTACTGGCCGGTTTCTTTGAGCGCGGTGACGACCCGCCCCACACCCTGGTCAAGTCGGTCGACCATCGCGGCGTAGGTTTCCATCAGGCGCAATTCCCACTCCTTGTTTTTGGCATCGGCCCACTTTGGTGCATTGCCATCGCGCGGCGTCATCTTCCACTTTGGATCGACGAGTCCCATCTTGAGCTGCCGCTCGTAACGCGCCTTGCGCATGGCGTCCCAACCGTCGTCATACTTGCCCTTGTACTTGGCGATATCTTCTGGCAATGCGTGCATCGGCCAGTGCGGCGCAGTGTAGGCGACGTAAATGAAAAAGGGCTCGTTGCCGTCGTGCTCGCGGATGTAGCGGGCGGCGTGGTCGCTGATAGCGTCGGTGTAATAATAGGTTCCCTTGGGGCGATATCCCTCATCGGTCAGCGGAGAGACCTGCGTGTTTTCTCGTGTGAGCGAATTTGGATCAAAAAAACTGCCGGCGCCGTGTATGGTACCGTAAAAGCGATCGAACCCCCGTTGCCGCGGCCAATTATTCCTCGGGCCGCCGGGTTGAATCTTGGGGGTGACGTGCCATTTGCCGGCCATGTAGGTCGCGTAGCCGGCGGTCTTCATCACCTCGGCGATGGTTCGGACATTTTGGTTCAAGTCGCCCCGGTAGCCGGGGAGGTTGCGGTTGCTCATCATGTGGCCTATACCGGCTTGGTGCGCGTAAGTGCCGGAGAGCAAGGTGGCACGGGTGGGGCAGCAGCGGCCGGTGTTGTAAAACTGGGTGAATCGTAAGCCGCCCTCAGCGAGTGTGTTGAGATTGGGCGTGTCGATCTCTGCGCCATAACAGCCAATATCACTCCACCCCATGTCATCGGCCATGGCGATGATGATGTTGGGCCGCTTGGCCGCGAATGCTGAGGAGGCCAAGGCCAAGCCGAGAAGGCTGGCCGACCAACTGCGGACAGAAGTGGAAACAATTTTCTTCGTCATATTACTTGTTGTACACCACGAACTTTATGGAACACGCTCTTTGCTGTCGAGCTACGCTTAACAAGCGCATTCATTTTTGAATTCCTTCTCCCCGGCGGGTAAGAAAGTGGCCTAAGGCCGGATGAAAGGCGGCGTGAAGAAGCGAGGAGTACTCGATTTTATCGATTCCTTTCTCGAGGACGATTTACTG
>DBNL01000140.1:3928-7405 GCA_002299785.1 Verrucomicrobia bacterium UBA673
AGTTGTTTACCGAAGCGGTTATTATAAAACACGCAGCCGTTTTGCGCACCGAACTCATGAACCATTTTGGTGATCTTCACGTCGTAGCAGCAGTACTCGGCAATCTCCATCAGCTTGCCCTGCTTGAACCATTTCAGAGCCTGCAGGCCGTCGGCGGTTTTCTCCGCGCCGAAAGTGGCGGATGCGATCGAGTCGAGTTTAAGGCGGTGTGAGAGGATTTCCTGCAGGTCCACCATCAGGTCGAGTGAGGGGAGTTGGCGCAGGTCGAGCGTCGTGTAGCCGTGCAGCACCTCGTAGTCGAATCGAATGTGGTTGAAACCCACGACAAGGTCGGCGCGCTGCAGTTCCTCGATCAAGTCGTTCACCTCCGACTCCGCATAGATTGAGTACCGGCCGTTGACTGTGCTGTAAGTGACGCCGATACTCATGCCCATTTTGTCAATATGACCCCAGCCGCCGACGTCATCGGCGGAGCGCATGGTTTCGAGATCGAAGTAGACGATATTTCTCACGGCGGGAACCTGTCGGTCAAGCATAGCGTAACGAGGCCAACAAACAAACAAAACTCGACGCTGGACGGGTGAGGACGTTCACTTGGCCACGAGATGTGCGACGAGCGGGAAGTAAAAAAGGGCGATGCAGCGTTACTGCATGAGATGTCGTTGCGCTTGGCGGATACGGACAGTGTGTTCCCGGTTCACTGGAAGAGCGGTTCGCTGAAGTACACCGATTTCAAGCTAATGGCCGAGGGCGGCACGGCCAAGCTGTTCACTTGCCGCGACGTCAATCTTCATCGTGAGGTCGTTTACAAGACGCTGCACCCGGAGATGCGCCAATCGGAGGTTGAGACGCAGCGGTTCCTGCGCGAGGCCCGGGTGACGGCTAAGCTGCAGCACCCCGGTACGGTGCCGGTTTATGAAATGGGGCGAGACCGCAACGGTGACATGTTTTTTACCATGAAGCATGTGCGCGGCCGCAATCTGCGCGATATCCTACTCGGCCTGCGCGATGGTGACGAGCGGTTGACGCAGTTTTTCCCGTTGCCGGTGCTGGTGGATTCGTTGATTCAAGTTTGCCAAACGGTTGCCTACGCGCATGATCATGGAGTGATCCATCGAGACCTCAAGCCGGCGAACATTCTGGTGGGAGGCTTCGGCGAAGTCATCGTTCTCGACTGGGGGCTGGCCAAGGTCTGGGGCGAGCCGGATGTTGGCGTTGAGGCGTTCCCGACCAAGGCTAACCCGGTGCTGACGCCGGCCGGCCGGCGCTACGGCACGCCGCTTTACATGGCGCCGGAGTTGGCCCGAGGCGATGTACAGATCGATGGGCGGGCGGACGTGTTCAGCCTCGGTAATATTTTGTTCGAGATACTCACTCTTGGCCAACTGCTCTCCGGGGCTACGGCGAGGGAAGTCGCCGAAAACCTGCTCAACCAACCGCTGCCTAAGCCAAGCGAAGCAGCGCCCGATCGATACATACCGCCTGGACTCGAAACAATTTGCCGCAAGGCACTCGAGAAGGAAAAACGCGCTCGCTACCCCTCCGTGCAGGCGATGCTGGAAGCGTTGAGAGCCTACCGGCTCTCCGGCGATAGGGCGTAGCGTCTCGCCAGGGCCGCTGCCGCGCCGAGGAACGCGAGGTTGAAGCCGCCCAGGGTGAGAATGATTGTTTGCTGCGACTGCGTCTCGCCGGTGTTGGCCAGCCAAGCCAGCGTCAGCCCGTAGATCAAGGCGATCCCGACCAGCCAAGGCACCGCGCGGTATCGCTCCTTGGCCAACAGCGCCGCCACGAAAACATTCGCCAACGCCAGCGGCAACATGCTCCAAACGAAATACGGAATCATAGGCGTGATCTCGGTGAGTATTTTTTTCTTTGCTGCCAACGCAGGGAAGCGGTCGACGATGTCCGGGAGCAGCCAGGTGGCAAGCGTGCATCCGACTCCGGCTAACACTCCGAGGACGGCCGTGCCGAGGAACGCCTGAAAAAGCACTCTCGATTTCGTTCCTGCCGCTTCGCGCACGAGCTTGGGAAACATTACCGCAGCCAGTGGCCCGGTGAAAACCACCAGCCCGCGCCCGATCATCCCGGCCGCGCCGTAAGGGCCGGAGTCCACCTCGGGCAGGATGGCTCGCGCCGCGATCATGTCCGCGCTCAACATGAACTGTCCGGCGCCCAAGCCCAGCGTGAGCGGCACGATGCGCCCCAGCCAAGCTTTGGTGTCGAAGCTGCCCTGATCGGCTCTCGCTTGGCTAAGCCACGTTTGCCGGCCGTGCCAACCGGCGAGCAGGCAAGCTGTGGTGAGGCCTATCAAAACACCGGTCGTCGCTCCCGCCGCCTGGCCGCCGAGTAACGCGACGATGATGCCTACGGCGGCAAATCGTCCCGCGCCGTTGGCGATCGCTGCGCCGCCGAGCCACACAAAGTTTTGTCGGCCCTGCAGGATGCCGAGCAGCACCGGCAGCCAAAGCTGCGGCAGGCCCAGCAGCAAAGTCACGTAAAGTGCCGTTGGCCTTTCGATCTTCAGTGACTCAAGAATGGCCCCTTGATTCAGGAGAACAATCACCGCAATCGCCATCCAAATATATAGGCAAATGAGGAGCATTTTGCGGGTGGACTTGGCCAGGTCGTGTTGCTGTTGCGGCTCGATGGCGGCGGCAGTTTGTTGCGCGAACACTGTTTGCAGGCCAAGCGCTGGGATCATCATGAGGTTGAGAATCTGCAGCAGTGTGACGAACAGGCCGTACTCCCCGCGACTCATCCAGCCACCAAAAATATGTACCGCAAACATCAGCAGGCCGCTGATGAATGTGGCGATCACCAACCAGCTTCCCTGCCGGTAAAACGCGCGTTTGGAGTCGGCTTCGCTCATGAGACGATGGCTTCGAGCCGGTCAACTGCCTTGGTGCAGATCACCGGCCAATCGAGTTCAGCGGCGACGCGCCTGGCCAAGCGCTCCGACTCGGCCCGAGGCGGCGGGTTATCGACAAGGTCGATGACGTCGTTCGCAAACTGAGCGCCGGCGAATGCCGAAAAACGCACGGACGGTTCGTCGCCAAAAAACGACTTTACACCGGCCAACGGCGTGCTCACGACCGGCAAGCCAAGCGCGGCGTACTCGACCAGCTTGGCGACGAAGGCGCAGTGCGTGCCGCTCGATGACTCGTACGGGATGATGCCGACGGTCGCTTGGCCCAGTCGCTGGGCGACTTCGCCGTAAGGCACGAAGCCGGTGCACTCGAGCTTGGCAAACGGCGCGACGGCGAAGACGCGCTTGGCCAGTTTTTTGACGGCGTCAGTCTCGCGGCCGATGAAAAGGAAATGTGTCTCCGGCTTGGCCAAGGCGATGTTGGTGATGGCTCGAATGGCGATCGGCCCGAGGTGATGCGTGTCGAACGAGCCGTGCATGGCGACAGTTCCCAGGTAGTCAGTTCTCGGTTCCCGGTTCTCGATTCTCGGTTGGAAAAGTTTTGCGTCGTG
>DBNL01000077.1:0-4929 GCA_002299785.1 Verrucomicrobia bacterium UBA673
AAGGGAGATCTACTGCTGATGTTTCCCGAGGGCAACCACTACGCTGCCGGCAGCGGTAAGGTGAATGATATGATCGCCTATCGCTCGAGCGACAATGGCAAAACTTGGGAAGGCCCTTCAGTCGCGTTTGACATCGAGTATAGTCAGCACGGTTTTATTCCACTGATCCCACGCGCCAGTGAACGAATCTATGCTTTCGGTACGCAACCAATCCCGAACAAATATAGCCGTGAACAGGGTCGGCATGAAAACACGCCAATCGGTTTCCGTTGGTCGGACGATGATGGCCATACCTGGAGTGACACAACGCTGATAAAGCCCAATAATGACCCTGGATTTCTCGGCATGTCGGTGACGCGCATGTGTGAGACCAGTACCGGAGCCTGGATTCTCGGTTCTCACGCCGCCGACTGGTCCAAGCGACCGTTGATCACTCGCCAGTATGTTCTGCGCAGCGAGGACAAGGGCAAGACATGGATGCTCCTTCCAGGGAAACGCCCCAATGGCTGGTTTTCCAAAAAGTACAGTCGCATGGATGAAGGTCGTCCGATTCATCTTGGAAATGGGGAGGTCTATTTCATGGCACGTACCCCGACCGGGCGTATCTGGGAGGCCCGCAGCATGGATGACGGTAAAACCTGGACCGATCCCGAGCCGTCATCGCTTGTTCACCCGGACGCGCCGCCAATGGTATTTCATTTGAGTGATGGGAAGACGCTGATTTCGTTCCATCACAATCGACACATCAACACGCAGTATACTGGATTGACTGGCAAGATGGATGGTATGCGTGACCGGGCGGAAATCTGGGTCTCCCTTTCCGGGGATGGTGGGCGGAGTTGGAGTGAACCGCAGTTTCTCTTCACCAATGCGACCCAGCCTAATCCTGCAAAGAATGGTTGGTTCAACCACAACTCATCCTACATGGATGCTGTGATCGATGACGGTACGATACACCTGTTCCTCCCTCATCTCTGGAATCGTGCATTGTATATGCGCCTTGAAGAAAAAGATTTAGCCAAGCTGCCAACCATCAAAAAATTGGCTAGGCGCTTGGCTAAGTGAATCAAACCCGAGTCGCTTCTGCCTTGGCCGTCGCCTCTGCCTTGAACTTAGCCAAGCGCTTAGTGATTTCGGCCTTGTTCATCCACAATCCACTACCTCCGCTTGGCAGGCATTGAATCGGATCGTAGTAGAAGAACATTTCACCTGGCTTGGCCGTGGGTGACGTCCAAGCCGAGACGCCGCTCTCCTCGTCGTACAACGTGTAGCTGGAAATCTCCCGCTTGCCACCGCCGCCCGGTGCGTCGCAAACCACGCGCGGCGTGTTAAACCCGGCGGTGGCGCCCTGCAGTCTGCGCGACAGTGTTTCAGCCACGCGTACGGTTGTGCGCAGGTGTTCGCAGCCCGGCACCATGTCGTGCAGGTAGAGGTAGTAAGGCTGGATCAGCAGGCTTGAGAGTTTTTTGGTTGTGCGACGCAGACAGCCGAATGAGTTGTTCGCGCCGTTGATCAGCACGGACTGATTGCGCACCCGCACCCCGATTTCAGAGAGGGCCTTCATTGCGTTGGCCGTCCACGCGGTGATCTCTTGCTCGGTGTTGAAGTGCGTGTGCAGGGCGACTTCTTTCATCCGAGCCTGGCCAAGCCGGCAAACTGCCGCTAGGGCATCCATCCACTCGGTGTCACTAGTGAATTTCATCGGCATTATCGCCACGCCTTTGGTCGCGAAACGTATCCTGCGCACGGTCGGTATCTCCAGCAGTGTGGTGCCGATCTGCCGGATTTGGTCCGGCCGGAGCAACAGAGCGTCGCCGCCGGAGATGACAACATCCTCAAGTTGCGGGCTGTTGCGGATGTACTCGAAGGTGGCGTCCCACTCGCCCGACTTGGCTCCGTATGTGGACTTACTCTTCACCGCCGTGCTGCCGCCAACCACCCGGCTGCGCGTGCAGAACGAGCAGTACACCGGGCAAAGCGTGATCGGCAGGAACAGCGCCTTGTCGGGATACCGATGGGTCAGAAACGGCGTTGCCTTGTGGCCGTCCTCATCGAGCGAGTCATCCATCGCGTGCGGATGGTCCGGGATGAACTCCGAGCCAAGCGGCAGGAATTGGCGGCGAACCGGGTCGGCTGCGGCATCCTCCCAGTTGATGCGGGAGAACACATACGGCGTGAGCCGCACGTTCATCGGCGTCTTGAGCAGGCCCGCCTCGATGTCGGCGATGAGCGACGGCGTAGCCAAGTCCTGCAACACCCCCTGGATTCCCGGCACGGAGGTGACGGAGTTTTGCTGCTGCCAACGGAAGTTGCCGAAGGTCTCGGCATCGACATTTTGCCACGCGGGAATCGTCCTCCAAAACTCTGACTCGTCGAATGAGTAGTCAGTGGCCGGCTGTTCGGTTTGCGTCGGTTGTGCGCTCATCGCTTGGCTTTGGAGAGAAGCCGAATACCGGTGATTTCCATCTGCTTGTCGATGGCTTTGCACATGTCGTAAATCGTCAGGGCGGCGACGGCGACGGCGGTGAGCGCCTCCATCTCGACGCCGGTCTGCGCTGAGACACGCGCCGTGGCGGTGATCTCAATCCGGTCGCGGCTTGGCGGTGTTTCAAAGCTAACCTCCGCGTGGGTGATCGGCAGGGGGTGGCAGAGCGGGATCAGCTCCGCCGTTTTTTTCGCGGCCATGATGCCGGCCAATCGGGCCGTCGCCAGCACGTTGCCCTTGGCCGGCTGGCCGCTCTCGATCGAGTCAATCGTTGCGCTGGCCAGGTGTATCTCGCTGCGAGCCACCGCCTCGCGGGCCTGCATCGGCTTGGCCGATACATCGACCATACGGGCTTGGCCGTCGGCGTCAATATGTGTCAGTTCACTCACGAGTTGCGCTTGGCTTGGGCAGCGTTTCCCTCCAGCCGCGAATTATGCCAAGCATCCGCTCTCGGAGCAACTCATCCGGCCGAACATGTTTGGGAATGAAATCGGGTGAGGTGCCGAGCAGGTCGGTTGTCACTAAAATCTGCCCGTCGCAGTCGCTGCCCGAGCCGATGCCGATGGTAGGAATCTCGATTTCAGCCGTGATTTCAGCCGCGACGCTTTCCGTGACGAGTTCGAGCACGATACCGAACGCGCCCACTTGGCCAAGCGCCCGGGCGTCGGCGAGCAGCATCTCCCGCTCTGCCTCATCGCGGCCCTTGATGCGGTAGCCGCCATCCTCGAGCACGTGTTGCGGCAGCACACCCAAGTGCCCGAGGAACGGAATACCGACGGAGTGGATCGCCTCGAGCTGCGGCAGGATCGCTTGGGCGCCCTCGGCCTTAACCGCTTGGGCGCCGGCGTCTATGAGCCGCTTGGCCGACTCGGCGGCTTGTGACGGAGTTTCATAAGTCTTAAACGGTAGGTCGGCGACGACGAGGCCGCGCGGCTTGGCCCGGGCCACGGCACGGACGTGGTGCACCATCTCGTCGAGCGTGACGAATGTGGTGTCCGGATAGCCGAGCACGACCATGCCCAGCGAGTCGCCGACGAGCAGCAGAGGCACCCCGGCGTTGTCGAGCAGTTTAGCCATGGGAAAGTCGTACGCGGTCAGTGCCGCGATCGGCTCGCGGCCCTTGCGCTGGAGGATGGTTTGCGGCGTCTCCCGTGTCTCGCTCAAGCGGCAAGGTTCGCCCCGGTTCAGCCTGTGCTCAAGCGCAAACTCCGCCGGGAGGGACGAGTCGGTGGCACTTGTCCCTTCCGGCGTGCTATCCGCCGCGCTTGGGGTCGAGCCACGGCGTGCCAGACCAGTACCACTTGAAAGACGGCAGCCCCTCGGCGTGACCGTCGGTGAAGCTGACGTTGCTGCGGCCGCTGTGACGCAGGTGAGGTCCGCCCCAATTGGGATCACCGGGATTGGTGCCACAGCCGCATGGTACGCTACTGCCGGGGTCTTGGATAATCCAGCAGCCGGGTTTCTCGCGCGATTGAGTCGTGACGCATTTCCTTGGGTTGGTGGTGTTGACCGGCAGGCTGCCGCCGTCGGTCTTGTAAACGAGCGTTGAGGGGCTGCGCACCGCGCTCTCCTTGAGTGGGGCATATTCCCAGACGCCGGGCCAGTTGCAGCCGCCGAGCCGGAAGTTGGCGGAGTAGTTGTTCGTGGTTCGGCCAAAGTCGTAAATCGTCTCCTTAGTCTTGAACGGCTTGCTGGGGCAGCGAAGGGTTTTTTTGGTTTCCTGATACGGCAGCAGATAGTTGAACCAAGACGTTCGGTTTTGCTGGCTGCCCACAAGCGTGAATGTCCAGGCGAAGCGATCGCCATTGTCGCCACTGTACATTTTGGCGGCGAGCGTCAATTGCTTGATGTTGTTGAGGCAGTAGATTTCCTGCCCCTTGGCCTTGGCCTTGGCCTTGGCCAGCGCCGGCAGAAGCAGGGCGGCCAGAATGGCGATGATGGCAATAACCACCAGTAATTCGATCAGCGTGAAGGCGCGTCGATGTTTCATAGCTTGAGGAGGAGCTGACTCCTGCGGCTGCGAAGTCAAGCGCTACTGATTGGCGCCTCTGTTTAGAAGACGCCCCCGGCCGGCCGGCTTGGGCGTGGCGGATTTGCTCCGACGTCACCTCCGAGTAGCGGTCGAACCCGAACAGGTCCAGCGCCAGTGTGCCGTGTCCGCACGACTGGCGTCGCGTTTCTGGGCCGCTTTGAGCAGCGGCTTGAAGCAGCGCAAACCAGCGCGGAGCGTTCCTTTATTTTCCTGTTAATCTTAGTCATGCGACCAGATGGACGAGTGGTTGAAAGCAAGGTGCCTGCCAAAAGCAAGCGGACAATGCGCTTGAAATAGCCCCGTTCAGTACCCCTAATCGCCGTGCATGAATAAGCGATCGCTCCAGTTTCTCGAGACTCTCGTCAACACCCCAAGCCCATCCGGCCATGAATCACGCGGCTTGCGCGTCTGG
>DBNL01000077.1:5320-24643 GCA_002299785.1 Verrucomicrobia bacterium UBA673
AACAAGGGTGGCGGCCCGAGGTTGATGCTCGCCGGCCACGCCGACGAGATCGGCATGACGGTCAACTTCATCGACGACGACGGCTACGTGTACGTGCGGCGGCTTGGCGGCACCAACCCGGCGATCACTCGGGCTCAGCGGGTCATCATTCACTCGCGCAAAGGTCCGGTGAAGGGGGTCGTCGGCAGCGTCGCGCCGCACCTCATGCGCACCGATACCGGCGCGCCCAAGGTGCCGAAGATTCACGAGTTGTTTATCGACATCGGCGCGGACTCGCGCAAGGCCGCCGAGAAACTCGTCCGCGTCGGCGACCCGATCACGCTCAACGATCAGTTCGAGCTTCTGCGCGATGACCTCGTCGTGGCGCGGGCGTTCGACAACCGCGTCGGCACGTGGGCTGTGGCGGAGACGCTGCGCCTGCTCAAGACCGGCAGAGTCACGCTCAACGCCGAGGTGTGCGTCGTCGCCAACACGATGGAGGAAGTCGGCCTGTTCGGCGCGCGGCAGATTGCCTACTCGCTGCACCCCGACGTCGCGCTGGTGATGGACGTCACCCACGCGACCGACTACCCGACCGTGGACAAGCGGCAGCACGGCGATATCAAGGTAGGCCAGGGGCCGACCGTCACCCACGGCAACTGCAACCACCCCGAAGTCATCAAGCGCGTCGAGCAAGTGGCCAAGCGACTGAAGATCAACCTGCAGCACGAGGCGATCTCCTCCACCAGCGGCACAGACACCGACGCCGTTTTCTGGACACGCGGTGGCATCCCGAGTGGCCTCATTAGCCTGCCAAACCGTTATATGCACTCACCGGTCGAGGTGGTCAGCCTGAAGGATCTCGAGCAGATCCCGCAGCTCATGGCCGGTTTCGCCAAGTCGTTAAAAAAAGGCGAACAGTTCAAGGTGAAGATTTAGCCAACCGCCTACCGCTTGGTGTGCGAGCAGGTGCCGCGCTGGCTGGTGGCGACGAAGTCGATCAACTGCTCAGCCAGCACGCCGGTGAACTCGGCGCGGGCTTTTTCCAGCGCGTCTTTCAGCAGGTCATCGGATAGGAAAATCGTGTGATAAGCTTTCTTGAGTTGCGACCGTTCCTCGGGGGAGAAACCGGCACGTTTCAGGCCGACGTTGTTCAGGCCGCACATGCCGTTGATACCGCGCACGATCGTGAACGGCGGCAGGTCGAGGCTCACCCCGGCGCAGCCCTGCATCATGGCCATCGCGCCGACGCGGCAGAACTGATGCACCACGGCGTTGCCGGCGAGGAACGCTCCGTCGCCGATCATCGCGTGGCCGGCGATCAATACGCCATTGGCCAGGATCGCCTTGTTGCCGATGATGGAATTGTGGCCAACGTGGCTGTTCGCCATAAAAAAGTTTTCCGATCCGATCCGCGTGTCCTCGCTGGGCGTGTTGGAGCGATGGATGGTGACGTGTTCGCGGAAGAGGTTTCGCTCGCCGATGATGAGCCGGGTCGGTTCGCCGCCGTACTTCAAGTCCTGCGGCGCGTCGCCAATCACGCAGCCGGTGTGGAAGCGGTTCTCTGCGCCGATCGTGGTGTGGCCGGTGAGGTGTACATGAGGAGCAAGTTCGCACTCAGCGCCGACCGTGACGTGTTCGTCAATAACCGAGTACGGGCCGACTCGCACGCTCTCGTGCAACTGTGCGCTGGGGTGGATGATGGCGGTGGAGTGGATCATGCGTAAAAATAACCAAGCTCGCGCAGAGAGGTGAAATCCTTACTGCGCTCCGCTGTGCGGCGGCCGAGTATGATGTGGTCCAGCACGTCGATTTTCAACAACTTGCCGGCACGGATGATGTCGCGCGTGAACTTGATGTCGGCCTCCGACGGGGTGGGGTCGCCGCTGGGATGGTTGTGCGCGAGGAATACCGCCGAGGCGTTGGCGGTAATGGCCGGTCGAAACACATCGCGAGGATGCGTCACCAGCGAGTCGAGCGTACCGCGCGCGAGTGTCTCGACGCGAATGAGCCGCCGCTTGGTATTCACGAGGACGACAGTAAAATGCTCGACCTCGAGCAGCCGGTTGTCCTCTCGCAGGAGGTTGGCCAACTTTTCCGGCGTATCGAGCACCGGCAACTCGTGGCGCAACTCGTCTGCCAAGCGCTTGGCCAAGCTGAACGCGCTCTTGAGAGTGACCGCCTTGTCGCGGCCGACGCCTTTGACGCTAAGCTCTTCGATGGGCGCCTTGGCCAAAGCGTCGAGCGAACCAAACTTGTTAAGCAACGACTGCGCTACATCGATCGCCGATAAACCCTGTGTGCCGGTGCGCAGCAAAATGGCGATTAATTCACTGTCCTTGAGCGCCTCCGCGCCCTTTGCCAGGAGCCGTTCGCGCGGCTTTTCGCTGTCGGGCAGATCCCTGATGCGCGTGGCTTCCGGCATGCGATTACTGCTGGTCGGCCTTGCGTTGTCGGCGGCTGTCCCGCTTGGGCCGGGGCTTTTTCTCTTTGGCCGGCTGGGCGTTGATGCTCTTGTCCCACGGGTTCGCCTTGCGCGGTCGATACAACGGCCGGCCGTCGACCTTGGGTTGGCTGTCGATGATGCCACGGAATTTCTTCAGCGCAGCCAAATGTTCCGGCTTGGTACTTTTGAGCAGATTGTGCAGCTCGAGCGGATCGCTCTTGAGGTCGTACAGCGCGGTGATCTCCGGCTTGTTGCCAAGCCAGACTTTATAGCGCTTGTCGCGAAACACACGGTCGGCGAAGTCGTTGGTGCCGCGCACACCGTTTTCGTCGAGTCGCCCGGCACCGTGGCCAAGCGCCATGATCCAGTCGCGCGGCGAGTCGTCCGCCTGGCCAAGCAGCAGTTGTGCGAACGACCTTCCGTCGAGCGTGACATCCTCGGGCAGCTTCGCGCCGCCCAACTCGGCGAAGGTCGGTAGCAGGTCGGCGAAGTCGGTCAGCGCGTCGGTCTCGCGGCCGCCGGGGACAAGGCCGGGGCAGTTGACGATGAACGGCTGGCAAACGCCTCCCTCGAACTTGGAGCCTTTGCCGCCGCTTGGCCGCCTACCGTTGATTGTGCCGCGGATCCCGCCGCTGGTGCCGTTGTCGGTGGTGAAAATCACGATGGTACGGTCGCGAATTTTCAAGTCGTCGAGCATGCTGACCAGGCGCCCGACGAGGGTGTCGGTGTAGCGTACCATCGCCTTGAGCTTGTCTTTGTTCGTGGTGACTTTTGGTTCGTCGGGAGTCGGCACGAGCGGGCCGTGTGTGAGGGCCATCGGGAAGTAGAGCATCATCGGCTCGTCGCGGTGTTGCTTCATGAAGTCGATGAGGAAGTTGCAGTAGATGTCCGGCCCGAATTCGCCCTTGTATGTTTTGCTGCCGGAGCGGGTGTGAATGTAGGCGTCCCAGTAACGCTCGTTGCTCGGTGGATTGCCGGTCTCGTAGCCGGTCCAAACGGCCCAGTCGTCGAAGCCGTGTTTTTTCAGCGCTTTGGGCTCGATGCGAAAGTCGTTGATCTGCCACTTGCCGGCGATGGCGGTGGCGTAGCCGGCGGTTTTCATCACCTTCGCAAACGAGGTGTACTTCGCCCAGTCGAAGTATCCGACACCCCAGCGTGGGACGTCCCAGTGGTTCACCCAGCCGGAGCGCCACGGGTACTGGCCGGTGAGCAGCGTGGCGCGTGTCGGCGTGCATTGCGGCATCGACCACGCGTTGTGAAACTTGAGGCCGCCCTTGGCCAAGCGGTCGATGTGGGGCGTCTCGATGTCGTCCGCGCCGTAGCAGGAGATCCAGTCCTTGCCAAGGTCGTCCACCATGATGAACAGAATGTTGGGCTTGGCCGCGGTGACGGATTGTAGGCCAAGCGCACAAAGAATTGTCAGGGAAAAAAACAGTCGCCTCACGCAGACAGCGTAGCTGCACTACTGCCTCAAGCCAAGCGCTTGGCCAGCGTGTGGTTTAGAGTTTGTCCTTTGGGCCGAGGAAAAAGGTGCGGATGTCCTCCAGGATGAGGTACATTGATGGCACGAGGATTAAGGTGATGACGGTGGCAAGAATAACACCAAAGCCAAGCGAAACGCCCATCGGCACAAGGAACTTGGCCTGCAGGCTTTTCTCGAGAAGCAACGGCGTAAGCCCAGCAAACGTCGTCAGCGAGGTCAGGATGATCGGCCGGAAGCGCGACATGCCGGCCTGTCGTGCCGACTCCATTTCGCTCAGGCCGATGCCGCGTTTTCGGTTCACGTAATCGACCATCACAAGGCTGTCGTTGACGACCACGCCGGTCAGCGCCACCACGCCAAAACCGGACAGGATCGTGACGTCCATCCCCATCACGATGTGCCCCCAGATCGCGCCGATCAGCCCGAACGGAATCGCCGCCATGACGATGATTGGTTGGATGTACGAGCTGAACGGAATGGCCAGTAGGCCGTAGATGATGATCAGCGCGATGCCGTAGAGGTAACTCATGCTGGCAATCGTCTCGGCCTGTTCGCTCTGTTCACCCTCAAAGCCCCAGTACACACCGGGAAATTCTACACGCAGCTTGGGCAGAATTTCCGAACCGAGCGTGCGATTGATCTCCTGTGTGTTGCCAACGGAGGCATCGACGTCCGCGGTGACGTTGACGGCGCGTCGGCGGTCGATGCGCCGGATCGACTCATAGCCACGGCCAAAGGTCACCTGTGCGACTTCGTTGAATGGAATCTCGGTGCCGCCCGGCAACCGGATGCGCATATTCTCGAGGTTGGCCAGGCTGCGGCGTTCGTCTTGCGGATAACGCAGCATAACGCGGACATCGTCGCGGCCGCGCTGGATGCGTTGCAGCTCCTCGCCGTAAAACGCGGAGCGCACCTGCCGGGCGAGGTCGACCTGCGTCAGGCCAAGCGCCTCGGCCTCCGGCTTGATCGCCAGTTGAATCTCCTCCTTGCCCTCGCGGAACGAGTCGGCGATATCGATGACCCCCTTAAGCTTGGCCAACTCGCCCTTGAGCCACTCGGCAGCGTCCTGAAGTTCGTCGAAATTGGCCCCGTTCAGGACAATGTTGATGGCATCGCCGGCTTGAAAAATGTCGGCGGTGAACTGCAGGTTTTCGGCCTCCGGCATCTCGCCGACTTTTTCGCGCCAGCGGCGTGCTAACTCGTGGGCGGTAAACTGTCGTTTCTCGGAGGGGGCGGCCTCGATGTGCACCTCGCCTATGTGAGCGCCGATGATCGAGGAGGTCACGCCGCCGCCGGAGCGGCTTTGATCCGTCATGAACGGCTGGCCACCTACCGATCTGAGCATGTGCCGGACGATACTCGGATAATGTTCCTCGCTTTTGGCATCGAGTTCGTCGCGCACCTCGATGGCAGCCTGTTCAAGCTTCTCCACGGCCCGCTTGGTTTCTTCCATAGTCGTGCCAAGCGGCATGGTGACGGCGGCGGCCACGTTGTCGCCCTCGACCGGTGGGAAAAACGTGAACCGCACATGCCCGCCCCCGACGAGTCCCATCGTGATCATGAATACCGCGACGGCGATGGCCATGGTCAGGTAACGCCACTCGAGACACCAACGGAGGCTGGGTTTGTAGATTCGAAGGACGAATTGATCCATCTTGGTGACGAACCGATGCTGAAAACGGCGCCACGCCCCGACGAAGCCCTTGCCCTCCTCGATGTTGTCCACCCTGCGAAGATGGCTGAGATGTTTTGGCAGGATGAAAAGCGACTCGATCAGCGAGAAAAACAGGGTGGGGATCACGATGAGCGGGATGAACTTCATGATCTTACCGGTGTTGCCCTCCACAAAAATCAGCGGGGCGAATGCCGCGATCGATGTCGCCACGGCAAAGGTCACCGGCTTGGCCATCTCGATCGCCCCGGCGACTGAGCCTTTCAGGCCGGGCGTGCCGCGCTCGTGGTGGGCGTGGATGTTTTCGCCGATCAGGATGGCGTCATCCACCACGATCCCTATTACCACGATGAACGCGAAAAGCGAGATCATGCTGATCGAGACATCGAGCCCCGGCATCAGCCAAAATGTGCCGAGGAACGAGATCGGGATGCCGAGGCTCACCCAGAAGGCCAGGCGGAACCGGAGGAACAGAGCCAGCACCATGAACACAAGGCAGAATCCGGTGACACCGTTGCGGATCATCAGGTCACGCCGGCCGGCGAGATAGAACGAGTCGTCCTGCCAGGTCTCGAGGGCGATACCCTCCGGGAATAGATGGGCGGAGTCCGTGATGTACTGCTTGACGATGTCAGAAATCTCAATCGCGTTTTCGTCGCCGACACGAAAGACCTTCACCAACGCACAGCGCTCACCGTCGAAGTATGATTCCCGGTCGTTTTCCTCGAACCCGTCGATGAGGGTGGCCACCTGGCCAAGTCGCAGGCGTGTGCCATCCGGCAGGGTGCGAAGGACTATCTGTTCAAAGTCGAGCACCTCCTTGGCCTGGCCCTTGGTACGCAGGAGCACCTCGCCACTGTCCTCGACCTTGATCGAGCCGCCGGGCAGGTCGACCGACGATTTGCGGATCGCCATCGTCACCTCGTCGAATGTCATGCCGTAGCGGCGTAGTGTGTCCTCGGAAATCTCGATGGAAATCTCCATATCGCGGACATTGGCCAGTTCGACCTGCGTGATGCCGTCCAGTGCCATCAACTGGTCGCGTACCTTGGAGGCGTAATGCCGCAAGGTCTTCTCGGTGGCCTCGCCTGATACCGCGACGTTGATCACCTGCTTGCGCATAATGATCTCCTCGATCAGCGGCTTCTCCGCCTCCTCGGGAAAGGTGTCGATGGCGTCGATACGGGTCTTGATTTCGTCCAATGCCCGGGCGGCGTCCGTGCCGGGATTCAGCTCGACCATCACCGTGCTGGAGTTTTCCTGAGAGGTGGAGGTGATTTTTTTGACATCGGTCAGCCCATGGATAACCTCCTCGATTTTTTGGCTGATTCCTTCTTCGACCTCCTCCGGAGCAGCGCCCGGGTAAACCACGCGCACGGAGATTATGTCCGACGAGAATTCCGGAAACACCTCCTGCCGCAGCGTGCCGATGGTCATCACGCCGACGATCGCGATGAAGATCGCCAGCAGATTTGCGGCGACCCCGTTCTTTGCGAACCATTCGATCAGGCCATTCATACGCTACGGATTTGTCGGTGCGTCCTCTTGGATTTCGACGCCCATCCCGTCGATTACTCCAGCCAACAGTGAGGTGATGACCTGTTCGCCGCTCTGGAGGCCCTCGGAGATGATCGCCTTGTCCTTGTCGGCATAGACGACGTTCACAGCTCGAAATGCCAGCTTGCCATCCTGCACAACCCAGACACGGTCCTTGCCGCGCAGCGCGGTGCGGCTGAGCGACACGATGTTGTCCTTTGTGCGCCCGGTGATCGTGGCCTTGACGAACGTGCCCCGGCGCAGCGCGACACCTTCCCGCTTGGCCAATCGGTACGGGTCATTCACGCGAGCGACGACGTAGACCATGCGGTTGACTGGGTCGACCGTTTCCTCCGAGCGCACGATCCGACCCTGCCATTCCAGCGTTTGGTCACCGGCTTGGCTGGTGAGCGTCACTCGCGGCGCTTGGCTAAGCGCGAACGTCTCCCCGGCGGCGGGCAGCTCGATAAAGTCCAAATCGCCAGCAGCCAACGGCAGCCTCACCTCGGCAACGTCGGTTGAGAAAATCTCGCCAAGCGGCATGGCCAGCGAGGCGAATTGCCCGGGCCGAACAACGGCCTTGGCCACCATCCCGTCAAACGGCGCGCGCACCTCGCAACGCTCGACGTTGCGCTGGGCTGCCTCCTTCGCAGCCGTTGCGGCGGCCAACGCAGCACGGGCATGCGCCAGTTGCGGCTCGCGGGCCTGCAGCCCTCTTGGTTTCCCCTGGTTGAGCAGTTGCCACTCGCGCCGGACGACTGCCGCCTCCTTTTCCTCCATCTGCAGTCGCAGGTCGGCCTGTGCCACGGTTGCCTCGGCCTGCGCGAGCGCCAGCTCGTAGTCGCGCGAATCGATCGTCAGCAGCACATCGTCCTTTTTGAAAACCTGACCGGCATTGAACTTGTCCGAGACGGAGACCACTCTGCCGCTGACCTCGCTGACCAGTCGGATGATCGTGCGGGGCAGGGCGGTGCCCTGCGAGTGAATCTGAAACGTGTGTGATCCCGGCTTGGCCGTGACCACCCGGACGCTTGGCAGCTTGCGCTCGCTCGGTTTCGACTCGGCTTTGGTCTTGAACTTAATAGTGAGCATCGAGCCCACCACGCCGACTGCGAGTACGCCAATCGTGAGGCCGATCCTCAACAATCGATTCGGTTTGGTGCTAGATTGCATGTTTCTTGATCGGTTCAAAACCGCCCCCGAGGGCAAGGTGCAAATTGATTCGGCTTTCCAGCCGCAACCGGCGCACCGACCACCAGCGGCTCTCGGCATCGATCGCGCGCCGCCGCGCCTCAAGCAGGGTGATGATGTTTTCCAAGCCGCGATCGTACCGCTCCAGCGCGATTTGCGCCGCGGCTTGCGACTGCTTGTGGGCCTCGCCAAGCGACTCGTCCATCACCGCGAGGTGTGCCTCGGAATCCAGCGCGTTCTCCACTTCGCCCAGCGCGTTGAGGACAGCGGAACGAAATCCGGCCTCCGCAGCCTTGAAGTGGGCACGTTGCATCTTGACGTTTTGCCGCAACCGTCCGCCCTGAAACACCGGCTGCATCAGGTTCGAGCCAAGCGTCCAGATGAGCGAGTCGCCGGAAACCAGTTCGGAAAGGTCACTGGTCGAAGTGCCGGTGCTGGCGGTCAGGCTGATC
The DNA here is from genome assembly GCA_002299785.1 of Verrucomicrobia bacterium UBA673. Taxonomy (GTDB): domain Bacteria; phylum Verrucomicrobiota; class Verrucomicrobiia; order Limisphaerales; family UBA1096; genus UBA1096. Next base: position 14,080 of record DBNL01000077.1, read on the forward strand.
TGCGGATAAAGCGAGGACTTGGCCTGCCGGACACTGGCTCCGGCCGCGCTGAGTCGATGCTCCGCGGCGACCAGATCGGGGCGACGGGCAAGCAGCTTCGCCGGCACACCGGCAGGCACGGCGGCAGGCATAGACGGCAGCTCCTCCGGGATCATTTGTTTGTTTGACGGGATGCGACCTAGCAGCAACTCCAGTTGGCGCGTCGCCCGGTTTGCGGCGGTGATGCGTTCCGCGACATTGGCCTTGGCTCCGGCGAGGCTAGCTTCGGCCAAGCGCAAATCCAGTGACGAGCGCACGCCCTGCTCAAACCGTGCCCGAATGCGCTCCACAGTGGTTTCATAGGTGGTGACGGTGAACTTGGCAAGGCGCTCTTGCTGCCGCGCTTCGATGGCAAGCATCCACGCCTTGGCCACCTGCCCGGCAAGTGATTGCCGTGCCCCGGCGAAGTCTGCCGCTTGGCCAAGCGCATTGCTTCGGGCCGCCCGTTTGCCGGAGCGGACCCGGCTCCAAAGGTCGATCTCCCACTGAGCGCCCAGCGTGAGGTTGTGCCGTTGACTGTCAAACTTGGTCGGGATGTTAGGAAGGTTGACCCCGAACTGCGCCATGTTCATCTGGCTCATCGATAGACCGCTCGACAGGGCGATTTGCGGAAGTTGCTCCGCCCCGGCCATCCTTGCCTGTGCCCAGGCGGCGTCGAGCCGTGCGGCTGCGGCGTTGAGGTTTGGGTTGGCATCAAGCGCATGCCCAATCGCCTCGTTCAATGCTTCGTCCTGAAAATTCTGCCACCAAAACGTTGGCGACTTGCCACTCGAATCCGGCGCGTTCGACCACTGCGCCGGTAGGTCGGCGGTGATGTCTTTAGTGGAGGGCTCCGGCGTGGAGGCGCAGCCGGCGACCAGTAAAACCGTCGCAATTGTGGAAATGAATCGAACCATCCTAACTCGATTTTTGTTTCCTGGGAGGGGTGGAAACCTTTGCCCGGAAACCGGCTGCGGTGAACTCGACCAGCCGCTGCACTGTGGCCTCGCAGCCCTCGGCCCCGGCATCGGTGCCGGTGAAGCTGGCCAACAGGTCAGCGTTGCATAGTGTGTGCGCCATTGCCCCGGCCATGAAATGCGAGCGCCAATCCATCTCCGTCTTGTTGAGGCCTGGCAGTGCCTCGTCAAAGGCGCGGCTAAACTGAATAATCACCTGAGCCAATTCGCTGACCATAAATTTTTGCAATTCCGTGTTTCGGTCAAAAACCACCCGGCCGATCAGCCGTGTGAATGAGCCGCCGGACTTGTGGCTGGCCTGAGCCCGGAACACCGGCACGAACAATGACTCCAGGACCATCTCGAGTTTCAGCTTTCGCTTGCCGGCCTTGGCACGGGCCTCCGCCAACATGGCCAACCGCTCCTCATTGACTGGACGCAACCGTCGGGAAACCACCGCGTGAAGCAACGTCTGCTTTGAACCGAAGTGATAATGCACCGCTGCGAGGTTGACCTTGGCCGCCTCGATAATGTTACGCAGAGAAACGGCATCAAACCCCTTCTGCGCGAAGAGACGCTCCGCTGCATCCAGAATCTTCGTTTTGGTGTCCGTCTTGGCCATTTATTCAAACGACTGTTTGAAACAGCCGCTTGATCTACCTCGGTAAACCTGCCACGTCAAGTGATTGGGTAAATATTTTTTCCTCTCCGGAAAACCGGGGAAAAGGTAGGGACGCCTGTCCCGAGGCGTCCTAGGGTCGGTTAATCGCTCTGGCAATTATACGAGGACAGGAATGTCCCCACTCCGATACACGAACCTTTTTCCGTGTATTCCGTGGTCTTGCAATTCAGCCGCGTCCGTCCCTTCGCTTTCCGCTTGGCCAAGCGCTTGGCCAAGGGCATCCTCCGCGCATCATGTGTTTCCACAAAAAACGGAGCCTCCCGCTTGGCCTGGCCTTATTACTGTCAGTGTCGGTGGTTGCTGCAGAGGGGGATGGGTTTCGTCCGTTGTTCAACGGGAAGGATTTGTCCGGTTGGGTGCCGGTGAACACGGCGCCGTCCACGTGGTCGGTCCGGGATGGCATGTTGATCTGTTCCGGCAAACCGATCGGCGAACTGCGCACGGATCGCATGTACCAGAATTTCATCATGGAGGTGGAGTGGCGGCACATGAAGCCGCGCGGCAACGCTGGCATCTTTGTCTGGGCCGACGACATCACCGCTCGCGGTCAGCCGTTTCATCGCAGTATCGAGGTGCAGGTGCTGGAGAATGCCTACGGCAACACGCGCGGCTACACGACGCACGGTGACATTTTTCCGATCCATGGCGCGAAGATGACGCCGGTCAATGGTCGCGGCGGCAGCCGGGCGTTCCCGACGGAGAACCGCTCCAAGCCGTCGCCGAACTGGAACCATTACCGGATCGTGTGCAATGACGGGAACATCTCGCTGGCGGTGAACGGCAAGGTGGTTACGAAGGGCAGGGAGGCCAGTCCGCGCAAGGGCTACATCTGCATTGAGTCCGAGGGTGGCGTGGTGCACTACCGCAACATGCGGATCAAGGAGCTGCCGGAGACGCCGCTCAAGCCGGGGCAGGTGGCGATCGCGAACCGCGGGTATCGCTGCCTTTACAACGGCGTCGATTTTTCGGGTTGGCGTGCTTCGGATGAGTGGCAGTCGAGGGATTGGGTGTTCCGGTACAACGGCCAGCCGGACGCGGTTGGCCAAGCGATCGAGACCACCGAGTCGTTCGGTGACTTTGGGTTTATCTTCGACGTTCGCGTGTCAGGGGAGACCAAGCCGTGCGAGATTCAACTCCGTGGCTCGGCGGCGGCAGTCGTCACGATTACGCCTTCGTTGTACAAAGACGTTTTGGTTTTGAAGGGACGCAACTGGAACCGTTTCGAGGGCGTTCTGCGCGGCGATCTGCTCAGTTTGAGCCTTAACGGCAAGCCGGTTCTTAAAAACAAAAAACTGGGTGATGTGCCGGCCAAGGGCCCGTTGAAAATTGTGCCACGAGGCCCGATCAACTTTGCAAATATTTACGTTCGCGATCTAGCCAAACGCTGATTTTTTACCGCGAAATTATCCAACGGCTTTTTTAGATTACTAATTCAGAAAATGTGGTCAGGTTTTATCCTCAAACTCCATCCAGTGCTCGGCGTTGTCGCCGTAGTAGAGTTTTAGTTTGTCGCCATCCACCTCGAAGCCTTTGGACGCATACAGCGACTCGAAAAACTTGAAGTCGAGCGAACTGGAGCTGCACAACATCCTCGTTGACAAGAAGTGGTTACCAAACTTCAACCAGTTGCCCTTCACCAGTGAGAAGGTTCCGGAGTACGAGTTGCAGTCGTTTCGACCAGCCACCCTCTTGTCGCGGGACAACGTCATGGAGTGGGTTCGTCCCTTCTTCGGTTGGATGATTTCGTCAGCTTCGTGTAGGGCTACCAGTTTCCACTTCCGATCGAGTAGTCCATTCGGAAACGGTTTAGATTTTGTGACTACCTGATAAAAATGAGTATTCCCAAGTTGGCCACGGAGATCCTTTAACTGGGTTGGTTTTCCGTTGCCCGGATACTGGCCCACTATCACCCACTTTTGAAGATCCCGGCTTGCCTCCACCAGGTGGTAGTCTCCATCGGATGATGGGAACCCAAGTGAAACCGTTGCTGCCTCGAAGGAATCAATGTTCGATGCCTCCTGTCCAATGGCCTGGGCGGCAAGCAATAGGGCAAGCAGCAATGCTGTCAGGCAGGTTAGATATGCAAATTGAAATTTCAGTATCACGGGCGCAAGACTCAACCTCTTCCTGTTCAACTTCAAGCCGGTTTTGATGAGTAGGTCAAAAGCTTGGCTAAGTGGCTTCCCGGCAATCGGCCGCTGCTGCGTTAAATGGAGAGCACTAAAACCGGGCCTATTTTTATTCGCCTGTTTCAGGGCAGAAACAGGAACTCGTTGGCGTTGAACAGGGCGCGGCAGAAGGCTTCCAGCGTGTGTTCGGCAACCAGCCCGCTTGCATCGGCGAGTTCCTCGCGGGTGGGTTCGCGGCCAAGCGCGAGTTGGCAGGCGCGTATTACTTGAGCGCGGCTGTCTGTGCCCGACTCGTGCCGGAGCCGCTTGGCTAACAAGCCGGCCTGCTGCAGCACGAACGGGCTGTTGAGTAGGCTCAGTGACTGCAGCGGGGTGGTCGATCGGCTTCGGTTGGGAACGGTTTGGTTGAAGTCCGGGCAGTCGAACACGCCAAATGTCGGTTCACGTTCCTGCCGTACTTTCGTCATGTAAAGCATGCGCCGCCAGTCGGCCGGGCCGTAGCTTTCCTTGGGATGATAGTGGCGGACATTTTCAGCCTCGACCCGGAAGCCGCTAAAGCCTGGTCCGCCCATTCGCGAATCCAGCGTGCCTGTCGCCAGCAGAATGTTGTCGCGAATCACCTCGGCTTCGAGCCGGCGCGGAGGGAAGCGCCACAGAAACCGGCTGCCGCCATCGACTGCGAGCGCCTCTTTACGCGGCTGGCTCGATTGCCGCCAGGCGCGGGAGGTTAGGATCAGCCGGTGAATCCGCTTAAGGGACCAGCCGGACGAGACCAGTTCAGCTGCCAGCCAGTCGAGCAGTTTCGGGTGCGTGGGGCGGACTCCGTTCACGCCGAGATCGTTAAGTGTCGCGGCGAGGCCTGTGCCGAAATGGTGCTTCCAAACCCGATTGACGATCACCCGCGCCGTGAGCGGGTTGTCCGGTGTCGTGATCCATTGCGCCAGCTTGAGTCGTCGCTGTTGCTCGGGCGCGTTGGTGGCCAAGCCAAGCGCGCCGCCAAGCGCGCCGATGCCGTCCGGCCCGACTTCGTCCCGCTTGGCCAACGGGTCGCCCCGGTGCAGCACATGGGTCACCTCCGGCTGGCGGAAGGTGCCGGCGTATACCGTGCGCCGCATCGCCGCACGAATTTCGCCTAACCGCTGTTCGTCACCGGCCAGGCGCTTGGCCAAGTGGCGGACGTTCGCGGCCTCCCCTCCTTTCAGGTTGGCTAACAAAAACTCGAGCTTGGTTTGGGCTTTGTCGCCGGTCGGCGGCCGGTCGGCGGAACGGGCAACGGTTCGCCATTGGCCAAGCTCCGTCGCAACGTCAAACGTGTACTCGACGGCCAGCCGATCGGCGTAATGTCCTTCGCGGTCGCGCGCCCATGCGATGCGGTTGATGGCCACCGGCTTGGGCAACTCGATCTGTACCCAGGCGTTGTCGCGGTTTTTTGCAATCCAGCTCCGTGAGTTTCCGTGTCGGCCGTCGTTGACGAATGCAAGTTGGTGAAAGGCGTTGCCGCCGTCGGCGTACACGCCGGATGCGGTAACCTTGGCCCCGACACTGGCCAGCGCGACATTTTTGCCCTCCGCGAAAATTTCGAGTTCATCAACGCATGGCTCTGATTGGTTAGCGCGAACGATGTTGAAGCGGATAAACCGAGCCTGCACCGGGTCGAAAATTTCCTCATTGCTCCGCGCGTTCACCGGAGGCTTGAAACGGGGAATCCTCGCCTCGAGCAGCGTCAGCTCTTTTTTTACCGATTTAACCCGACTCTCCAAGGTAGCCTGTTCCATCGCGAGAGCGGGATCGCGTTTTTGGTCGATCATCCGTTCCGCGTGGTTCACCCCTGCGAAGATGGCCTGCAGCGAGTAGTAGTCGCGCTGGCTCACCGGATCGAATTTGTGATCGTGACAGCGCGCGCACCCCAGCGTCAGCCCGAGGAACGTCGTACCGGTGGTGTTGATCATGCCGTCGAGTTCATTCTGCCGCTGCATTAGCGTAAGGTTGATGTCTTGGCTTTTGACAAGATCATACGGCCCCGAGACCAGAAAGCCGGTGCCAATGCCGTTGCCAAGGGCGTCGCCAGCCAGTTGCCCGCGCACGAACTGGTCGTATGGCAGGTCTTGATTGAGGGCGTCCACCACCCAGTCGCGGAACGGCCAGGCGTTCGGACGCTCCCGGTTGGTCTCAAATCCGTGCGTCTCGGCGTAGCGAATGACATCGAGCCAATGCTGCGCCCAGCGTTCGCCGAGTAGGGGGTTTTCCAGCAGGCGATCAACCAACCGCTCCCAGGCGTCCGGCTGCGGATCGTTCACAAATGCTTCAACCTCCACAGGGGAGGGGTGTATCCCCAGCATGACGAGGTAGAGACGGCGGATGAGCAACGGCCGCCCGGCCTGGCGGGACGAGGCAAGGCCCTCTTTTGAAAGCTTGGCAAACACAAATGAATCGACGGCGTTCGCTGGTCGTTGCGCCAGGCCAAGCGCCGGGGGAACCGGCCTTCGAACAGGCTCCAACGACCAATGTCCGGCCCATGTCGCAAGAGGGAAAATCAACACCAATGCCAATCCAATTTTCATCTCAACAATCTACGCTAAGATGCCCTCGATGACTTCGCCCTCCACATCGGTCAGTCGGCGTTCGAACCCGTTGTGGTAAAAAGTAAGCCGCTCATGTTCCAGCCCCAACAGGTGCAAAATCGTCGCGTGGAAGTCGTGCACCGTGGCGACATCCTGCACGGCTTTGTAACTGAATTCATCCGTGGCACCGTGGGTGTGGCCGCGCTTCACCCCGGCACCGGCCAGCCACGCGGTGAAGCCGTCCGGGTTGTGGTCGCGCCCGCTTGCCCCGACCTGAAAGGTCGGCATCCGACCGAACTCCGTGCACCAGACTACGAGTGTCTGCTCGAGCAGGCCGCGCTGTTTCATATCGGCCAGCAGGGCGGCCACCGGTTGGTCAAGCACCGGTCCGTGCTTGGCATATTGTTCCTTGAGCACCTTGTGGCCGTCCCAGTTGCTGACCCCTTCGCCGCCGGTTTGGTAGGCGCCGTTGAAGAGTTGAACGAAGCGCACACCCTGCTCGACGAGTCGCCGAGCGAGGATGCAGTTCCGGGCGAAGGCGGCCTTGAGAGGGTTTTGCGAGTCGTCCGCGCCGTACGACCGCAGCACGTGCGGCGGCTCGGAGGAAATGTCGCTCACCTCCGGTACGCTCATCTGCATGCGTGCCGCCAACTCGTGGCTGGCGATGCGCGCCGCAAGTTCCGACTCACCCGGGTAATGCCGGAGATGACGCTGATTCATACGCCGTAGAAAGGCGCGAGTCGCCTCGTCGGTGGTGCTCGAAATGGTTTCCGGGCGCGCAAGGTTGTTGATCGGTTCGGCGGCGTTAAAGGCCGTTCCCTGGAACGCCGCTGGTAGAAAACCGGATCCCCAGCAGTTGACGCTTGACTGGGGCGTGCCGCGTGGGTCGGGGATGGCGACGTACGCAGGGAGGTTGTCGTTCTCGCTGCCCAGCGCGTAACTGGTCCACGCTCCCATGCTCGGGAACCCCTCCAGCGTGTAGCCGGTGCACATGTAGTTTTCGGCAGGGCCGTGCGTGTTCGTTTTGCCGGTGAGCGAGTGGATGAAGCACAACTCGTCCGCCATCTGCCCGATGTGTGGAACTAGATCGGAGACCTGTTTGCCGCTTTGACCGTAAGGCTGGAATGCCCACGGGCTCCGGTTCAGGCTTCCTTGTTTGCCCTGAAAAGTGACGAGGCTTTCTGCTCCCGGCAGGGATTGGCCGTGGCGACGGATGAGCTCCGGCTTGTAGTCGAAGGTGTCAATCTGGCTGCAGGCTCCAGAGCAGAAAATCACCAGCACCTGCTGCGCCTTGGGCCGTGCGTGTGCATGCCGTGCGGCATAAGGGCGTGTCGGCACGATGTCCGGCCGGAACGGCGGCTTGGCTGCTTGGGCGCCGAGTAGTTGGCCAAGCGCGATCCCGCCCAACCCCATGCCGGAGTTAACCAAAAACTGCCGCCGGCCAAGTAGCGGCCGCACTGGGATGGATGCCTCGTGTTTCAATGCCCTGTGTCTAGCATGACTAACGCCGCTTGGCAATTGAGGCCTTGCTCGACATGAAGATCATGTCCTTGTTATGGGCTGAGGGAACAGCCAGCGGCATTGACTTGTTCGTTACGGGTGGCGTCGTGCGTTCGTCGAGCCACTTGCGCGGTTCCGCGTGACCGTCCGCAAAGGAAAGTGTGCCTGCTCCGTTGTGATTGCTGGCGGGATAATCGATGATGTAGATGCGCGAGGGAGCGACTCCATCATTCATTGCCACGGCCAGATCCCCGAAGTTGATACTGTCTGGGTGTTCGTTGATGAAGTTATAGGCATCGGACGCTCCCATTACGTTGATGTCCGACAACTTACGAAAGACATGATACTGTTTTTTTGTGATGAAACTCAGCCAGTCATTTCGGGAATTCATGGCCTGACTGAGCGACACACTCCGAACTCTGGACATTGTTTTCCCACGAATTTTCACGGTGCTTTTGTCTGCGGGGCAACGGTAGATGCCGGGCGACTGGGTGTAGCGCGCCAGCTTGGCATATTTCGGATCCATCAATCCCTTGAGATTCGTGTTGTGTGGGTTGCCAGGATTGTAATCGATGATGCCGCGCACCCATCCGCTGCCGTTTGACGTCAGGTCGTTCCATACCAAGTTGTCATCAAAATCCCCGGCATAAAGAATCCAAGCCAGGTCAAGTTGCTTGAGATTGGACAGGCAGACCGAGTGCTGCCCTTTGCTTTTCGCTTTGGCCAAGGCGGGCAAAAGTAATCCCGCCAGAATCGCAATTATCGCGATGACCACGAGCAGTTCAATAAGCGTAAACGCTCGGTTTGTTCCCCGTTTGAAATCTATATGTCTCATTATACCAATAGACCACTCACTCCCACCGGCCAAGCAGCGGTCGAGCTGGGATGGATGAATCATGCTTCAATGTTACGGGCGGTAACATACAGAATTCACGCCGCTTGGCCAGCTTGGCCAGCTTGGCCAGCTTAGCCAAGCGTGTTTGCGCTTTGGGCCAGTTTCTGACATCGTTTGGCCGGTTCCTGACACCATAACATGAGTTTCATTCCAAAAGTTTCTTTTGCCGCCAGGATGGCTCCGCGACTCAGCCTGATTTGCCTGTGCCTCGCCGCCGCGATCGCATCGGCCCAGGAGACCCTGCCTCTCCTGCCCAAGTGGACGCGCTTCCAGGGCGAGTTGGTCAGTCTCAAGGCGTACGACAACCCGATACAGGACGTGCAACTCAAGGCTGTCTTCACCTCACCAGCTGACGAGCAATACGAGGTCAACGGTTTTTGGGACGGCGGCAACGACTGGAAGATTCGTTTCCTGCCGGATCTCGCTGGCAAATGGACGTTTCACATCACTTGTTCGGACGAGGAGAACCGAGGCTTGCACAATCTCTCCGGCGCGTTCCGCTGCACCGCGCCGCTGGGAGGCAATGCCCTTAGCCAACACGGCCCGATCCGTGTGTCGCGCGATCGCACCCACTTCGTGCACGAGGACAGCACACCGTTTTTCTGGATGGCCGACACGGCGTGGAACGGCCCGCTCAAGTCGAATGAGTTCGACTGGAAACATTATTTGAGCGAACGCAAGCGGCAGGGCTTCACCGCCGTGCAGTGGGTGGCCACGAGTTGGCGCGGTGCGTCGGACGGCGACGCCGAGGGCAACAAGGCATTCGTCGGCATTGAAAAAATCAGCATCAACCCGGAATTCTTTCAGCGACTAGACCGACGCATCGAGGCGATCAATAACGCCGGTCTGCTGAGTGTGCCGGTGTTACTTTGGGCTATTCGTGGGGAGGAGAACCCAGTGAACTTTCTGCCCGACGATCAGGCGATCCTGCTGGCTCGCTACATGGTCGCGCGCTGGGGCGCCACTTACGGCGCCTGGTTTCTCGGTGGCGACGGCGATTACTCCGGCACACGCGCCGCCCGATGGCGCACACTTGGCCAAGGGGTATTTGGCGGCGAACGGCACTTCCCCGTATTCATGCATCCGAAGGGCAAGAGCTGGGTCTTCGAGGAGTTTCGCGATGAAAAATGGATGACCGCGCTTGGCTACCAAAGCGGCCACGACGTAAACGAAGCCACCAACAACTGGATCCACCACGGTCCGGCGTCGCGCGACTGGACCAAGCTTCCGCACCGGCCGGTTATCAACATCGAGCCGACCTACGAGGGCCAGAACAGCAATAGTGAAAAGCAGCCGATTACCGCGCACGAGGTTCGCCGCGCGCTTTACTGGAGCTTGCTGAGTACTCCGACTGCCGGCGTTAGCTATGGCGCGGCTGGCGTGTGGGGCTGGGACTCCGGCGATGCACCGACTCCCGGTCATCCCAATGCTGGTACACCTCCCGCCTGGCGCGATGCGTTGAGCTTTGATGCTGGCGAACAGGTCGCACATCTCTCGGCTCTATTTCAGTCGATCGAATTTCAGAAACTCCGCCCCGACAACGTCGTGCTGGCGGAGCAACCCGGCGATGAGGCGCTCTCCGAATACGCCGCCGCCGCCAGTTCCGGCGATGGCCGTTTGGTCGTCGTTTACACGCCGGTCGAGAAGCGGCTGAAAATCAATGTCGCCAAGCTACCCACGCCGCTAATTGCCGCGTGGGTCAACCCTCGCACTGGCGAGCGCTCCAGCGTGTTGGCCGTGCTTAGGGGCGCGGCGCTCGAGTGCCCGGCCCCTGGCCCGGGCGACTGGCTGCTACTGCTCCGCTCCAAGCCAGTTGAACCAGT
>DBNL01000077.1:25032-30409 GCA_002299785.1 Verrucomicrobia bacterium UBA673
TGCAGAACTTCTTCCCGGGCAGTGGCAATATTATCGTGGCTGTCTCTGGCGGAATAGACTCGATGGCGCTGCTTCAACTGCTCGCCACTCCCGAGCTTGGCCTGCGCGATCGCTTGACAGTCGCCCACTTCAACCACCAACTCCGAGGCGCGGACAGCGATGCAGACGCGGCATTCGTCGGGGAGGCAGCCGGGCAGCTTGGCCTGCCGTTCGAATCCGATAGTAGCGACACGCAGCAACTCGCCGCCGAGACCGGCGAAGGTATAGAGGCGGCCGCCCGTCAACTGCGTCACCGTTTTTTTGCCCGCCTGGCCAAGCGCTTGGGAGCCGTTGTCGCCTTGGCTCATCACGCCGACGATCAAATCGAAACTTTTTTTCTCCGGCTGCTTCGCGGTGCGGGCAATCGTGGCTTGGCTGGCATGCAGCCCATCGCGTCATCGCCAATAGACTTCGGCGTCACGCTCGAGCGCCCGTTGCTTCACATCTGGCGTGACGAGATTATCGAGTATGTAACTCAGAAGGGGATCGGGTTTCGCGAGGACGAGACCAACACGGACACCCGCTTTCTCCGCAACCGCATTCGCCACGAACTGCTACCGCAACTTGCCGGACAATTTGGCGCATCGGTGAGCCGTCAAGTCCTCAAGGCGATGAAACTTTGCGGCGATGATACCGACTGCATCGAAGATCTCGCCGCCGAGTGGTCTGGCGAACCGCCGTTCGATCAGTTGTCGATTGCTATTCAACGGCAGGTTGTGCTGCGCCAACTGTTCGCGCTTGGCATCGAGTCATCGTTCGACTTGGTTGAGGCGTTGCGGCTTGAGACCGGCCGAGTCATCGAGGTCGCCCCCGGCAGGCGTCTGCAACGGAATGTCGGGGGCCAAGTGGAGTTGGCTGCTTCCGACGCCGTGCCGGAATTTTCCATGGCCAAGTGCGAAGTCACCCTCGTGGGCCAGTCCTATGAAGTCGAGTTCGGCGGCTTGAAAATCGGCTGGGAGCGCTTGGCAGGCGGTTTGGCCAAGTGGAGCGAACTTGCCCAAGATGAGAACAGCGAAGTCTTTGACGCCGAGTCGCTAGGCCAAGAGATCACCCTGCGCCATTGGCAGCCCGGCGACCGTTTTCAGCCCATTGGCCAGGCCGGCACCACTAAATTGCAGGACTTGTTTGTGAACCAAAAAATCCCCAAGGCCGATCGCCGCAAACTCGTCGTTGCTGAGGCCGCTGATGGACGCTTGTTTTGGGTGCAAAAACTTCGCATCGCCGACGCCTGCAAAGTCACCGACTCGACCCGCGAACTGCTGTTGTTTAGTTGGAGAGGATAGCCGGATCCCAGTCTTTCCAGACCGGCTCGTAGCCGAGGCGGGTGAGGGTTGCGGCGACAGCGCTTGGCTCGCGTTCGTCGGCGATGTCGAACTGACCGGTGGCGTGGGTGGCCCATTCGCTGGCGTTGCCGACCAGCTCCCGGATGCGGCCGCGCTCGGTGTAGTGCAGGTTGTCCTGGCCGGCGCCGGTGTAGCCGCCCGGCTCGGTGTGGCTGCCGGCGCTCATCATGGTGATGCCCAATGGAATCAACCGGTCGCGCAGGCTCGCCGATTCGCGGGTGGAGAGGACGATGCCGGCGTCCGGCAGAAACAGACGCAGCGCACAGATGGCCTGAACAAGGTTGTGGTCGTTGAAGTCAGTCAACGGTTCGAACTCACCGGCGCAGGGGCGGAGGCGCGGCATTGAAATGGTCAGTTGCGATTTCCAGCAGTGGCGCAGCAGGTATTGCGCGTGCACGGCGAGGCAGAGGGTTTCGCGCCGCCAGTCGCTCAGCCCGAACAACGCCCCGATGCCCAGCCGCCGGAAGCCGGCCGCATGGGCGCGCTCCGGTGTCTCGAGCCGCCAGTCGAAGTTGCGCTTGGGGCCGGAGGTGTGCATGGCTGCGTAAACCTCGTGGTGGTAGGTTTCCTGATAAACGACGAGTCCCTCCGCGCCGGCCTCGACCAACGGCCGGTATTCGTCGGTCTCCATCGGGCCGACTTCGAGCGAGATGGATGGGACGGCGTCGCGCAGCGCCTGGACGCAGTCGGCCATGTAGCGGCTCGAGATAAACTTTGGGTGTTCCCCGGCGACGAGCAGGACGTTGCGAAAGCCCTGCCCGGCGAGTGCCTCGGCCTCGCGCACGACTTCATCGAGCGAGAGTGTCACGCGCAGGATTGGGTTGTCGCGTGAGAAGCCGCAGTATTGGCAGTTGTTGATGCATTCGTTGGAAAGGTAGAGCGGCGCGAAGAGCCGGATGACTTTGCCGAACCGTTGCTGGGTCAGTTGGTTCGCGCGTTTGGCTAACGGCTCGAGCTGGCCGGCGGCGGCGGGGGAGAGCAGGGCAGCGAGGTCGGCCAAGCTTAAGTCGCGCTTGGCCAGGGCGGCTGACACCTCACCATCCGAGGCGTCGAGGGCGCGGCTCTTGAGCGCGTCGATGGGCAATTGGTCAAAATGGCCGACAAAACTCACGAAGCCAAGTTAGCGGAGAGTCTGCGCTGGGCCAAGCGTGGTTGTCATTTGGCGACAGGATGAATAGAGTTTGCCGAGTTGTGCGTCATGGAGGAGCGATTGATGTTTGGATTCAGGAATAAAAAGCCGAAAGAAGGGGAGGAAGCACCTCGTTATTACCTGCTTCCTGGCATGGGGCGTTCCAACCGGCGAAACCGGAACAAGATCCAAATGTGGAGCATCATCGCCGGGGTCGTCGGCTCCGCGTTGATCGGCGTGGTGCTCTGGCTGGTCAATCGTTGAGTTCGCTCAACCCTTCAGCGCAGCCAATTCTTTTCGCAACAGCTCGGCCATCGGGGCGACGGTTTCGCGGCTGAAATCGAGCTGGGTGTTGCAGCGCTCGAACAGTTCCGGCAACGGCCTTGAGCCGCCCAGCGCGAGCGCGGCTTTGTAGTCGGCGAGTGCCCGGCCGCGATCCTGCTTGCTGTTGGCCCATACCTGCAGTGCGCCGAGTTGGGCGATGCCGTACTCGACGTAGTAAAATGGGTGCAGAAAAATGTGGAGTTGCTTGTGCCAATATTTGGCCCGGGCGCGCTCGTGGCCGCTCCAGTCGATACCGCCGCCGAAGCGCTCCATCAAGCCATCCCAGGCGTCGTCGCGCTGGGGGACCGAGTGGCCGGGGTTCAGGTAGAGCCAATGCTGAAAGGCATCGACCGTAGCAATCCACGAGAAGACGAACACTATGCCCTCGAGGTGGGTGATCCGCGCACGGCGCACTTCTTCTGTGTTGTAAAACTCGCCGAGGTACTCGCCTCCGAGCAGTTCCATCGCCATCGAGGCGACTTCGCAAAACTCGATCGGTGCATGGCGGTAGGAATGAAGCGGCTCGTCTTGGCAAGCCAAGGTGTGAAACGCATGTCCAGCTTCGTGCAGCAGCGTCTCGACGTCGCGCTGGACGCCGACGGAGTTCATAAAAATGAACGGTAACCGCGCCTCGGCCAGTGAGTCCTGATAGCCGCCGGGCGCCTTGCCCTTACGGTTGGCGAGGTCGAGTAGATCGAGGTTCTGCATGGTCTGAAACCAACCGGCGAGGTCGTCGTCAAGCTGGTCGAAGATCGCCTGCGTACGGCTGATCAACTGCGGCACCTCGTCGAACGGCTTGAGCGGCGCACGGCCCTGCGGATCGGTCGCGGTGTCCCACGGCTTGAGCGACTCGATGCCAAGTGAGGCTTTGCGCTCGTCGTGCAGTTCTCTGAGCAGCGGCACCATTTCCTGCTCGATGGCGTCGTGGAATGCGAGGCAATCGTCCGGTGTGTAGTCGAATCGGCCCTTCCGACGGTGCGCGAAGTCGCGGTAGTTCGGGAAACCGGCGTTGGCGCTCATCTGGTTACGCCGCTTGGCCAAGCTATCGAGTTGGCCATCAATCGTTTCGGCCTCCTCGAGCCGTCGATTGGCGACGAGTTCCCACGCCTCTTGCCGCCGTGCGCGGTTGGTTTCCTCTAGGTAGCGGCCCATTTGCACGAGGGTGCGTTCTTCGCCGTCGTAATGTACGGCGAGGCCTCCGATGAGTTTTTGGTATTGCTGTCCAAGCTTGGTCGTCTCGGTCTCGATCTCGACGTTCTCGGGCCGGAACAACTCGACCTCGAGTGCGGAGTCGCGGGTAAATACCTCGTAGTGCTTGGACGGCAGGCTGTCGCGGTGAGGGTGGTTGGAGAGCGCCTTGGCTAGGCGGAAGCTGCATTGTTTCTCCTCCGGTTCGATTTTCTCAACGAAATCGAGGTAGTCCTGCTCAGCGGTTTTGTCGTCCGTTTGGCAAGTCATCGCGATGTAGCGCTTGGAGCTTTCCTCAGCGATCGCGGCGGAGAGTTCCTCCCAGTTGAGAATGACCTGCTCAAGCTGCTCGGCATTGGTGGCGGCACTAAGCTGCTTCTCAAGTTGTTCAAAGAGCGGCGCGAGTTCAGTCCAGTCGCCGGTGTTCAAATCGGTCGGGACAAACTGGCGTGTTGTGTGGATGGAGATTTTTTCAAACATCAATTGTCGGGCGGATAATGAGGGAACGCACCCAAAAAACCCAGCCAGTTTACTTCGCCAACCATGACATCGGGCAGATGAGATAGATCAAGTGCCGAATCTCCGCCTTGCACAGTAGCACATGAAAAATATCCTTCCTGTCAGGACTTACCAAGTAGCAATAGCAATGAACCCCGAGCCCTTTTCAGGAAAATGTAAACGCAACTCCTAGCAAATAATTGCGTCTGACATCCTGGGCCAGAGTGCTGTTTGGACCCTCAAATTAGACCGAATCAGCCGGTTAATCTGCTCCCGCGAACACCTTGGTGAAGACCTGTTTGTAACGCCCGGTGAACGGGCACTTGATGGATTTGTTGAACTTGTCCTGCCCCGCTGCTTGGCCAAGTGTAGGCGGCTGTTTTGGAATTGAATTAACAACCGCCACGCCGGGTCGAGGCAATTCAGCTGACCCAGATGGGTCGGGCGTTTTTTTTCTCGGAGTTAAGATGTCCAAGGGTTAGCTTTTTCTGTTTAGCAAAAAGGTGGATAATCAAGAGGAAAACCAACTTGAATCGTCCGGGTCCGAATTCGACGAATCCGTCGGTCAAGTAGAGGAACCGATGGCTTCGGAGGAGACCGACTCGCCTGAAGCGTTCGGGGAGCGGCGCGGTTTCATCAAGTTTTTTTGTGCGTTTATCGGCACGCTCATCAGTTTGATGCCGTTCGGTGCCGGTATTTGGGCATATCTCCATCCCTTGGCCAAGCGCGAGGGGGGTGGGGGCTTCATCAAGGTCACCACGCTCGATGCGATTCCGGCGGACGGTTCGCCGGCCAAGTTCACTGTCGTGGCCGATAAGGTGGATGCGTGGAACCGATTCACCGACGTCAGCATTGG
>DBNL01000124.1:0-2756 GCA_002299785.1 Verrucomicrobia bacterium UBA673
AAAACGGAGTGAAGAGTTATTCAGCGCCGTGGTCGCCGATGGCTTCTACTGGGCAGCCTTCCATTGCCTCTTGGCACTGTTGCTCTTCATCCTCGTTGTCGGGTTGTTTGTGGACGAAGGAATATCCCCCGTCGTCGTTGCGGGTGAAGCAGGTTGGTGCCGTCTCGCGGCAGAGATCACAGTCGATGCACTGTTCATCTACAAAAAATTTGCCAGTGACGTTGTCCTCGTATTTCTCTTCGATTTCAGCCATATCGCTATAAGTAACGCGGGATTTGTTTACCACGGTAAGTAGTCGGGGTTCAAGCGACTTCGCCCTCTCCGCTGATAAATCACAGCACTGGCGACATATTACGCAACTTCGCTGTGACTTCCCCAAACAACTCGATCGCTCGGTCAATCTTCAACTCGGTGGTGTCGCGGCCGATGCCCCAAAGGGTCGTACCCTTGGCCAAGTCGGCGTCGCGGCCAATGGCGCGTAGGGCGGGAGGTATGCGCATCGACCGAGTCGTGCAAGCCGCCCCAGCGGCGATGGCGACGCCTCGCAAGTCGAGCATCAGCGCCTGGCCTTCGCCTTCGACTCCCACGGTGCTGAGACTGAGCTGGTGAGGCAGCCTTCCATCGCCCGGCTCGGGGCCGTTCAAGTGAACTCCCTCGAAGTCATGCCTAATGCCTTCTAGCAGACGCACTTGCAAATTGGCCGCTTGCGAGGCGCGTTGGCCAAGCGACTTGTAGGCGTGTTCCGCGGCGACACCGGCACCCGCGATTGCGGCTACGTTTTCTGTTCCGGCGCGAAACTCGTTTTCCTGCACTCCGCCGTGGATGAGGTTCTCCACTCGTATGCGCCGCTTTTTGTAAAGCACGCCCACTCCTTTCGGGCCGTAGAATCGATGCGGCGCCAAGGCCAGCAAATCAGCGCTCAGTTGTTGCACATCCGTCGCCAGCCAGCCGCCACTGGCGGTTGCATCGACGAAAAGCGGGATACCTTGTTCGCTGGTGAGCTCGGCCACCTCGACGACCGGCTGCACCGTGCCGAGGTCGGGGTTTGCGTGGTGGAGACAAACGAGGATTGTCTCGTCGGTTATCGCCCGCCCAAGCGCATTGGGATCGACCCGGCCTTGGCCATCGACGCTGACTCTTGTGCTGCTGAAGCCTTGGCTCTCAAGCCAATCGATGGAGCTAATCACAGCAGGGTGCTCGATCCCGGTGGTGACGATGTGGCTGCCGAACCGACGGTTGGCCAAGGCGGCGCCCTTGATCGCGTGATTGATCGCTTCGGTGCCGCTGGAGGTGAAAATGATTTCCTTCGGCTCGGCGGCATTCACCAGCTTGGCCAAGCGATCTCGCGCCGCGTCGATGGCATCACGTGCCTCGAGGCCAAGCTGGTGCAGTGAGGCGGGCGCGCCGAACTGTCCGCGCAGCCAAGGCTGCATGGCATCGAGCACATCCGGCAGCGGCGGCGTGGTCGTGAGATGGTCTAGGTAAATCATGTCGCCCGGCTTACATTTGACCGGTGTTCTCAGTTATTTTCTGCTGGTTTTGTAAATACTGCTGTGGCCCTTGTCGGGGATGCTGATAGTGTACTGTTTGCCGTCTGGAGCGACGGACATGTGGATGTGATGCGCGTCGCAGTCTCGTGTAAGATTGGCGATGAATTCGTTCGTCGTGTTATTTTCGATATCGTCGCGCAGGTTTTTGTGGAGCTGATACATTGCTTTGACCCTGGCGCTCTTGACGGCGGCAAAGGCCGCCGCGCCGCAGCCCTTTGTCACGCCGTTATTCATCACCGAGACGGTTGGCGCTAAGCTTTGGACAAATACGGCGTTGTTACTGAAGTCTAGTCCGTGATGGTTCACCTGATAGACGTCCACGGTGCCGACTCGATTGTATGGTGTGACGAGCCGCACCTCGGTGTTTTGCGTGAGGTCGCCGCCGTCCCAAAAGCGAAAGTCGCCCAACTCGACGATTACGGCGATGCTGTTGGCATTGTCGGTAGTGTCCTCAGCAACCCATTTTACTTTGTCTGTGAGGGGATTGCGCTGAGTTGCATCGGGTACCGACACGAACTTCTTCATCGCGGCGACGCAGCGCACCCGCAGCTTGGCGGTGCCGTTCGTTTGCTTGAGGGGCAATTCGGTGCCGGGCTGGATGATGTGGCGCTTGCCGACGGTCATGCCTCGGTACGGCTTAATACGGAGCAAAAAATTGGAGTTGGCCTTGCCGTCGGGATCGCGTTCCGGGATGCCGTTGTCCCACACGTTTTTGATTGGCATTTTTTGCGACAACTCTGCTGCGCCGCCGAAGTGGTCGATGTGAAAGTGCGTGACAATGAGGTGGTCGATCTGCTTCACACCGGCGACCTGGGTGGCAGCTTTGTGTAAACGGTCTGGGTCTCGGCCGCCTGGCATGCCTGTGTCGATGAGGATCGACTCGCCGGCGGGCGTGACGATCAGTGTGCCGCCGCCGCCTTCGACATCAACCCAGTAAACATCAAGTGTTTTGGAATCTTTGGCGACTACTGAGCCCGCAAAGGCTAACGCCAACACCGCCGGAATTGTTTTAGAGAACTGTTTGATTTTTATTGGAAACATTGTCGTGGCCGGATGGTGAGGGAAGGGTAGGTAGGAGGCAAACCCGTTGTTATGCTTGGCTGGGTGAAATTGAATAAAAAAGTTACCCCGCCCGCGATTTCTCGCAGACGGGGCTGTTGAGCAATGAGCCAGCAATGACTGGCAGGCGTTATATTAGTGCAGGTC
>DBNL01000124.1:3088-5692 GCA_002299785.1 Verrucomicrobia bacterium UBA673
GCCAAAACCGGGGCATTGATAAAATCAATGGATGTATTGACTGAGTCGATAGGCAGATGGTGGTCTTAAAACAAAAATGGCTCGCGAAGTGCCGTTCCGGAGAATAAAACCGGCCAAGCGCCCCGGTTAGGCAAGTTTGAGTACGAGCCCCTGGTGGGCGTCGTGCCAAGCGCTTATGGCTTGGCGAAGATCCAGCACGGCCTGCTCCAGTTGTTGTTGCAGTTCGTTCATTTGCTCTTTGGTGGTATCGATCTGCTGGCGAACTGCGAGGGCGTATTCTTTCTTGGATTTCTCCCAGGTTTTCTGCGCTGCGGCGAGTTCCTCCTGCGCATCAGTGAATAAGCGCTGTGCTTTCCCGCAGATGGTTTCCTTCTGTGCTGAAAGACGTTCGTCGAGTCGCCGCTCTTTTTCCCTGATCTCGGTGATTTCGATAGTCTCGTTTGGGACACGGCGCAGGTTCGAAGTGAGTCCTATTATCTCAAGCAGGCGGATGCTCCACTTGGTTGGGTCAAACTGCCACGGCTTGACGCCGTTTCGGTAGTCGTGCTGGAACTCGTGGTGAAAATTGTGGTAACCCTCGCCGAAGGTGAACAGCGACATGAACCAGCTGTCCTTTGCAGAGCAACGGTTCGAGTACGGTTGCCCGCCGAGCGTGTGGCAGAGGCTGTTGATGAAAAAGGTCATGTGATGCACCATTAACAGGCGCGCCACGCCTCCGATGAGCAACCCTGCCGCTGCGCCGATGCCACCCTCGGAGAGATAGCCTATGAGGGCAGGGAGTCCAAAACCGACCACGATCCCGATCACTCCCCACCATTTGTGCTGCCACCGAATCAGCGGATCGGCTTTCAAATCGTTGACATTAGTCAGCGGCACGTCACCTCCTATTGGGCGGAATACCACCCAGCCAATATGAGCATGAAGGAAGCCAAGCTGGATGTTGTACGGATCGTTATCGTCATCGGTGTGCTTGTGGTGTCGTCGGTGGTCCGAGCACCACTCAAGTGCGGAGTTTTCCATTGCCGTGGCGCCGAAAATGAGGGTGAACAGCCGCACCGGCCACTTGGCCTTGAACGCGATGTGCGAGAACAGCCGGTGATAACCCAGCGTGATACTCAAGCCCGATGCAATGAACATCCCGACGAACATGAGACCGTGAAGCCACCAGTTGATTTGTCCACCGAAGTGGTAGAGGAAAATCGGCAAGCCAACGAGCGTGCTCAACATGGTGGCGGTTAGGAATATTGCGCTTGTCCAACGCAAGTCCTGAAAACGATAATTTATTTTCATGTATTGGGGTGGTAGCCGAACAGTCGACCCAGCCTCGGACGTGTGCACGCTGCCTCTACCATGTGATGGTGTAAATACTTTTTTTGAATTGAATCAATGCGTTTTTGCCTAGGAATATCCTTTCGATTCAGCTCGTTTCCTTTTATATTTTGCTTATGTTATTCCCTATCAGGCTTTTATTTCATGCGATCGTGCTCGCTGTTTTCTGCCTGGCCAATTCGGGCTTCTGTGTCACGGCCAAGCCGAATGTCCTTTTCATCGCCGTGGACGACCTTAACAACGACCTTGGCTGCTACGGCCACCCGCTCGTCCAGTCCCCGAACATCGACCGCTTGGCTAGCCGCGGTATGCGTTTCGACCGAGCCTACTGCCAGTACCCCGTTTGCAACCCAAGCCGTGCCTCGCTCATGACCGGCCTGTATCCAGAGCAAACCGGCGTGCTCTCCAACGCCGGTGACTTCCGCGAACGCCATCCGGACATTACCACTCTGTCGCAGCATTTCATGAACAACGGCTACTTTGCCGCCCGCGTCGGTAAGATTTATCACTACGGTGTGCCGCTACAAATCGGAACCGACGGCAAGGACGATGCGGCATCGTGGAACACCGTAGCCAATCCAATCGGCATTGACCGCACCGAGCTCGATTCGGTCGCTACGTTGCAGAAGGGAAAATATGGTGGCACGCTTAGTTGGCGCATCGTCGAGAGCCGCGACGATGATCACACGGACGGCAAAGGCGCACTCGAAGCAATCCGATTGATCGAAGAAAATCACCCTAACAAAACTGGTAAGCCGTTCTTTTTGGCGATGGGCTTTTTCCGGCCGCACACCCCGTACGTCGCTCCGGCTCACTACGCCAAGTTGTATCCGCTCGACAAGATCGATCCCGTGATGGAGAAGCCTGGTGACCGCGATGATATCCCGCCCGCCGCGCTCGCTGACCGAGCGCATCAGCGCGAGTTGTCCCTGGCTAAGCGCCGTGAAATCATTCAGGCCTACTATGCATCGATTTCGCTGATGGACGCTTGCGTCGGCAAACTGCTCGACGGGCTTGACCGGCTCAAGCTCACTGACAACACAATCGTCGTTTTCTTTTCTGACCACGGCTACCACCTTGGCCAGCATGGTCTTTGGCAGAAGAGTGACCTGTTCGAGGGCAGCGCCCGCGTCCCGCTCATCCTCTCCATCCCCGGCATGAAAAACGCTGGTCTAGCCAGCGACTCGCTCGCCGAGTTGGTCGATCTCTACCCTACGCTGGCTGGCCTTTGCGGCTTATCTAAACCGAACCATCTCAATGGCTTAAACCTCATGC
>DBNL01000173.1 GCA_002299785.1 Verrucomicrobia bacterium UBA673
TCCGAAGGGGCTAATTTTCTTTACAGAATACATGCAGAAAGCTGGGTACGATACAGCTTTTATCGGGAAATGGCACATGGGCGGAAACATTGATCATGCTCAACCCGGATATAACCACTGGGTCAGTTTCAAGGGTCAGGGGACGTATTGGCCGGATGGCCGGGGCTCAAGCCGCAAGGTGCCGCAGAATAGCTACGACGGATTAAACGTCAACGGCAAGCGAGTGCCCCAGAAAGGCTACATCACTGACGAGTTGACGGATTATGCCCTGGATTGGCTTCGCTCCCGCAAGGAAGACAAACCCTTTTTTTTGACGCTGTCGCATAAGGCTGTTCACGCGGATTTTGTTCCGGCTGATAGGCATAAAGGACAATACAAAAATAAAAAACTGCCATTGCCGAAAACATTTGTGAAGAATGGTAAAAACTTCCTTAATAAACCTCGCTGGTTGCAAGATCAACGGAATAGCCGTCATGGCGTGGACTTTGCCTATAACCTGCCGGACTTCAATTTGAACGCGTATTATATCCGCTACTGCGAAACCCTTCTGGCAATCGACGAAAATCTTGGCCGTCTCTTTGATCTGTTAGAAAAGAAAGGTCTACTGGAATCAACATTGGTGGTCTACATGAGTGACAACGGTTTTCAGTTTGGAGAGCAAGGTTTGATCGACAAACGAACGGCATACGAAGCGTCGATGCGCATACCGTTTCTGATGCATTGTCCCGAGGTTATCCAAGCTGGGTCGGTGATAAAGAAGGTGGTTGCTAACATTGATGTGGGGCCGACGCTGCTTGAAACTGCGAAGCTGCCCACTCCGAAACATATGGATGGCCGCAGTTTCTGGCAGTTGGCCAAGGGTAACGACATCCCGTGGCGCGATTATGTGCTTTACGAGTATTTTTGGGAACGTAACTATCCGCACACGCCAACAACCCACGCCGTACGTGGGGAGCGTTTCAAATATATCCGTTACCACGGGCTTTGGGACACGGATGAGTTGTACGACCTTCTCAACGATCCGGATGAAACAACCAATCTCATTTTCGAGCCGGAGCACAAGGAAACCGTAGCCATGCTGAACAAGCGTCTTTTTGGGTTGCTGGCTGAGAGCGAGGGAGAGAGTTTGCGCTTGGCTCCGGACCGTGGGCCAACGTTTCCAAAACGGCATCCGCAGCGCTCCGAGGCGGCGGATTTTCCAAAACAATTTTATGGCACGCGCGAATAATTTAACTTACTTGACCAAGTGCAGCTTGACGCATGGCCAAGCGGTATTGACCATTCCCTCCGATTTTTACTATGACAGAGGAACTAAATTTTTTAACGAGTTTGACCGGCTCTTTTGCAAAGCCGGCTGCTGAAAACCCCACAGTGGAAATGGTCGAGGCCGCCTACCGGCACCACGGTTTACACTGGCGGTATATCAACACGGAAGTCGGCCCGGAGAATTTAGGAGAGGCAGTTGCCGGTGCCCGCGCCATGAATTGGGCCGGGTTCAACTGTTCGCTGCCGAACAAGGTCGAGGTGATCCAATACATCGATGGCTTGGGAGAATCGGCAGAGGTGATTGGTGCCGTGAACTGTGTCGTTCGTCGTGGTGACAAACTCATTGGTGAAAACACAGATGGCAAAGGTTTCTTGAAATCGCTGGAAAAAGTCGTCGATCCAGCAGGAAAACGCGTCGTCATGTTTGGTGCCGGTGGTGCAGCTCGAGCGATTGGTGTCGAAGTGGCGTTGGCTGGTGCGACTCATATTAAGATCGTGAATCGCTCGAAGAATCGCGGGCTGGAATTGGTCGCGTTGTTGAACGATAAAACTCCGGCAGAGGCAACATTTGAAAAATGGGATGGTGATTACTCGGTTGCAAATGGAGTTGATGTCGTAATCAACGCCACGTCGATCGGCTTGTATCCTGATATCGATGCTCGCTTGGCTTTAAACTTGGATTCGCTGTCAGCGGATATGGTGGTGGCCGACGTGATTCCGAATCCACCGCGAACGAATTTCGTCAAGGATGCCGAGGCACGCGGCTGCAAGGTGCTCGACGGCTTAGGTATGCTTGTGAATCAAGGTATCACCGGCATCGAATACTGGACCGGCGTGACGGTGGACGGCATTGTGATGCGCACCCGCCTCGAGGAATTATTCAGCGCTTAGGCTCCGTCAGGTGTGTTTTCGCCTTTCCATGGTCGAGAATGCTACGTACCGTTGCGTGTCAACATTTCAGCATAATGAAACTAGGAATGATTAATTCGGCTTGGGAGCAGCACGGCGTTGGCCTTGTGGATGGCCTCAGGAAAACCAAGGAATTGGGCTTCGACTGTGTTGATATTTTCGAGGACCCGATTGAGCCGCAGGCCGCAGACCGCATCACCGAGATCAAGCAGACCTGCGACGAACTCGAACTGCCGATCATCAGCGTGGTCGGCGTAAGCGTTGGCCTAGTGGATTTTAATCCGTCGGTTCAGCGCTTCCACGTCGATCGCTGTAAGCGCTACCTAGATATGGGTGCGACGTTTGGTGCGAAAAACTACCTGCTCGTCATCGGTGAATACATTTGGCAGAAAGAGGTCATCCCGCCGGAGGAGCAATGGCGGTTCGCTGTCGAAAACTGCAGACTTCTTGGCGACTACGCCGGCGAACGCGACCTCGAGATCGTCATTGAGCTTGAGCCGTTTCACATGTCGCTTGTCAACAACATTGCCGAGATGGATCGCTTCCTGACTGACGTGAATAATCCGGCCGTGAAAGCGAACATCGATATCAGCCACATGGTGCTGAGCGACAGTCCGCCTGAGTCGCTCGCCGCGCTCAAGGGCCGGGCCGGGCACGTGCACATTTCCGATTGCGACGGCAAGGTACACGGTGACCTGCCGCCAGGCCGGGGAGCAGTGCCGTTCGAGGGCTACATGCAGGCGATCAAGGATCTGGACTTCGACGGCGCGATCAGCCTTGAGCTCGAATACGCACCTGATCCCTCCCAAATCGTCGAGTGGGTCACCGAGGCTTATGCCGCCACTGATCGCTTAATGTCAGACATAAATTTACGTCATTAAAGCGCATGTCTGACGATTGGAAAGCCAAGTTTCGTGAACTGTACCAATCCGCGCAAGAGCGCTATCGTGCCGGGCGCACCACCACGCTAACCCTCTTCGAGCCGGACGAGGTCTGTTTTCTTGCCACGATCGGTTGCTCCACGCAGGAGCTGTTTGATTTCGTGGAGGACAGCATCAACTGGGACGACGTTGAGTACGACCAGGTCGAAGGCGTCACGGAGTTGCGGCGCGATCATTACTTGAACACGCTTCGTAGTGAATCCGCCACAACCAAGATCGACCCTGACAAGATCCCGTCCAAGTCAGACGAAGTCGATGGCATTGCTTGGCTGCCGCGCCTCATTGTCAAGGCCCGCGCCAAACTCGCCGGTGAACTCCCGCCCGAGTTAATGTACGGCTGCGGCGGCGACCGGCCGTTTCTTGGCGGACGCAATTCGAATCTCGTCGACTTCCTGCGCGTCACCCTCGAAGCCGGCGACAACGACCGCGTGATCATTGACTACATCAAGAACTGCTCGGCCAAGGGCTGACGTGCCTCCCAAGCCATTGCCAAGCAAAGACACCAACGGTGCAATTCGTCTTCGCGGCGTCCGCCACAACAACCTCAAGAATCTCGACCTCAATCTGCCCAAGGGCAAATTCATTGTGTTCACTGGCCTGAGCGGTTCCGGCAAAAGTTCGCTCGCCTTCGACACTCTCTTTGCTGAGGGCCAGCGACGCTACGTCGAGACGTTCTCCCCGTACGTCCGGCAATTCTTCGACCGGATGGACAAGCCGCAGGTCGATCGCATTGACGGCATCCCGCCGGCAATCGCGCTAGGCCAGCGCAATACTGTCCGCACCACGCGCTCGACTATCGGCACGATGACCGAGGTCTGCGACCACATGAAACAGTTGTGGTCACACCTCGCCCGTTGCCACTGCGACCACTGCGGCGAACCGGTCACCCGCGACGAGCCGCTAGCCATCTGGAAGGCTCTGCCCGGCAGCCAAGCCGGCGAAGCGTTGGTGACATTCGACGTGCCGTTGTCGGACAAGATTTCCGTCGCCGAGTCGCTGCAACTTATCGGCAAACAGGGCTACCGGCGCATCGTCGATCCCATCGCAAAAAACAAGCGCGGCAAGTTGCCGGAGCTGCTGCGTATCGAGGAGGCGGCCAAGCGCTTGGCCAAGCGCAAGCTCACGTCGCTGACCGTCGTGCAGGATCGTATCCGCTTGGCCGAGAGCAGCCGCGCGCGGTTTCTCGAGGCGGCCGAA
>DBNL01000130.1:0-881 GCA_002299785.1 Verrucomicrobia bacterium UBA673
GGGGCTGACAAGCCGATTCGCGACATCGCCATCCAGGCGGACGGCAAGCTGGTCGTGGTGGGTGAGTTCGGGACCGTGGCTGGCGGCAGCTTTGGCAAGATCGCTCGTCTTAACCCTGACGGCTCGGCCGACGCGGAATTCTCGCCTGGCATGGGAGCCAACGGCATCGTCCACTCGGTGGGCATTCAGCAGGACGGTGGCATCATCATCTCTGGAGAATTTACCACCGTGGATGGGAAGGAGTATCCCTATGTGGCTCGACTGCAGCCAAACGGCATACTCGACGAGGAATGGGGCGGCGCAGCCGTGGGAATTAACGGCGCGGTGTTTGATGTCGGTACACTCTTCGATGGCAAGGTCATCATTGGCGGCGAATTCACTGAGATCAGTGGGTACTCGCGAAACAGCTACGCTCGACTGCATTACAACGGCGAACTCGATCGAGATTTTGATCCCGGCGAGGGGGCCAACGGCCCGGTATTCACCGTGGCACTACAACCGGACGGCAACATCCTGTTCGGCGGCCAGTTCACCCGGGTGGGTGAGTACGACCAAAACAACATCACCCGCGTTTTCGGCGGTGAGCAGTTTGCGCTTGGTCGGGTGGAGTTTCGGGCCCCGAAGATCGAGTACGAGGAGGGCGCGGCCACCTATGAGTTCAAGGTCATCCGCTCCGGAAGGGTGCAGGAACCGGTGACGGTTCAGTACAAGACTGTAGACGGCACGGCTAAGCAGGGCGAAGACTTCACCGCCGCGTCCGGCGACATCACCTTCGACCAGGGAGGACGCGAGGCGACAATCTCGATCAGCCTGCTGGATGACGAATTGGCGGAGGGCACCGAGACGTTCACCATCGATTTGACCAGTGAAGCCGAGGGCAT
>DBNL01000130.1:1286-10144 GCA_002299785.1 Verrucomicrobia bacterium UBA673
GTACGAGGTGCGCGAAAGTGATGGGGAAGTCGTGCTGGTCATCAACCGGTTTGGAGGTTTGGGAGAGGAGTCCACCGTGAATTACGCCGTCACGGCCATCACCGCGTCGGCAGAGGAGGATTTCAACGCCGCTGCGACCGGCGTGCTGACCTTTGCCCCGGGAGCGGCTTCGGCTTCGT
This sequence comes from Verrucomicrobia bacterium UBA673, assembly GCA_002299785.1. GTDB lineage: Bacteria > Verrucomicrobiota > Verrucomicrobiia > Limisphaerales > UBA1096 > UBA1096. The sequence goes on from DBNL01000130.1 coordinate 1,466, forward strand.
TAATTATCGGTATTGTGGACGATTTCGATGAGGAGCCGACCGAGCAGCTTGCCGTGACATTGTCTGACCCTTCCGAGAGCCTGACCTTGGTGGGTGAACTGACCGCGACGGTGACTGTTCTCGACAACGATCAGCCGGTGTCGGGCCTGATCACCTTCGAGATGGGAATGATACCACCGGATTCCGGTTTGAGCAGCTCAGGCAGCAAGCCGTGGTACGCACAGACGGATCAGGTTTACGAAGGCAGCTATGCGCTGCGGTCCGGCAAGATCACAGACTCACAGGAGTCGATCCTTTTACTCGAAAGGGAAACCGGCGCCGGTACTGGTTCGTTCCACGTGAAAATCAGCTCGGAGCAGGATTGGGATTACCTCGAGTTTGCTGTGAACGGCCGCGTATTGTCCAAATGGTCCGGCCGCGTGAACTGGAGGGAATTCGAGTTCCCTCTGCAGGCCGGCAACAATCGGCTCGAGTGGCGCTACCGGAAGGATTCCAGCACCTTCGCCGGGATGGATGCGGCATTTATCGACAACGTTTTCCTGCCTGAGGTGACAGTGATTGATCCGAAGCCGGAAACGAAGCCGACCCTAGCCGATGTAAGTATCACTGCTGAAGGGTTGCAGCTCTCAGTCACGGGCGATGCCGCAACTGAGTACAAGCTGCAGTTCAGCACCGACCTGAAATCGTGGAGCACGCTGTCCAACGTCGTCACGGACGACACCGGTAAAGCCGTGCTCACTGACGCCGCCAGTGCGAAGACTTTGGCCAAGGAGACGTGGGTCGAGGCCACTGGGTTTTACCGCGCCGTGCTAGTCGTTGGCGATGAGGGAGAATAGGCTAAGCGGAGCAACCAATTAACAAGCCGCCGGTTCATGCTGTCGGCTTTTTTTTGGCTTGGCTAGGTATCCAATTCCTGCGTGAGATTCACGCAGCTTGCACTTTTTTCACGTTACACGCTTTAACGAAGAGTCGTAAGGATTAAAAAAACAGCCTTTTTAGACATTGGAAAGCTTGGCATTTTCTTTGCTAATATATTGTCTAGCGTCGTACTTCGGGTTGCTACGGCGCAGTTTGGGGAAACGACTGGAAGCGAGGCGCTCATTCCGGTTGTCCGCCATTAACCTCCTACGGTTGGCGGACTAGCCTTGCTTCCAGTTTCCTTTTTTGGCTTAAGGACATTTCTGGAAACTGCAACTTAATTCATTCAAGAATCAAGTAACCTAGAAAAGAGCACTCTTTCAAATAACCCACCAAGAGAGCAATCTTGTTCCGGCGTTTTAGAAGTTTTCAGAAGTGCCCTTATGCTACTCCTAATCACAACAATCGCAGCCGTCCTATTGGTGGAGTTGTGAAAGTGATCAACAGTAAACTAAGCAGTTCGGTGATTCTTGCTGCAGCGACTTGGCTTTGTCTGAGCAATGGCGTGTCCGCCGTGGAGCAACGGGAGTTAGCCCTGATTGAGAATTTTTGTCTTGATTGCCACGATTCAGATTCACAAAAAGGGGAAGTTGACCTTGAAGCTGCGCTGGGGGCCAAGCCGTTGGTCAAGAATATGGATTTGTGGAGAACGGTCATCTCTAGGGTTGAGAACGGCGATATGCCGCCCAAGAAAAAACCGCAGCTCAAGTCGGAGGAGAAGGAGCGGTTACTAAATTGGCTCGACTCCGCAATTAACCACTTTGACTACAGCAAGGTTGACAACCCTGGCTATGAACCGGTTCGGCGACTGACGCATATCGAGTTCAGCAACACGCTGCGCGACCTACTGGGTTTGGATCTGAACTTAGTTGCTGATTTCCCGATTGATCTAAGTGGGAAAAGCGGGTTCGAGAACAGCGCCAATACGCTGTTTCTGCAGCCAATTTTGATGGAACGCTATCTTAGCGCGGTTGACAAGGCGGTTGAAGCGGTGGTGCCGCTGGATAGCAGTCCAAGCGCGGACTCGCCCATTTTTGTCGCTTGGCCAAGCGGGAAGATTACTGAAAGAGAGGCAGCACGAAAAATTATCGGCCGCTTTATGCTTCGTGCGTTTCGTCGGCCACCGACTCAAGATGAGGCGGAAGAACTTCATGGGGTTTATGCTCGTTCGCGAAAGGCGGGCGAAAGCTTTCAGATGGCAATCCGCCGAGCACTTGGGGCCGCCTTGGTTTCACCCGCTTTTCTGCTGAAGTCGGAAATTGCCCAGGACACAGATGAGTCGTATCAGGTCAGTGACTACGAGTTGGCCTGTCGGCTGTCTTACTATCTTTGGGCAAGCATGCCTGATGACGAATTGTTCCAACTCGCCGCCGAGAAGCGCTTGGCCAAGCCGGGGGTGCTCGCGGAGCAGGTTACTCGTATGCTTGCCGATCCCAAGGCAGGAACATTGGGTAGCGTATTCGCAGCGCAGTGGCTTGGCTTTGACGCGTTGGGAGTGCGCGTGCGGCTAGACCCCATTGACAATCCTTGGTGTACCGACACGTTGATGACAGCGATGAAAAAGGAGTCGGCGATGGTTTTTACAGCGCTCGTTCGGGAGAATCGTCCGCTGAAAAACCTGATCGATTCGAAGAATACTTTTGTGAACGAGGAGTTGGCCAAGTTTTACAAATTGAAAGGCGTCGAAGGGGTGGCGATGCGTCGGGTGTCGCACACGGACAAACGGCGCTACGGTCTTTTTGGTCAAGCATCGGTTCTGGCGGTGACCTCATCTCCACATCGCACGAGTCCGATTCGCCGTGGAGAGTGGATTTTGAGTTCGCTACTCGGCACGCCGCCGCCGCCGCCGCCGCCCGATGTCGGTGAACTGGACGAGGAAATTGAGGAAAACCGCAAACTCTCCTTTCGCCAAAAACTTGAAATGCACAGCAAGGATCCTCGCTGCAACTCCTGCCATCGTGAGATGGATCCGCTTGGTTTTTCTTTGGAGAACTACGACTGGTTTGGTCGTTGGCGAACCAAGAGCCGCGGCCGCACGATCGATGCCAAGGGCAAACTGCCCAGTGGCACGGAATTCGAGGGGCCGGTTGGTCTGCGCGAGGTGATTATTGCTGAGAAATTGGACGACTTGGCTCGTCAGGTGATCCGGAAAATGCTTTCCTACGGGCTTGGCAGGCAACTTGAGTATTACGATGAGCCTGCAGTCCTTAAAATCCTAGCGACGTTGAAAAAGGACGGTTACCGTATGCAAACACTGGTGCGCGAGGTGGTGAAAAGTTACCCGTTTCAGTTCCGTAAAAACCGTGTGGAACCGGACAACGAATCGAAGGAAGTAGAGGATAATGGCTAAACCTTGGCAAATCTCACGAAGAACCGTGCTTCGGGCAGTGGGTGCAGCCGTGACTCTACCGTGGCTTGAAGCGATGCAGCCGCTGTCGGCGTTGGCAGTGACGCCTAAGCGGCCGAAACTGCGTGTCGGTTATCTTTATTTCCCCAACGGCGTGGCCAAGGGCGGCTGGGAGCCGGAGAAGGTTGGAGGCGATGGCGAGCTTCTGAAACTGAACAAGTGGATGAAGGACCTCGAGCCATTTAAGGAAGATATTTTAGTTGCTCGAAATATTTGGACGCCACGCGGCAATGGTCACGGAGCCGGTACGGCGACTTGGCTGACCGGGGGTTCGTATAGCGGTTCGCGCGTGAGTGCCGGAGGCGCGTCGGTCGATCAGATCATAGCGCGTCAGGTTGGCAAAGACACGATGTTGCCGTCGCTCGATATGTCATTGAAGGGCGAGGGCTATTTCTCCAACAGCCTGCCGCGTAATTCTATTTCGTGGGTAGGCGAAAAACTGCCGGCGACGCGTGATACCAATCCACGGACAATCTATGACCGGATGTTTCGCAAAGCCAGCGACGGTGTCACAGACAAGGGTGTGATTGATTTGGTCAATGGCCAAGCAAGGAGTTTGAAGCGTCGTGTTGGCCGCATAGATCAGCAAAAGATTGATGAGTATTTGGAGTCGCTTCGTTCAGTGGAACGCAGGATGGAGTTTGCCGAAAAACAAGCCGACAAATCCGCTCTTGGCCAAGTGAAAGGGGTGGAATTTAAACGGCCCCGGTTGGGCATACCGGATAATCACGAGGATTATATGCGTACCATGATGGATTTGATGGTGCTTGGCTTTTGGTCGGGAGCAACGCGTGTGGGTTCGCTGATGCTGGATCACGGGCAGAGCAACCGATACTTCGACTTCATTGATGGTGTTCGGGGTACTTGGCATGCGCTGTCGCACTACCGTGATATCAGCGGTAAGTCCGAGGACGATGACGGCATCAACTCGTGGAAGACCGTTTCTCAAAAACGCGACATGTACAATGTGATCACCGCCTGGCACAACCGCCAGTTTGCCTACATGCTTGGTAAAATGAAGAGCATAGACGAGGGTAATGGCACTCTACTCGAAAACTCCATGCTCCTTTACGGTTCCAGTCTTGGGGACGGTCATGCTCACGGTGAGGAGAATCTGCCAGTGGTGTTTGCAGGTGGCGGCGGTGGCACGATTAAAAATGGTCGATTCCTCAAATACCGGAGAAACTACTCTCTCTCAAAATATCATTTGGCAACGATGCAACGAATGGGCGTTGGAGTGGAGGAGTTTGCCGACGCAGAATCGCCAATGAGCGGTTTGACCAAGGATGTTTAGTTCGCCTTTCACATGAATAAACTAATAGTTACTGTTTTGGCATCGGTGTTCCTTGCCGGTTGTTCGACCTACCAAAAGAACGCCGATATCCCGATCATCGACACGCACATTCATTTATACGACACCACCCGGCCGCAGGGCCTGCCTTGGCCACCGAAGGACGACGAGGTTTTGTACCGACCAGTACTCACCGAGCATTTCGATAAGGTGTCGGATGAGAACGGTATCAACGCCACGGTTATCGTCGAAGCGAGCAAATGGATTCCTGACAACCAGTGGGTGCTCGACCTGGTGAAGCACGATCCAAATCGTTACATCGGGTTGGTCGGTAGCCTTGAAATTGGCGCACCGGATTTCAAAAAGCACCTCACTAATCTGTCGAAGGATGGTCGTTTTGTTGGCATTCGCATGCGAGAGAGGCCCGGTGGCGATAGTTTCTTTGAAAACGAGGCTGTGTGGAGCGATCTCCAATTGCTGTCCGACAGCAATCAGACGCTCGATGTTTTGATGTTTCAATACAGTCTTGATGACGTTGACATGATCGCCAAGCGTTTGCCCAAGTTAAAGATTTTGATAAACCACGTGGCTGGGGCAGACGTTGAAGGTAAACCGGCCGATCCGAAATGGATTGGAGCTGTCCAAAAAGTGGCGAAGAATCGAAATGTAAACTGCAAAATATCCGGCTTGTTTCAGCAATCACACCGCCAGCCTTCTCCAAAGAATTTGTCCTTCTACAAACCAGAACTAGATGTGTTGTGGGTGGCGTTCGGCGAAGACCGTCTGATCTACGGCAGTAACTGGCCTGTGACTATGCGCGGCGGCACCTACGGTGAATATCTCTCAGTTGTAAAGGGCTTCTTTGAGGATAAGAGCCGCGCGGCTCGGGAGAAGTTTTTCTTCAAGAACGCCCTGGGGTTTTATGGGCTTCCAGCACTGAAACAATAACTTAGTTTGGCTAAGGAAAAAGTAGTTGGCGACCTCCCCCTCCGTGGCGTTACTCGATGCCGCGATTGGCAAGGAGGACGACATGCTCAGGTAAAACCGGACCGCCATCCGAAAACTCGGGTAGAATCTCCCTCAGTCCCGAAAGCTTTCTTCCCCGTTAAGCTGCCAGCATACTGCCGTCCGGTTGTGTTTGAATGCTCCGTCGGTTTTTGTGTCTGACCTTTTCGGGTTCGATCTTTTTGTTTTCCGTGTCAAACAATTCAAAGACTTGTGTTCGCAAGCGGCGCTGGCTGCTGCGGATGTTTGTTATGCTGATGCTCGTTCTCGCAGGCACGGCGCTCTACCTAAACCAAGCCGGACTGCCGGACTTCGCCAAGAGGCACCTGCAATCACGCCTTGCCCAGCGGGGGGTTCAACTGGATTTCGACTGGCTGCGGATGGACTGGGACGGCGCGTGGCGTGCTGGCCAACTGCGGCTTGGCCAGTCGGACTCTGCCGGCAGCGTCGCGCTCACCTTGGGTAACAACGTTATCCGTCCCGATTATGGCGCGCTCCTCTCCGGCCGCGCCGCTATTCGAGGATTATCCCTCACCGGGTTTCAGTTTGAGGCGCAACTCACCGACGCCGGCGCCAATCTCACGCCGATGAAGGTGAGTTTTCCAGAGGGTGAATTGCGCCTGACCGATACAGGCACGGTGACAGTAAAACAATTGAAAGGGGACGTGTTGGGCTTCTCGGTGGATGTTGATGTGAGCTTGGCAAACGTAATGACACTCCGCACTGACCGGAAGTCCGATGCCAAGCCGCTTTCGGAAAAACTAAGGCCCTTCAAGGCGCGCCTAGTCGATTTGGCAAAGCGGCGGGATGTCGTGAGTTTTCGCAGCAAGCCAAGCTTGCACCTACAACTCGGCGGCGACGCGATGCGCCTCGGCGAATTGAAGGGCCGCGGCGTGTTGATGGCCGGCAGAGCGACGATGCCGGAGGGGTCGCTGGAGGAGTTGGCGATGGAGTTGAATCTTGGCGGCCCGGACGGCATCGCCGGTTCGCTGCGCATCATTGGCTTAGCGACGGAGACGGCGAAAATCGGTTCGGCAACGGCGACCATCACTGCGCCGCAGTTGATCAGCAACGCCATTCCCGCGCGCATCGATTTTGAATTGGCACTTGGCCAAGTGACAGCGGCCAAGACAGCGATCGAGTCGGTCGAACTGAGTGGTCGTCTGGCCGGGGTCGAATCGCAGTTGGAGGCGGATGAGGGATGGGCTTACTGGTCCAAGCTCGCGCCGTATGTGGCAGATTTCAGCGGCTTGGTCAGAGGCATCACCGACGAGAAGGGACTGGCGATTCGCGAGGTGTCGCTGGCGGGCGCCTGGCGGGCGCCGCGCCTGTCGCTAAGCCAACTCGACGCCAAACTGTACGACGGCGGCGTGAGCGGTTCAGCGGAACTGAACGTCGCCACCCGCCTGGCTACGGCGAACAGCCGGGTCAACTTCAGCCTGCATAATGTGTCCGACCTACTCACGCCCAAGGCTCAGCGCTGGCTTAAGCAATACAAGTGGAGCGTGGCGCCGGTAGTCACCGGCACGGTGCGCGCGACGCTGCCGAAGTGGACCAACGCGAAGCCGGATTGGCGCGCCGATGTGCTGCCGACGATGAGCGTGAAAGGCCAAGTGACCTCGGGGCCAATGAGCTTTCGAGGTGTCGAGATCGAGTCTGTACGAAGCGACTTGGTGTACTCGAACCTCACCTTGCGCCTACCAAATCTCCTTGCTAGGCGGCCCGAGGGGGAGGTTCAGATGGCGCTACGCTCCCACTCGGAGACACGGGATTTCCACTTCGACTTTCGCAGTAGTATCGATCCGCATGCGATCACCCCGGCGCTGGAGGAGGAGAAGCAGAAAAAGGGGTTTGATTATTTTTCATTCGGGACACCGCCAGTGATCGAGGGGCAGGTGTGGGGGCGATGGCGCGAGCGTGAGCGAACCGGCTTCCGTGCCTCGGTAGCGGCGACTAATTTCACCTTTCGAGCGCAGCAGGTCGATGGCTTCGCCTCCGGGGTCTCGGTCAAAAATAGTTTTCTCAGCATGACCAATGCTGTGGTGCGCCGGCCCGAGGGCGAGGCCACGGTGGATGCGTTAGGCTTTGACATGCGCACCAAGCGGCTGTACCTGACGAATGCGGTGGGCCGTCTCGAACCGGCGGCCGTTGCGAAGGCGATCGGCCCGAAGACGGCTCGCTCGCTCGAGCCTTACCAGTTTCTCGAGCCACCGCTGGTGAGCGTGAACGGCTGGGTACAGACAGGCCCAGGACGCAACCCGTCGGAGTTGCATTTCGAGATCGACGGCGGGGCGTTTCGTTTCAGCAGGTTCAACTCGCAGGATATCGATGGCGAGATTTTTTGGAGCGGACAGACGGTGACGCTCACCAACATTGTCTCCGAGTTTTACGGCGGCGAACTGCGGGGGAACCTTTCGTCGCGGTTTAACGACGACCGCTCTGCGGATCTGGTGTTTCATCTTGAGGCAAAAAAAACGGAATTGACTGGGTTGATATCCGACATGATGGAAAAAAAATCCAAATTAAGGGGCCGCTTCGACGGTGTGCTGGACATCACCGCTAACTCAAGGGATTGGAAGAGCTGGAATGGGTCGTCCAGCGTAATACTGAAGGAGGGAGACCTTTGGGAGCTTCCGCTGATCGGCATCTTCGCGCCCGTGCTGGATGGCCTGACGCCGGGGCTGGGCGCGAGCACGTTTTCGGAGGGCACGGCTGACTTCACCATCACCGATAGTATCGTCGGGACCAGGAATCTAGAGCTCAAGTCGGCGTTGGTCCGGCTGCAGTACAAGGGGAAGGTGGATTTTGATGGTCGGATTCACGATGCTGGTGTGGTGGCAGAGGCGCTGCGAGACACGTGGGTGATCGGGCCGGTGCTGGGGCCGTTGTTCAACCTGGCGTTGAGGCCGATCGAGCGCATGCTTAAGTTTGAGGTGAACGGCACGCTCAGGCAGCCGAAGCTGAAGATGAAACATATCCCCAAGGGATTGCTGGTGCCGTTTCAGTTGCCGTTCCAGGTCATTGACGGGTTGATCCCGGGCGGGGAACCCGCCGAGGC
>DBNL01000075.1 GCA_002299785.1 Verrucomicrobia bacterium UBA673
CCTCCGGGCTTACAGTACTAATGACACCTCCGCTGGACAGACTCAGCGTGGCAGCATCGATTCGAACATCGCCACCATTGCCAGTGATGGCTGCGCCTCCGCTGCGAAAGCTTACATCGCCACCAATGATAGACAAACCATCACCAGCATTGGCCGAACTAGCTTGTCCAAGAGTGGCGCCGATGATTTGCACGTCGCCCCGTGTGTCGGCGGTGAATCCAACCGGCTTGTTTTCGGAGAGCGCATCGGCGGCCGTCTCCAAGTCCATCTTGGCTCCGCCATCGAACTCGACAGCGTTGCCGGCAAACAACGTCAATTTACCCACTTGGCTGAACTGCGCATTGGGTCCGACCACAAACCCACTTGGGTTCATCAAAATCAAGTCGGCAGGTTTCACCCCGAGGTCGATAGTGCCGTCTAGCACCGATGATTCGCCGCCGGTCACGCGGGCGAACACCCGCTCGTGTGTATTGCCAAGGTTCGAGAATGCAAGCTGCTGGCCGTTGAACAGCGAAAGCGAAGCCAGGCTGAAGAATCGGTTTTCGCCCTTGGCCAAACCAAGCGCTCCGTCGAGCGTCACGGCGCCGCCGACACTCGCAGAAGCGCCCCATGAGTCGTCCGTCGCGACGTTCATTTCTCTCGCCTGGCCAAGCGTGATGCCGGCTCCCCCGATCCAGCTATCGGAGAGTGAAAACGACTTGGTAGCCGCAAGAGTTGTTCGGCCTGCATCGCCGGTGCCGCGGACGGAGGTATTGATGACGCTCGACTTGATTGCCACCGTGCCGCCGCCCACCGTGATGTCATTACCGTTCACGCCGGCATCAATGGTATTCATTCCGATGGAACTGATTTCGGAGCCCTCAACAAGAAGCGACTGGCTGCCGAGGATCGTAACCGTACCCGACTGGCCGGCGACCTCATCTGACAATGTGAGCTGACTGTTTTTAAACTGAACTACCGGGGCCGCCGCCGAGAACGTTTGCCGTCCGCCGGCTGATACACTCTCCATCATAAACCGGCTGTTAAGCAGCAGCAATTGCCCCGCTGCACTGAGCTCAAGCAGGCTGTTTTGCCCCTGTGATTCCTTTAGCCAGTGCGTCTCAGTTTCCACGGTGGTGCCATCAAATGTCATCTCGCCAGCGGCCATTGTCACCGCACCGTTTTGCATCGAGATAATCGTGCCTTCTTTGGACGCAATGGTGGCTTGAGCAGTGATGTCGAGTGTGCCATAGCCGGAAAGAAACACCGGCTCCGCCTTGTCGCGCAGATAAATGTCGCCCTGATTGTACACCTTTGAAAAGTAGTTTGCGTGCTCTATCTTGGCTGAGGTCAACTCAACATGCTTCGAGCTAAGCGAGACATCCGTGCGGGCCGAGTTGCCCCCGGTTGTGGACACGGTAAGCGTCGAGTTTTCGATTCGCAACAAGTTGACCGCATCAATATCCAGCGTGCCGGCTGCTACGCCCTCCGGCACTTCGCCCGAGTTCATCTCGATCCTTGCATTGTTTTGGAGAACAAGACTTCCCGCGTCGATATCGATCGAGCCAACAGCAATGTTGTTGTTAATAATCCTTGAATCAGAACCACGCGTGCTGATCAAATTATTATCGATCAGGAAAGTCTGGCCGACCTTGATCTTGATCTCGCCGCTGTAAACCTTGTTGAAGCCCTCTTTTTGCAGGACGATCCCGCCGGTGCCGTACATGAACAACTCGCCGGCGCGGACATCGACGAGGCGCGGATCCTTCGGCCCGCCATAGATGCCACTCGAGTACGGGGCATTCGGCTTACCGATCTGCAACCTGCCGACGACATCGACCCCGATCTCGTCTGCTCGAAGGCCCGCGGCATCGATCAACATCGCGCCAGCCTTGACCGTCATTTTGCTCTTCGGATTCTTGGCGTAATCGGTCAGGTAAACCTCGCCGTTGCTCTCGAGCGTTATAACACCTCCGGTCTCAAGCGACATCGCGCCGCCATATTGCGTGAACAATTTGAATTTGCTGCCCTGTTCACCAGAGGCAATCGCAATACCCCCAGCTTTGAGACTCAAATGGCCTAGTTGCTGCCCCTCCGGAAAACTCACAGTCGTGCCGGGGATTTTTTCTTGATCTATCCCTACCTGCACACGGCTGGTATTGAGCAGGGCAAATTGACCCCCGAGGGAAATACCCACCCCAAGCCCGCTGTCCACCCGTGAGCCGCCGTTTACCGTCATGTTGCGTCCCGAGATTTCCAGCGTGCTGGGCAGAAGCACGTTGCCTGAGAGCACGCTGCCCTGTGCCAGTTTCAGATCACCGCTAAGCTTGATGGACGCCTCTGTTTCGTACTGAATATCGCTGCTGAAAACCTCAAGGGCCGCAGCCTGTATTCCAATCGCCGGTGAGTTCCAGGCGCTGTCGGCTTCCAGTTTCAAGCCGCCGCTGAGTTGAACCGTCGAGGAACTGGCCTCAACCAGACTAGACCCGATTATGGCTATGCCACCCGAGAGCTTGAGTTCGGCGCGCGAATAAATGTAGCTCTGCCCGGCGATGTTCATCCCGTTTTGGGCAAAAATATCCACGCCGCCGGTCACTTCGCCAGTCAGACCCGATCCAAACTGAATCCGTGAGTTTTCCAGTAACGTCACGCCCGACTGCAGCTTAATGCTCCCCGCTTGGCCAAGGTTCCCTTCAGCATCTTCGCTTGCCAACGAGAACAGGCCGGCACTCTTTATGTTAATCGACGGCGCGGCAACGGTAACGCCGCCAGTTTGGCCCCCACCGGTGGCCAGGCTCATCAGGCCAGTCTCGTCGCCAAATGCCACATCTCTGTTGCGGATGTTGTCGATGAACTCACCGCGGTCAAGACCTTCCCCGGTATCCGGCGCGGACCTTGAATTCTCGATCAACACCGAGCCCTTCGAACTGATGATCACCGAGCCGGAGTTGCCGCCGATCGACTCGGAGCGAAGCTGGCCTTCGCGAACCGTCACGGCGTCCGCCTCCACGATGATGTTCCCGGAGTTCGCTCCCGCTGTCTCCGAGATCAACCTCGCCTTGTCCAGCAAAACCTCGCCTCCGGCAAAGTTTATGTCATCGCCGGTAACCAGACGTGTTCCGTTGAAAGTAATCTTACCAGCCGGGTTGCCGCCGAGAAAACCAAACGCCTGTGGTGGCGATGAGGTGAAAACACTTTTATCCGAGTCGGCCGCAAGGAATACACCGTCCTTACCAAGATTAATGCGGTTGCGGGACGACACCGTGAACGCTCCATCGACATCGACCCTAGCGTTTTCACCAAAAAGAAAACCGTTGGGATTCATCAGGTACAGATTCGCCCCGGGGATATCGGATTTTATCAGGCCGTCGATCTCGGAGACGTTCCCGCCGGTGACGCGGCCGAGGATGTTGTTGATGGCGTTCGGTCCGGTGAACGTCGCCGACCCACCGGTTTGCACGTTGAACTCCGTGAAGCTGTGGAACAGATTGCCGCCGACTGTCTTGCCCAGCGAGGCGGGAATCTGGAAATTTGGCCCTACCAGCGCTTGGCCAGAACTGAATGAGCTGTCCGCAACGACTTGGCCAATAGCCTGGCCAATCGAGCCGAAAATCAGGCTAAGCAAAAATAAACCGCTGCGTTTCATCGGGAGAAAGCTGATCATTCAAGTGCGCTTCAGGTTGGTACGCTCGGGGTCTGGATCAATAAGAGGCAGCGAGCAATTGCCCTCCGTTCAAACGC
>DBNL01000020.1 GCA_002299785.1 Verrucomicrobia bacterium UBA673
GATTTCAGCGTTCTGCTGCCGTTCGCCTCCGGCTTGGCGGAGGTGCTGGCACTGCGGTTGGACTTGGTGGAGCCAGTGCGGCTGGGTGATACAGCAGCCGCTCCGCTGTTGAGAGAGCGGCTATTGCCGTCTCCAGAGAGGGTATAGCTCCGCCCAAGCGGCCGAGTGAGCGTGCCAGACCCCAGTCTACCTTTGATTTTACTCTGTTTGGCCAAGGAGTTGCCGTTGCCATACTGCTTTAAGAGTTTCTGATCGGCCTCCGGTTTATCTGCCGTGGAATCGCCAGGTGTTCGATTCTTGGTAACCGGAGTGCGGCCGCCCGGTTTTTCAGTTGGCGTATCTGGCGGGGTGGGCACCTCTGGACGATAGATCGCCATGGTTTTTCCGTTGGCATCAATCTGCCCGACACGGGCGATGCTTTCGACTTCGAGGTCCAATTCGCGGATACGCATTTTTTGCACCGGTTCGCGTGTTTTTTCGGCGATCACGGCCGGTGGAATGCCGGCGTTGACGATTGTGGTGTTGTTTTCGGTGATGTAATTGTTAACGACAGTTGTCTCGTTATGAACAATCGCCACCCGGTTATCCGGCACCCGGTGGCGGTGCAGCCGGCGATGGCGCAAATGCGCATAATCGCAGTAGGTGAACCAGCCGTGCCCAAGCCCAAAACCGAAGCTGAACCCGACGTGTGCACCTCCCCATGAGTACCCGACGCCGTGAACGTAGTGGGACCCCGGCGGCAGCGGCGCCCAGCCGGCGTAATGGTTGTTGGAGCGCCACATGACCCATGCCGGGCTCCACTTGTAGCCGGGCACCCAGTACCAGCCGTGAAGAGTGGAGCGATGCCAGCGCCCGTAATGGAACGGCGCCCAGCCCCAGCTATAGTAAGAGTTCCAATACCAGCCGACATCACTGTAAATCCAGCGCCCGCCCTGGCTGTACGGCCGCCAGCCAACATCGACCCTGGCCACGGTCGGCCGCCACACCCAGCCGTGTGAGCTGTCGTAGAACCAGTCGCCGTAAGGATCGAGTGCGCCGTAATAATGGTTATTGACCACCGGCGGAGCGTTCTTAGGGGGCAACGGCGCTGGCGGCGGCCTGCTTGCCACCGGTTGTCCCGTTACCTGGGCGGGCTCCATCGGCACTCCACCCTGCTCCTGATCTTCCTCCATGGCGTCGCCCTGTCGAATCATCAGCGCCACCACGTTTTCCGGGACGCCCAAGTCGTTGAGGAAAATTATTGTCTCCGGGGTGATGCGGTGAGTGATCGGGTTTTGCTCGACAAAGGCCAACAGCGCTTCGTCACCGACTCCACGCTTGGCCATGTCCACCACGTCGCTCACCTCCGGTCGTAACTCGAGCGAACCAACTGCCGGAGCCGGGGCCGGGGCCGGGGCGGCAACTTGCGCAACAGGCGCCGGCTTGACCTTCCCTGGAGCGGGGGGCGGGGGGGCGTCAAACTGCGAAAGGTCGGCCGGCGGGCCAACAGTCGCTGGGGGGTGATTGTAAACGCGCGGGCCTTTCTTCGACTCTCCTCGCTCGCATCCGGCGGCCAATGCTACGGTCAGCATCAGGCTGCCAGCCATCAGGGTATGAATGTTTGCTTTCATGATTCCAGACGGTTGATGCCATAATTGGCTTCAGTAAACAGACTCCCGGCGAAAACCGGCTATTCACTAAAACCTTCTAGGCATGGCTTTAAGATAGCACTCGAATACTGTCACGCAACCCATAAAAACGCCCCACTTCTTCCGGCTTGCGCTGGCGCTTGGCTGGGCGGAAAGTCGCCGCATGCACGCAAATCTAATTCGTGGATGCTTGAGTGTCTCGGTGTTGATTGCCGGCTTGGCCAAGGTCAACGCCGAGGAACCGAAGGCCAAGCCGGAAAACCCGGAGGCCCGGCAGGCGCGGTTGTTCAAACAGTTTGAATCGACGCTGACCAATGCCGTGCTGACCGGCCAGTTCACCGTCGTTGGCAAAGAGGAGCCGCCACGCACTGAGTCGTACACCATTCTATCTGTGAGGAAAATGTCACAGGGCGATTTGTGGGTGTTCACCGCGCGGATCAAGTACGGCACACGCGATGTGACACTGCCCATGCCGATCCCCGTCAAGTGGGCAGGCGACACGCCTGTCATCTCGCTCGACAACCTGACCATCCCCGGCTTGGGTACCTTCAGCTCGCACGTGGTGATCGACGGCAGCAAATACGCTGGCACATGGGCGCACGGCAAGGTGGGCGGCCATATGTTCGGTACCATCGCGCCGGCCAAGGCCAAGCCGAAACCGGAGTAGTCCACGCGCCCCCGCATGGAGCCTCAGCTGTCCGAAAAACCGAAGCCCAGTCCAGTTCGCATTTGGCTGTTGCGCCTCGCTCTGATGCTCGGTGTACCGGCGCTGCTGCTGGGGGTAGCTGAGGGCGCTTTCCGCTTGGCCGGTTACGGGCATCCCACTTCGTTTTTTGTCGCTTCGACGCATCACGAAAACGGCGCGCTGATCGAGAACGCAAAGTTCGCGTGGAGCTTCCTGCCACCGACACTCGCGCGGGCATCGCAGCCGACATTGTTGCGCCGCGAAAAGGCGTCGTCTACAACTCGCGTGTTCATGTTTGGCGAGTCGGCGGCCGAGGGTGATCCTGAGCCTGCATTCGGCATGCCGCGACTTTTGGAGGTGCTGCTTGAGGGCCGGTTTCCCGGGCGTGATTTCGAGGTCATCAACGCCGCCGTCACCGCCATTAATTCCCACGCCATTCTGCAGATCGCCCGTGAGTGCGCCGGTCTTGACGGCGACTTTTGGGTGCTCTATATCGGGCACAATGAGGTGATGGGGCCGTTCGGCGCAGGTACTGTTTTTGGACGAAAAACTCCGCCATTAAATACATTAAGGCTGGGCTTGAGCCTCAAGCAGCTCCGACTCGGACAGTGGGTTGCCAGTTTTAGCGACTCAGCGGAGAATACTGACGGTAGGCAGTGGAAGGGCATGGGAATGTTTCTCGACCAGCAACTTCGCGCGGACGATCCGCAACTTAAATGGGTTTACGATTCGTACAGAAAAAACCTCTCGGACATCCTCGCGGAAAGTCGCCAAGCGGGGGTGCATGTCGTGATGTCAACCGTCGCATCCAACCTGCGCGACTCGGCACCGTTCGCAGGGTCAGACGCAGTCGAGCAGTTTCAGCGCGCGCGCTCACTTGAGGCGAAGGGTAAAACCGGCGAGGCGCACAGTCACTACGTTCGGGCGCTCGACTTGGACGCGCTACGTTTTCGTGCCGATTCGAAACTGAATGCAATCACTCAGGCGCTTGGCCAGACGGGATCCGGTAACGTGACTTTCATCGACGTCCAAGCCGCGCTCGACGCGGAAAGCCCAAGTGGCATCGCCGGTCGCGAAACGTTTTATGAGCACGTACATTTTACGTTCGAGGGAAATTACCGCTTGGCCAAGTTGTTCGCCGAGCGCATCGCGTCACGACTCGCGTCGGGCGGTGACAAGCCAAGCGGCCCGTGGCTGACGTCCGGCGAGTGTGCCGGGCATTTGGCTTACACCGACTGGGATCGCGGCGTGGTGTTGGCCAGCGTCATTCGGCGGTTGCAACAGCCGCCGTTTAATCACCGACTCAACAACGACGAGGCGCTTGGCCAACTGCGCGACGAGGCGCAGCGCGTGACCAAGCGGCTTGACTTCACGGTGGCGTTGGCGACTTACGATAAAGCTCTGAAGGCCCGGCCCAACGACTGGCGGCTGCTGCAGCGGCGCGGGCTGATGTTATCGTCCTTCGGGCGTCACGACGAGGGGGTTGCTTCACTGAAGCGCGCTATTGGGCAAACATGGTGGAGCCGAATTCTTCACTACCAACTTGGCGCGATGCAGAACAAGGCCGGTCAATACGGTGACGCGTCGGCATCGCTTAGCCGTGCGCTGGCGCTTCAGCCTGACTTTCCCGAGGCGAGCACCCAATTGGCCCGGGCTCGCGCCGGTATCCCTTATCGCCTCGGCGAAAAAGCGATGGACGCTGGCGACGCAACCGGTGCGCTTGGGTACTTCATAAAGTCAGCGCAACTCGACGACACGTTTGCCGAGGCGCATTTTCAAATCGGGGCGCGCCGGGTCGAGTCTGGCCTTATCGCCTCGGCGACGGCGAGCTTCGAGCGGGCGGTGGCGCTCAAGCCGGACTTGCCGCAGGCGCGCTTCAACCTTGTCACCGGGCTGCTCAAACTGGAGCGATACAGCGATGCGCTGCGTCATATCGAGGCGTTGGCCACCAAAAACCCTCGAGACATCCAGGTGCAACGCTATCTCGAGTTCGTCCGAGCGAAACTCCGTGAGGCAGCGGAACCGCAACGGTGACTTTAGGCCTCGCAAAAATTTATCCGATGCTTTGCCTCCTCATCCTGACCCTCTAGACGGAAAAGTAAGCTGCTAAATTATAGAGAACTCAAGGGCGCTAAAAATACGCTTGGCTAAGCTCCCTCTCCCGCTGAGACAGAGTCAGGGTGAGGGGGAAGGTACGAAGGTACACGATTTTTTCAGAAGTTTACTGTCTTAAGCGACGCCAATTCCGTTGCTGCGGCATCGGGCTTCGGCTAAAAACCCGGCGGTCATGTGGCGGCTCTTTAAAGAATGCCTCTCCTTTGCGTGGCGGGAAAAGAAATGGTGGCTGATCCCGCTGATTGTGGTGCTGGTGTTGTTGGCCGCGCTCATCCTGTTCAGCACCGGGTCGGCGCTGGCGCCATTCATGTATCCCTTCATGTGATCTGAGCGCATGCGTATCCTCCTCGGCATTTCCGCTTATTACCACGACTCGGCTGCCTCGCTGTTGGTCGATGGCAGGATCGTTGCCGCCGCGCAGGAGGAACGCTTTTCGCGCCGCAAAAACGATGAACGCTTTCCCGAACACGCTGTCCGTTTTTGCTTGAAGCAGGGCGATGTCAGCTTGGCCGATCTCGATGCGGTTGTGTTTTACGACAAACCGGTCATCAAATTTTCACGAATGCTCGAGAGTTTTTTGGCCATCGCGCCGGCCGGCTTGCCGGCGTGGCTGAGGGTGCTGCCAACCTGGCTCTCGGAGAAACTCAATCTTCGCCAAACCATCCGCGACGAGCTCGACGGCCTGCCGTCCGACTGCCCGATCCTGTTCACCGAGCATCACGTCGCCCACGCGGCGAGTGCGTTTTATCCTTCGCCGTTCGATCGGGCCTCCATACTCACGGTGGACGGCGTGGGCGAGTGGGCGACCACGACGATCAGTCGAGGTGCGGACGACCGAATTAAGATGCTGCGCGAGCTTCACTTCCCGCACTCGCTGGGGTTGCTCTATTCCGCGTTCACGGCGTACTGCGGGTTTCGTGTCAACTCCGGCGAGTACAAGCTGATGGGCCTCGCGCCGTACGGCAAGCCGCGTTTTGCCGGTGCGATTATTGAAAACATAATCGACCTGAAGCCGGACGGCTCGTTTCGGCTGAACATGGATTACTTCGGTTTTCTAAAGGGTAGCAAAATGACCAACCACCGGTTCGAGCAACTGTTGGGAGGGTCGCCGCGCGATCCCGAGTCGCCGTTCGAGCAGCGGCACATGGACGTCGCCGCCTCGGTGCAGGAGGTTGTCAGCGAGGCGATGTTGCGCCTGGCCAAACAGGCCCGCGAGGTGACCGGCGAAAACCGGCTCTGCCTCGCCGGTGGCGTCGCGCTCAACTGCGTGGCAAACGGCAAACTTCATCGCGCCGGTTTGTTCGACGAGATTTGGATCCAGCCGGCCGCTGGTGACGCCGGCGGCGCTCTCGGTGCCGCCCTCGAGGCGTGGCATCAATTCAAAAATGCCGAGCCGATAGGGGAGGGCGAGCCCGCTTGGTCAAGCGTGGGCGGCGACTCTATGCGCGGCAGCCTGCTTGGCCCGGAGTTCTCGGAGTCGGAGATTCGCCGGGCGCTGGAGGCGCACGGCGCGGTGTTCGAGCAACTCGACGAGACGGCGATACTCGAGCGCGCTGCCGCGTTGTTGGCCGATGGCGCGATGCTTGGCTGGTTTCAGGGACGGATGGAATTCGGGCCACGCTCGCTTGGCGGCCGCTCGATACTGGGCGACGCCCGCTTGGCTTCGATGCAGTCGGCGATCAACCAAAAGGTCAAGTTTCGCGAATCGTTCCGGCCGTTTGCCCCGGCGGTGCTGGAGGAGCGGGCGGGCGAATATTTCGACCTCACTGCCGAGTCGCCGTACATGCTGCTGGTTGCAGACGTGGCGAAGAGCCAGCGCCTGGCCAGACCAGCGGACGAGTTGGCCGGCTTTGCGAGGCTGAGGCACGCGCGCTCGACGCTGCCGGCTGTGACACACGTTGATGGCTCGGCGCGCGTGCAGACGGTGGGCCGCGAACGACACCCGTTTTTTTGGCGGCTGCTCAGGCAGTTCGAGCAGCGCACCGGCTGCGGCGTGTTGCTGAACACCTCCTTCAACGTTCGTGGCGAGCCGGTGGTCTGCACGCCTGATGACGCCTATCGTTGCTTTGTTAACACGGCCATCGACTGGCTGGCCATCGGGCCGTTTTTACTCAGCCGCGAACGACAACCGGTGGAAAAACCGCAGCCCACGTTCGACCCCATCCCTGATTGATGCGCATGCGATTCAAGGATACTCCAAGCGAGCGGCGAAAGTTTCTGCTGTCACTGAGCGTGATGTTGTCCGCCGTGGCCGGTGTGTTGTTGTGGCGGGCAGTCATCTCTTTTCCAGGAGCCTGTCTGGCGTGGGGTTCAGTCGCTTTGCTTCTGTGCGTTTGCTTGGTTTGGGATGCCACGGGCCGGCGTGTTCACCGGGCGGGGATGACTCTTGGCTTTTGTATGGGACGGGTGTTCGGCACGCTGTTTTTGCTGCTACTTTTTTTCACTGTACTGCTGCCACTTGGACTGGCACTCAGGCTATTAGGGAAGGATCTGCTGCAAATGCGAAAATGGCCGCTCGGTGCCGAGTCATACTGGAAGATTCCCCGCCCGCCCGGCTCACTCGACCGGATGCATTAGACAAGTTCCAGGTCATCGTGTATTTTTCGACGGATGGCTCCGGGTGGTTTTGTGTCAGGGGTTGTGGCGATTAGTTCCAGTTGATTGTACTTGCTAGTCGACAATCAGAATTTTGATATCTATTATTACCACTGCGTGAAGGCAACATGGAACAACAGCGACCACCGGCTCGAGTTCCTCAATTTTTTTCGGATTCTCACTATCGCTCTCTGCTTTTCGTCTTCCGGTTGTACTCGAACTTCGGCTCCGGAAGAGCCCAGCCCCATTCCACCATCACCCGACTCAATCCCCATCGTAGAAGGTATTCAAACCGCGCCAGGGCTCGAACAAACGACCTTCATCGCTCCTCTCACGGATGCCTACAAGCGGATTGATCCGATTGAGGACGGCTGGGGTAGTGAAGCATTCAGTGCAGCCGCGACTAAACAACTCAAACTGCTAGCCAAACAACTGTCCGTTCCCTCGAAACTATCCAACGATTCCATCGCAAAATTCTTTAGCCAAGACACTAACTTGAACCTACAACTTAAGCCTGCCCGATTATCAGAGTTCTACCGTGACGCCGAGTTCCAGATCCAACGCGGTGGCCCTGAGTCCGCACCCTTTCAGGATGACCCGGTCATTGCATTCCAGTCCCTCCTGTCCACCATTCAATCGACCAATATTCTTCAAACCGAAGTTAAACTATACAGGGTGGATACGGCCGAAAATGATTTCACAAGTCATGTCCTATTTAACGCCACCGGCCAATCTACCGAGGGACGAATACAAATTAACACCGAGTGGCTTTGCCATTGGACACGAGACATCGAAACACCGCATATCAAGAAGATCGCTCTCCTTTCCTACGAGGAGTCCACCCGACTTGCCAAAAATAAATCCGCTCTCCTGAAAGACTGCACCGCCGACCTCCTTGGGCACAATCAGGCTTACCAGGAACAGTTGCTCCGTTCCACCGACCACTGGCGCTCACGCATTCCCGCAAATCTTGGGCTTGATGTCGTTGCCAACCACGGACTTGCATTAGGCGATGTGAATGGTGACGGGCTGGATGATCTATACCTCTGCCAGCAGGGAGGACTGCCCAACCGCCTTTTCCTGCAAAACCCCGACGGAACCCTTACCGATCACACGGCCCAAAGCGGCACCGACTGGCTCGACTACTGTGCCAGTGCACTGATCGTAGATCTTGATAACGACGGTGATCGCGACTTGGTTGTCTCGCAGGACTTCAAGTTGCTACTCATGGAAAACGACGGTTCCGGCCGCTTTGAACTTAGCTTCGGCACTTCCACTCATGCACAAACCTTTTCAATCACTGCCGCCGATTTCGATCTCGACGGTGACCTCGACATCTACGCCTGTGGCTACAACCCATCCCCCGACCGAGTTCGCTCCGGCACACTCGGTGAACCGCTACCCTACCATGACGCTCAAAACGGTGGACGAAACATGATCCTTCGAAACGAAGGCGTGTGGAAGTTTAACGACGTCACCAAAACTGTCGGTCTTGGCCATAACAACAACCGGTTCAGCTTTGCTGCTGCATGGGAAGATTACGACAACGACGGCGATCCTGATCTCTATGTTGCCAACGATTACGGACGAAACAACCTCTATCAGAATACCAACGGCAGGTTTGTTGATGTCGCCGCCGAACTGGGCATCGAGGATATGTCTGCCGGAATGTCAGCCAGTTGGGGGGATTTCAACAGGGATGGTCGCTTTGATATCTACATCAGCAATATGTTTTCGGCTGCCGGCAATCGCATCACCTTCCAGCGCCAGTTTAAACCCGGCGCCCCCGAAACAATGCTTGCCCAATACCAGCGCCATGCCCGCGGCAACTCACTTTTCCAGGCCGGTCTCGATGGAAGCGGATTCAACGACGTCAGCATCGAACAGGGTGTGACCATGGGTCGATGGGCGTGGGGATCCCGCTTCGTGGACCTTAATAACGACGGCTGGGAGGATCTTGTTGTTGCCAACGGCTTTATCAGCACGGAGGACACCGGCGACTTGTGAAGTGTCTATTGGCGGCAGGTCGTGTCGCAATCACCGGTCGGCAAGATCACTCCGGAAAACACCATGCGTTACCGGCAGGGATGGAAGGCGCTCAACAGGCTTCTCCACGAGGACCGTTCCTTTAGTGGCAACGAGCGTAATTGTGCGTTTCTGAATTGCAGAGGCACCGGTTTCGCCGACATCTCCTCGGCCTCCGGATTTGATTTTCCCGATGACTCACGGGCTGTCACGGCTGTCGACTGGGATTTTGACGGCGATCTCGACCTGTGGATGACAGCACGTACCGCTCCACGCCTGCGGTTTTTGAGAAACGACTTAGCTACCAACGTCGACTGGGTCGCTGTCAAGTTGTCGGGCAATGGTGAAACAACCAATCGCGATGCTGTGGGTGCCCGTGTCCAACTCTACCTCAAGAATCAGCAGGTTCCCCTGATTCGAAGTGTGACCGCCGGCGATGCGTTCCTGTCCCAATCCAGCGGCTGGCTCCATTTTGGACTTGGTCCAAACGCCAGTATCGAAAAGTTACTGGTTCGCTGGCCGGGAGGAACACAAGAATCAATTTCAGGTATCGTACCGGGCGAGCGTTTTCTTATTACACAGGGAGTTGCCACCGCAAAACCATGGAGTCCGCCGGCTAACCGCAAAAGCCTCACTCCATTGCCACCAGTATTTCCTGATCCGGAGCCTTCCGCCCGGATCGTGCTTTCGGCACGGTTGTCGCCCCCTCCGGTCTATATTCAATCTGAAAACGGTGTGTCCGAACTACCGGCTGATCGCTTGAAGGGACCCTTGCTCATCAACCTCTGGGCGAGTTGGTGTGCCCCCTGCATCTCTGAACTTCGTGAATGGACAGCGGCCGAGTCGAGAATTCGCTCAAAGGGTTTGCGCATACTCGCACTTCATGCTGATCCTGAAAATACTGTTGCTGCCAGGCGGGCATTGGCCAAACTAAAATTCCCTTTTGACGCCGACATCACGACCTCACAAACCGTTCG
>DBNL01000074.1 GCA_002299785.1 Verrucomicrobia bacterium UBA673
CATCGTGATTCCGATACGGAGAAGCTTTATAAAATGGCCTATTGGGATTTTGTGAGTGTTGCAGGCAGACAGGTTCCGGGGCTCTGCGTTGCTTTTTCTCGTGATGGGATTCACTGGATGAAACAATCAAAAGCACCCCTTCTTCAAGGAGCTTACGGTGATCCCACTCAGCCTCCATTGTCCGCTGAGAGTCAGGGTGAGCCACCCACCCGTCCGGCAATTAGCGATGTGATTGACCTGATGTGGGATCCCCGGCGCGATTGCTTTGTCATCTATGCCAAAACTTGGATTGATGCTCCTGATGGGCGTCGTTTCTGGAAGCGGGCCATTATCCGGACAGAGTCAAAAGATTTTGTCCGTTGGTCGACGCCTCAGTTGATCATTGTTCCTGGTGAAGGTGATTCGGGACAGATACACGGGGCATCAGTGTTTTATATTCACGGTGTTTACCTTGCTACTTTGCAGTGCCTCGATTTTGGTGGTTTCGATCGGGGAGGCACAGGAAACATGCCGGCCGAGCTGGCCATAAGCAGGGATGGCATCCATTGGAACCGTTCGTTTCAGGATCAAATGTTTCTTCCTGTGACAGGGGATGGTAAAACGTTTGATGCGGGCTGCCTTTGGACCAGTTCAACGCCAATCCATTTACCAGAGGAAATCCGATTTTATTATGGTGCCTATCCCGGGTGGAATTCCGACCTTGAAAATGATTCCACTGGTATCGGTCTTGCAATACTGCCCCTTGATCGGTTTGCTGCCATTGAGTCAACGGACGCCATCGCTCAAGTCACACTCAAATCCATCGAACTGAGCAATGTTAACCGGATAACCATCAACGCGGATGCCACCGATGGAGATGTACGGGTTGAACTCCTGACCGCTGGAGGTTATCGGGTCGCAGGCTATACTAAAGATCAGTCGGGCATCATTACTGGTAACAGCTTACGGCACCCGGTGAATTGGAAGAGTAAAACGATGGCTAATCTGGCTGCGGGCCGCTACCAACTGCGTCTCCACCTGAAGAATGCGAGGCTGTTTGCTTTGACCATCCAACGTTGACGGGGTGTTCTGTCCAACCGGCCAAAACTTGCGGTTGACGAAACTTGGCTAAGCGGATTGACTTAGCGAAGCGGCGTTTCCCGTCAATAATTTTTTTAAGTCATGATCCAGTTTGCCAACCCATCCGCTGACCTGTTTATTCCCGACGACTTCGAGCCAAGCCAGGCGCTTGACCGCATAACGCACCTCGGTGTCGGCGCGCACCAGGACGACCTCGAGGTGATGGCGTTGCACGGCATCCTCGCCTGTTACAAGCAGACGGAGAAATGGTTCGGCGGCGTGACGGTGACCAACGGCGCTGGTAGCTCGCGCATCAACGAATACGCCAACTATACAGATGAGCAGATGCAGGATGTTCGCGCCGAGGAACAGCGCAAAGCGGCTGTTGTTGCCGAGTTTGGTTTTGTGGCGCAACTCGGCTATCCAAGCTCGACGGTGAAACAACCGGGCAATAGCGACTTCGCAGCCGATCTTCGGACGATTCTCTCAGCGACCAAGCCGGAGGTAGTTTACACGCATAATCTTGCTGACAAGCACGATACGCACGTCGCCGTGGTGGTGCCGTTGATACAGGCATTGCGTGAAATGCCAGCGGAGGAGCGGCCGGCGGAGGTTTACGGGGTCGAGGTCTGGCGCGATCTCAACTGGCTGCTCGACGACGAGAAGGTATTGCTAAACTTGACCAGCCGCCCAAATCTCGTGCGCGGGCTAATAAGTATTTTCGATTCACAAATCAGCGGCGGTAAACGCTACGATCTCGCGCTGGAAGGGAGGCTGCGTTCCAACGCGACATTTTTCGATTCGCACGCTGTTGATGATATGAACCTTGCCAGCTACGCGATGGATTTGAAGCCGCTAGTGGTTGATCCGTCTCTGAACATCGCCAAGTACGTTGATGGATACGTCGAGCGGTTCCGTGAGGACGTCCGCTCGCGAGTGAGTCGGTTCATCGGCGACTGAGTGGCCGGGCGGCTACTGTGTCTCGCCGCGGGTGACCTGCAGGAAAACGTCCTCGAGATCCATCTCCTCCTCCACCAAGCCAGTAAGTTGAAGCCCGCCTTTGACGATGATCTCCGCGATCACCCCGCTGTTGGCTTGGCCCTCGGCCAGCATGACGCGAATGCGGTCGCCCTCCTCCTCAAGTTCTGCTTCGGCGATCTCGGGGCGCTCGCGTAGCAGCTCGAGCGCGCGCTGCGGGTTGTCGGCCACGCAAAGCCGGTGACCTGATTTTTGAGTGAACTGATCCTGAACACCCTGCACCGGCCCGCTGTAAATCAGGCTGCCTTTCTCGATGATGGCCACGCGGTTGCAGAGTGACTGTAGCTCGCTGAGAATGTGCGATGAGATGAGGATCGTTTTGCCGAGCCG
The DNA here is from genome assembly GCA_002299785.1 of Verrucomicrobia bacterium UBA673. Taxonomy (GTDB): domain Bacteria; phylum Verrucomicrobiota; class Verrucomicrobiia; order Limisphaerales; family UBA1096; genus UBA1096. The sequence continues at coordinate 2,428 of DBNL01000074.1, forward strand.
CTGCAACTCCTGCAGTATGGCCATCATTTCGATGCGCGCGCGCGGGTCGAGTCCGCTAGCTGGCTCGTCGAGCAGGAGAATCTCCGGGTCGTGCACGAGCACGCGGGCGAGGCCAATGCGCTGTTGCATACCTCGGCTGAGCGCACCGATGAGTGAGCCTTTCTTTTCGCTCAAGCCGACGAGCTCGAGTACGTCGCTGATGGTTTTCTCGCGCCTGGCCGCGCCGATGCGGTAGCACGCGGCAAAAAAATCGAGGTACTCCGTAACCTCCATGTCCTTGTACACTCCGAAGAAATCTGGCATGTAGCCAAGGATACGGCGGACCTGATTAGCCTCGCGTACGACGTCATGGCCAAGGACGCGCGCGGTGCCGATTGAGGGTGAGAGAAAGGTCGAGAGGATGCGCAGCGTGGTGGTCTTGCCGGCGCCGTTCGAGCCGATGAAGCCGAAGAGGTCGCCGCGATGCACGGTGAGGTCGAGCTGGTTCAGCGCGGTGAGGTTGCCGTAGTGGCGCGTGAGGCCGAACGTCTCGACGGCAGCACTGGAGATGGGAGGCGGTAGGGCGGGTGATTCATCTAACATGATTTTGTTTCGTTTGCGCTTGGCTCAAATGTTACTCGGTCTCGGTGATCTCGAGCGGGATTCGGTACAGAGTTTGCGCCTGGGCAATTTTGGTTTTAAAAAGTCCCGTGGACGGGATTGGCGCATGATTTTCTGCCAGCAAAAACAAGACAACACCACCGCGTTCGGCATGGGCGGACAGATCGAGTCCTCCCGAGCTGTTGAAGCTGGGTACGAAGCGGCCTGACGGATTGTTGGAACCGAGCAACGTTGGGAAGGAGCAGGCGACGAGGTTCATCAACATCGGCTCAATCCGACCGCGCGCGGTATCGCCAAACACCATGTTCCGGGCGTTCACGGCATTCTCAAATTTTGCGGCATGGCTGATACTTTCAAAGTCAATGAGTGGATTCGAATCCGCTGACGAGCCGATACGAAAGCGAATTGTGCGAGTGCCGCCCGGTGGCGACTGCAATTCGAGCTCGGTGACCTTGCCTTCCGTCAGCAATATCGCGCCAGTGATAGCTTTATCCAGTCCATTATCGATGACTAACTCGTAGCCGAGTCGCCCGCTCTTGGTGAGTGCCGCCGTGATGCCGCCTTTGCCCGAGGCGAGCCATTCGGAGCAGAGCAGACGGCTGGTCCAGATCGGCACGTGGGCACTAGCATCGAGTTTGCCGGGGGCGCGCTGCACCTGTAGGAATGAGGCCATGTTGCCTTGGAATGTGCCGCCGTACTCGGAGCGGATGCCGCTCCGCTCGAAGCTTCCGCCAAACCGGTAGTCGTCGTTGAGTGGTGAATAAATCGACACGTAACTTCGGCCGCGCAGCACTTCCTGCTGGCCCGGCAATACGTCGACGATGTGTAACTCGTTCAACTCGAGTTGACCGGCGCGCAGTTTGTAGCCGATGAAATAAATCAGTAGCGAAAAAATTGCGACGTACGCCGGGAAGGTCAGCCAGGTGAGCATCTGTTTGTTGATGCGCTTGAGCCAGATACGGTCCACCGGCCCGATGATGATGAGGTACGCCGCGAGCAGCAGCAGCAGCCAAACGATCGGCAGTTTACTGACCTGCCGGCTGTCGAGCATCGCGCCGTAAACGCCGTCGATACTTGAGCTGCCATTCTGTTGGGGGGCTTCCTTTTCAAACAAAACAGCAGGAACTTTTGCCAAGCGTGCCCAAAACCAGGCGCGGTTTGTCCACGACTTGAACGGCTCGCGTTCGGGGTTAAAGCCCAGCACGCTCACTTGGCCAAGTCCGCGATTTGCCTCGGCGGCGACCGGCCGGTTGTTGAGCTCGAAGAGAGCTTCGCCCTTGGCCAGGCGCACTTCGGCGGTGGCGAGTTGGCCGGCGGCAAAAGTGGCGTCGAGGCTGCGGACGTTCGGGTATAAGCCAAGCTTCTGCCGGGATGCAAGAGGGATATCACTGTCGCCGCCGGTTTTGGCCCAGTGATGCAACGCCTGGCCAGCGGCGGAGTTTTGCACAGGGCCAAACCGACCGCGAATGAGGCTCGCCAGCCACGGTGTGCTGGTGACATCGCCGGGCTGGTCCACCGCCAAAATCATATGCCCGCCGCCGAGCACCCACGTCGAGAGGGCGGCGGCCTGCTCGGTACGGAGGTTGATGGCTCGGGCGGAGTTGAGGTAGAGAGCGTTCAGCCCGCTCAACGCGATGGGGTCATCGGGGAACGTGTCCAGCTGTAGATGACCGACGCGCGGAGCGAATCGATCGTTATCCCATTTGCTCTTGAAGCGTGTCTTGGGCAGCACCGGGCCGCCAGCTTGCTGGCCGCTCAACGCTCCGACGAGGACAACGGTTGAATCAAAGCTATCGAGCTTGAGTTCGTCATTTTTAGACACAGTTTTGCTGCCGTTTTTCAGCTTGGCTGACCAGCCGGCGTTGGTGTCGGCGAATACCGCAAGCGTAAACCGCTTTCGTGTGTTGGTAGCCAATTCGACGTTGTAGTCGTAAACAGGGTTGTCGCCGAAGCGTGGCTGCAACTCGACCCGTCCGTCGAAGATGGGGCCGTCGTTGAAGATCTCGAATGTCACCGGGAACCACTCGCCCTGCTTTGCCTTGCCGGCGAACCCCATGAAAATATCGAACTGAACCTCGGCTTTAGCCAAGCTGCCGCCCGCGAGCAGGCAAACCAAGCCCAGCTTTGCCAAGCGGCGGGGAAGTTGTGGGGTGGCAGCGCGCACGTTTACTGGCGGGGAGCTAAAAGCGTAGCTGGTTAGAGGTCAATCCCGAACGCTCAAGTTGGCGTCGGCGCGAATAAAAGATTGCGGTCGGCGGAATTTTTGGGTTCCCTCGGCCGTCCCATGAAATTGATGGCGAAAATGAACCACAACTTGAAGGGCGCCTTGGCCGCATCCATGGCGTTGACGACGTTTTCCGTAATGGCACAACAGCAAGAAAAACTGGCGGACGGCCTTTACGCCGAGCTCGAGACATCCAAGGGAGTCATCTTGGGAAAGTTGGAATTTGAAAAAACCCCCTTAACCGTTGCCAACTTTGTTGGACTCGCAGAGGGAACCAAGCACTACTCGAAAACCGGTGGCGCACCGGCCGATGCCAAAGGCACGTCGTACTACGACGGGCTGAATTTTCACCGAGTGATACCCAACTTCATGATACAAGGTGGCTGCCCGCTGGGAACCGGCACGGGCGATCCGGGCTACAAGTTCCCGGACGAAATTGATTCGTCGTTGACACATAGCAGCCCCGGGATTTTCTCGATGGCTAATTCAGGTCCAGGCACCAACGGTAGCCAGTTTTTCATCACGCACAAGGCTACGCCGCATCTTGATGGCAAACACACCGTCTTTGGCCATGTCATTAAGGGGCAGGATGTTGTCAACGCCATCGCCAAGGACGACAAGATCAACAAGGTCAGCATCAAGCGGGTTGGGGAAAAGGCCAAAGCCTTCAAGGGTGACGAAGCGCAGTTTGCTGCGCTGAGAGCTACCATCAAGTCGCCGGAGGATAAAAACAAAGCCGAGGGCGAGGCGTTTCTTGCTAAGGTCAAAAAAGAGGAGGGAGTGAAGACCACTGCTTCCGGTCTAGCCTACAAGGTATTGACCGCCGGAACAGGTGCCAGCCCGAAAGCCACAAACCAAGTGACCGTGCACTACACCGGCAAGTTGATCAGTGGCAAAGTGTTCGACAGCTCCGTCAAGCGCGGCCAGCCGGCGACCTTCCCGCTCAACCGCGTGATCCCCGGCTGGACCGAGGGACTGCAATTGATGAAAAAGGGTGGCAAGTCGGTTTTCTACATTCCGTCCGATCTGGCGTATGGCGCACGCGGCGCCGGTGGAGTGATTCCGCCGAATGCGACACTGGTGTTTGAGGTGGAGTTGCTCGACATCAAATAACAACACCTGATCGTTTAAGCGCGACACTTTTTAACTAATGCGGTTGCCCTGATAGCAGCCGCTTTTTTTGTGAGGTGCCTTGAGTTTGGCGAAGATGTAGAACTCGTCACCATGAACGTGACCGTCAGGGAGCTGGCGGAGGTGAGTCAGCGAACCGGGATACGGTTCCCGGAAGGAACGACCGGCTTGGGGTATCTGTTTTTGGGTTCGGGAATTGATGATGCGCTGGCGATCAAAGTCTCGATCTGAAGAAGGCTTTTAAAAAAGAACTATTCCTGTCCGTAAATAAGTCAAAGCCATCGATTAAAATTGGCAAAGGTCAGAAATGGTGGCAGCTGAATTTTTTGAGTGAAAGACAGGATCACACGAAAGATTTGTCTAAAGGAAAATACGTTGAATGTGCCCTTGGGCTGGAGGAGGGTAATTGGGTCGCCTATATCAAATGGATATCAACCTAGCTTGGCCAAGTGCGTCAGGCGCCTTAATTTTTTAGCGACTTGACGAAGCGGGCAGTTCGCTCACAGGCGATCTTGATTTGCTCGAGACCGGTGGCGAAGCAGCATCGCAGGAAGCCTTCGCCGGCATCGCCGAAGGCATTGCCCGGCACGCAGGCGACGTTTTCCTCTTTTACCAGCCGCGACGCGAACTCGCCCGAGCACAAGCCTGTCGATTGCACGCTAGGGAAGGCGTAGAACGAACCGCGCGGCAGGTGGCAATCGAGTCCCATGTCATTGAACGCCTTGACGATGTAGTTGCGGCGAAGCCGATATTGTTCCTTCATTTCGGCGGCCGGTTCGGTGCCGTTTTGAAGCGCCTCGATAGCGGCTTCCTGGCTGATAATGCTCGCGCACAGCATGGAGTACTGGTGGATTCGCATCATCGCCTCGATCAATTCCGCCGGGCCGCAGGCGTAGCCGATGCGGAAGCCGGTCATCGCGTAAGCCTTGGAAAAGCCGTGCAGAAAAATTGTGCGCTCTGCCATGCCGGGCAGTGATACGATGCTGGTGTGCTTCCCTTCAAATGTCAGCTCGGCGTAAATCTCGTCGGTGATCACGAGCAGGTTGTGTCGCTTGGCCAGGCGAGCGATCGCCTCGAGCGACTCGCGGGTCATTGTGCCGCCGGTGGGGTTGGTGGGGAAGTTCAACACGATCGCCTTGGACTTTGGCGTGATTGCCCGCTCGATCGCCTTGGCGGTGACGGCGAATCCGTCATTGGCGAGGCACGGCACGGCGACCGGCACGCCATGGGCGAGCGCGATGCTAGGCGCATAGCTTACGTAGCAGGGCTCGTGGTAAATGATTTCATCCCCGGGATCGATGATTGCTCGCAGTGCGATGTCGAGCGCCTCACTGACACCGACACTTACGAGTATTTGAGTCTCCGGATCGTAGCTCACGCCGAAGCCCTCGGCGACGTAGGTGCTGATGGCTGTGCGCAGCTTGGGCAGGCCAAGGTTGGATGTATAGCTAGTGTGGCCGCGCTCGAGGGCGTAGATCGCTGACTCGCGAATATGCCACGGCGTGACGAAGTCCGGCTCGCCTACGCCAAGCGAGATGATGTCGCGTCGGCCCTGCACAAGATCGAAAAACTCACGGATACCGGAGCGGGGAATACGCTGAACCTGCTGGGCGACAGCGTCGCCGGGCTTGAAGTCGCTCGACATGGCTGGGGGAGTCAGGCTGCGGCCTTCTTTTGCCGGCGCTGGAATACCGGCTCCGCTTGGCCAAGCACGAACTTGTCGGTGACCTTGACAGAGATGATATCTGTTGAGTCAGGAATCTCGTACATCGTTTCGAGCATCAGTTTCTCCATCAGGCTGCGCAGGCCGCGCGCACCGGCGCCGCGCTTGATGGCGGCCTTTGCCAGCTCGGTCAGGGCATCATCGGTGAAGTTGAGTTTAACACCGTCCATCTCGAACAATTTGGCAAACTGCTTGATGAGTGCGTTCTTCGGCTCTGTCATGACGCGGACGAGTTGCGACTCGTCGAGTTCCTCGAGCGACGTGTGCACCGGCAGGCGACCGATGAATTCCGGTATGAAACCGTAGCTGAGCAGGTCCTCCGGCTCGATATGTTTGAGGATGTCCTTGTCCTCGGCGCTGGGTTTGTCGTCGCGCTTTGCATCATCCTTGCCAGAAAAGCCGAGCACGTGCTTGCCGATGCGGCGCTGGATGATGTTGTCGAGATCGACGAATGCGCCGCCGCAGATGAATAGTACGTTGGTTGTGTCGAGTTTGATGTATTCCTGCTGTGGATGTTTACGGCCGCCCTGCGGCGGGACGTTGCAGACGGTGCCCTCGAGAATCTTCAGAAGCCCCTGTTGCACACCCTCGCCGGAGACATCGCGGGTGATCGATACGTTCTCGGTGCGGCGGGTGATTTTGTCGATTTCGTCCACATAGATGATGCCGATCTGGGCGCGTTTTACGTCGTAGTCCGCGGCCTGCAGGAGGCGCAGGACGATATTCTCGACGTCGTCGCCGACGTAGCCGGCTTCGGTCAACGTGGTGGCGTCGGCGATAGCGAAGGGCACGTCGAGCATGCGCGCTAGCGTGCGGGCGAGCAGCGTTTTACCGGAGCCAGTCGGGCCAAGGAGCAGGATATTGCTCTTCTCAATCTCGATGTCGTCGCCGTCGGTGTTAGTGGTGATGATCTTGTTGTCGCTCTTGGTCTTGCCGGTGAGGCCGGACTGGATGCGCTTGTAGTGGTTGTGCACTGCGACGGCCAGCGCCTTCTTGGCTTCGTCCTGGCCGATACAGTGCTCGTCCAGCGCCGCCTTGATCTGCTTAGGCTTTGGGACGTTAAGCTTAATCGACTTTTTCTTCTCCTCAGCCTGCAGTTCCTTGTCGAGGACGTTCTTGCAGACGAGGATGCAGTTATCGCAAATGTACACGCCCGGGCCGGCAATCAGCTTACGGACTTCCGAGTGGGATTTTCCGCAGAAGCTGCAAAGGGTGATCTGGTTGGGCCGTGCCATGGGTACTGAATTATTTTTTCTTTTTCTCGTCCTTGAGACTGGCAACGTCCTTGCGCGACTTCACCACATCGTCCACGAGACCGTACTTCTTAGCTTCCTCCGACGACATGAAATGGTCGCGATCCGAGTCGGTGCCGATTTGTTTGACTTTTTTGCCGGTGTGCTCGGCGAGGATTTTATTGATGCTGTCCTTGAGGCGCATGATCTCCGCGGCCTGAATCTCGATGTCGGAGGCGTTGCCCTGCGCGCCGCCCCACGGCTGGTGGATCATTATGCGCGCGTTGGGCAGGGCGTGACGCTTGCCCTTGGTGCCGGCGGCGAGTAGCACGGCGCCCATGCTGGCCGCTTGGCCGATGCAGTAAGTGTTCACGTCGCAGGTCAGGAACTGCATCGTGTCGTACACCGCTAGCCCAGCGGTGATGCTGCCACCTGGCGAGTTGATGTACAGGTGAATGTCCTTCTTCGGTTCCTGCATTTGCAGGAACAACAACTGCGCGATCACCAGATTTGAAATCGTGTCATCAATCGGGGTGCCGATGAACACGATGCGATCCACCAGCAGCCGCGAGTAGATGTCGTATCCTCGCTCACCGCGGCCCGTCTGCTCGACGACCATCGGAACCAGGAAATTATTTGCCTTCAAGCCTTCCCTCATGGCCGGAAACCATAACGGCCCCGGCTTCTTGGCGTCAAGCGCTTGGCCAAGCGCGGCTTTATTCCAGGGCGAAGGGGCCGTTGTTGCCGATGTCGTGGATGGTGTTTTGGATACGGTGGGAGAGGTAGGCACCATCCTGCGCGTCGATTTTGTATTCGATCTGCATCTGCATGGTTGGCTTCATGTCGGCGATTTGCAGCAGGACGGATTTTTTGTCGGCGGACAGCTTCGCTCCGGTCACCTCGACGCGATCGCGGCCTTGGCTGCCGTCGATCTTGTAGTCGCGAGAACCGTAGTTGCTCGTGCGCTTGTAACCCCAGCGATGGACGGAATAGCTCTCCGGATCGGCGGCAGTCTCCGCGTCGAGCATGTTCGTGAACGTCAGCGAGATCCCGTTCTTCGTTGCGTGGATGGCTACCGGGAGATGCACCGGTTTGCCGCTGTGTTTGAGGCGGTAGAAACCACCCGGCCGAGTCTTGTTACCTGCCCAGCCGAAGAGGCCGCAGGCGTAGAGTTGGCCGTCACCGGGGTGGAAGCGGCCGCGCATCACGCCGGTCGGGAAATCGAAGTCGGGGATGCGAACCACGCCGCCTTGGACACGGCCATTAACTTTTTCCTCCATCACCACGTACACGTAACCGGTGCCGTAGGAGAGGTTGATGAGTTGGCTGCCGAGTCCGCCCCATTTGTCGCTGTTTACCCAAAGCTGCTGAGCGGGGGAGCGGTCGAAGTCGTTGTGCATCCACACCATCGGCGAGGTGATATCGGCCTCGGTCAAGCCTCGGTGGTAGCCCATGAGGTTGCCGTAAAACTTACCATTCTCAATGAGGTTGATTTCGTTCTTCGGCGTCCAGTGGCCCTCCTGGTCGCTCACGTAAAATGTGCCGTCCGGATTTACGCACACACCGTTCGGCGCGCGGAAACCGCTGGCGATAATCTCGGTGGTTTTGCCGTCCGGCGACACCCTGAGCAGCGTTCCATGCTGCGGCACCAACGCCGTCTTGGCGTGGCGAGCTGCCTTGGTGTAGTAAAAATTCCCATGTGCGTCGGTCTGCAAATCCATCGCGAACTCGTGGAAATGCTCGGTCACTTGCGCATCGTGGTTGAACGCCTTGTAGTAGTCGGTTTCGCCGTCATCGTTGGTGTCGACCAACTCCGTGATTTGGTCACGACAGGTGACGAAGATTTTGTCCTCGACAATTTTCAGTCCAAGCGGCTGAAACATGCCGGTTGCGATGCGCCTCCACGTGAACTCCTGCGGCTTGCTGTTGATGCCATCAACGAGCCATACATCGCCCATCCACGTGCAGACTGCCGCGCGATCGCCGCTCTCGAAAAAGTCGAACCCGCCTAAACGCATCCACGAGCGATAAGGGTTTTTGTCCGGTGCTGTGATGATCTCGGTCACGAATGCTCCCGGTTTGCCCATGCGGCGTGGCTTGGTTTTCATCGACTTAGGCCAGCGCCGTTCACGGTCGGACTGCACCAAAGCGGCAAGATTTTCCGGTTTGCTTTTTTGGATCATCATCGACCCGAACATCTCCATAAAACCTTCCTTGATGCGGGACGAAAAAAGTTTGAGAGTGACGGGTTCGCCGGGAGGGATTCGCAGTCGCAGATGGCCTTCGGCGGTGGGCTCGAATTTTGTTCCCTCCGTACCACCGACTACTCCTACAGTTAACTGGTTGTCGTAAACGGCGATTTTTTGATGATCAACAGTCCTTAGTTTTGGTTCAGAACCAGCAACATGGGCGACCTGCAAAACGAGTTCCGTATCATGTTTGGCGATGTTAATATTGCGAATCACCACCTTTTGGCCGGACAACATTTTTGTAAGGGACGGCGACTCGAAAACACGAACGCTCCCGATTTTGTAATGGAGTATTACGCGGTCATTGTGCAGGAACAGTCCGCGCCATTGGCCCCAGTCGCGGGGGAGAGGGCCGTACGGTTTGTTGTCGAGGCCGCGCAGGCGAGGATCCTCAAATTGATCCGTGCCTGGTTTGGCCCAGCCTGGAGCGACCGGGTTGGTGAAGAGTCGTTCGCCGACGAGCTTTGGGTGCGTCCCGTGGCTGCCGTCGTAAACGATGCTGCGCCAATCGATGAATTCGTCGCCGCTCCACGCCGCCGCCATCCGCAGCGTGTCGGTCTCGAATACGACAAACTCTCTGCCCTTGGACACGCCGCCCGGACCGTCATCGAGCCGGATTGCGATGCCCTTGTAGGCGATGTTACCTGGGGCGGCCTCGATCGAGGCGCTGAGGTAAGGGCCGTAGTTCATGTCGATGTACGGCCTACCTGTCAGCTCGACGTCGTCCGCCTGGCCAAGTGCGGAAATGGAGAAAGTAGCCGCGATGGCCAAGCTCGAGGGTATGCGAAAAAGGTGAATCACGGCTGGCAAAGTAGGCAACCTTTGGACTGCAGCCAAGCTCAAACATGTTGCTTCATTAACCAACTTCGAAGGCGAATTCGGCTGTTTAGGGTTTCACCCCGATTACCGTTGAGGTTTGGAGAGGTCGCGGCAGGCTTCGGCGACGGTTTCGAGTTGCTCAAGGAATTTTTCCCGTTCGGCTTCCGGCAATTGCTTCAGCACGTGCGACTGCAGGCCGATCGCCTCGTCGCGGATGGCCTCGTATTTTCCACAGGCCACCGGCAGCAATTCCACCCGGTTGGCGCGCCGATCTTTTTCGTGCGGTCGGCGTTCCACCAAGCCGTTTGCTTCCATGCGCTCGAGCAGCGAGGCGATGGTGTTGGGGTCGCTGCTCATCGCGTTGGCGAGCGCCTTTTGCGTCAGTATGTCTGTCTCGGCCTCGAGCAGCGTTCGGATGACGGTAAACTGGTCGGGCGTCAGCCCCATCCTGACGATGCGTCTACGGAACGCCTGGTTCAAGCCATACCACGCGCGGCGTAGCAGTACCGGCAGCCGGCGGCGGCCCGGCGCGTCGAGCGGCATGTCGGCATCAGCTTGGGAAAACTCATCCATGCGGCAGTGAGGCTGCCACGCTTGAGCAAGCGGCACAAAATTATTTGGCCTCGGCCGGACGATTTGCTAAGAACAACGCACCAAGCACGATCACAGCCCCGAGCAGTTGCTGCCCTCCCAACGCTTGGTCAAGAATCACCCAGCCCAGTGTCGCCGCGAACACCGGCTGGAGCAGCAGATTCAGAGACGTGAGTGCTGCCGGCAGGTGGCCGAAGGCATACGCGATCAACCCCTGACCGGCGAAGTGGCTGACCAGCGCTAGGCCGAGCAGCATCAGCCACACGTTGAGCTGCGTCGTCCCCATCGTCTCGCCGCTGGCCAGCGCAGCGGCGAGCATCAGTGGGACGGCAAAGAGCCCCGACCAGGCCATGATCTCTTGCGGTGAACATGTCTCGCGCAGTTTTTTCACCGTGAGCATGTACGAGCCGTACGAAATGGCTGTGAGTAGCGAGAGGCCGTCGCCGAACAGTCGCTCGGGGTTTAATCGAAAACTGGCGCCCATCAGAATTGCACCGCCGGCAAACGCCAAGCCAAGTGCGACGAAAAAGCTAGGGACGATCCGCTCGTCGAACAGGCGTCCGGCCCACAGCGTCACCCACAGCGAGGCGAAGTTGGCCAGCAATGTGGCATTGGCCACTGTCGTGTACTTGATCGACCAGTGCCACGACACCAGATCGATGGCAAAGAAAAATCCGGCCAGGGCCAGCAGTCCAGTCGGCCGGCGGGTGCGTGCGCTTTTTTTTACTTTTCCCGGAGCGGCAAGAAGCACCAGCCACATGAACGGCAGCGCGAAGAACACTCGGTAAAAACCAATCGCCGCCGGGCCAAAACCCTCGTCTAGCGCCAACGAGGCGAACACCGGCGCAAAGCCGATTGCCATCGCCCCACAGACTAGCCCAATTGTTGGTGCTGTTTGATTACCCACCGCCGCGAGCGTAGGTAAAGTGATGGTAGTGCGCGAGATTTGCCGACTCGCGGCACTTGGCTAAGCGGGGTAGATTCGGCCGAGCGTAATGGATCGCCGGAGATTTTTTTTGCTGCAATGTGCTAGCTTGGCCTTGGGGCTTTGGCTTTGGATGGGGTGTGTCCAGGTGCCAAAGGTGCCAAGTGAGGTGGAGTCGACGTTTGCCTCCCCCACGCTTGGGCAAGTGGGCAAGGCGACGATTGATGCGTGCATGGTTTGCCACAGTACACGCGAGATGCAGCGCGGGCCGGTGCTCGACGGTTTGCCAGAGTGGTACTTGACAGAGCAGTTGCGAAATTTCAAGTCAGGGCATCGGGGCAAAAATCCGTCTAACCGCTCGGAGGCTTTGATGGGTGCGGCAATGGCCAAGGTGGAGACCGAGGCGCAGCTTTCTGCTCTGGCACGTCATTTCGCCGAGCGCAAGCCGCAGTCATACATCCGCGTTGTTCGCGGCAACATCGACATCGGCAGGGCACACTATGCGACTCGGTGCGCGTCGTGTCACGGTGCCAAAGGCGAGGGCAAACCGGAGATCAAGTCGCCGCCGGTGAATGTGCAAGAGGATTGGTTTTTGCTCGATCAACTCCGCAAGTATGCCAACGGCCAGCGCAGCGTTCACCCTGGTGATGCGGGAGGCTTGGTGATGAAGGCGGCTCTCGCAGGCTTGACGCCGGGCGACTTTCAAAACATGACCGCCTACATCGCGAGGGACTTGACGGTGACGCCGCCGTTGCAAAAGGCCGGCTCACCAAAAAAATAATCTGATGGCAAGTGTCCGACTCGACAATATCTGCAAAAACTTTGGTGCCGTTCGCGCGGTAGACAGGGTGAGCATTGAGATCCCCGATGGCGAGTTGATGGTGCTCGTCGGACCGTCGGGTTGTGGCAAGTCAACCCTACTGCGACTCGTCGCCGGGCTGGAGGAGGCCACGAGCGGCGGCATTTTTATCGACGATCGCGAGGTCAGCCGTATGAAGCCGCAGGATCGCGACGTGGCGATGGTGTTCCAGAATTACGCGCTGTTCCCGCACCTCAACGTGGAGCAAAATATGGCGTTCAGCTTGAAGTTCCGCAAAGTGGCCAAGCCGGAGATTCGCTTGCGCGTCGCCGAGGCAGCGGAGGTGCTGGGCCTCGCCGGCTTGCTGCGCCGCAAGCCGGCAGAGTTGTCCGGTGGGCAGCGGCAGCGCGTGGCGCTTGGCCGGGCGATGGTCTGCAAACCGAAAGTATTCCTACTCGACGAGCCGCTCTCGAATCTCGATGCGCGGATGCGCGCCGTGATGCGCGCCGAGATCACGGAGCTGCATCGGCGACTCGGCACTACAATGATTTTTGTGACACACGATCAGACTGAGGCTATGACGCTTGGCCAACGACTCTGCGTACTCGACTTTGGCCAAGTGATGCAGATCGGCACGCCGATGGACTTGTACCGGCGTCCGGCGCACCGATTCGTAGGTGACTTCATCGGCACGCCGGGGATGAATTTCGTCCGTGGCCGAATCGAGGGTTGTGACGGTGGGCTAGCCTTTGTCGGGAGCGGTGACGGCTTGTCGCTTGGCTTGGGCGGCGACTTGGCCAAGCACGCGGGCGGCGAGGTGGAGATGGGCATTCGACCGGAAAATATTTCACTCGCCGCCGGCGCATGTGACGCGACGGGGACGGTGCAAGGCTGCGAGTCGCTTGGCCACGAGTCGCTGCTGCGCGTGCGGTGTGGGGGCCACGAGTTGGTGGTGCGAGTGCCCGGTGCGGGCGCGTGCGACTTGGCCAAGGTCGGCCTGCGTTTCGACTTGAACACCGCCGCTTGGTTTAACGCCGCCTCCGGCCAAGCGCTGGATTAGAGGCTGTTCGCCCGCGTTTTCACCTTGGCCAGAGAGGCATGTTTGCGCCATAGATTTCGCGCTCGATGTCTAGTCGGCGGTTGCGGATGAAATCGCGGACGGCTTCGAAGCGAACACCGCGCCATTGGTAGTCGCTGATGTGAGGTGTGACCAAGGCCTCGATGCGATCGGTCTCGGCGAGGAGCTTTTCCTCGTGCCAATGCTCGGCCATGAGCTGTTTCATTGTCGCGGCATATTTTTTCCGAACGGAGGGAATCTGGTACAGCTTATGGGCGAGGAGACCCTTGAGGCGGACAGAGCGAGGCGAGCTGCGGTCGACACGCAGGCGGCTGTATTTCTCGAACAAACAATCAGCGCCCCACGGCATGAAGTGGAGCTTGCCGGTGCCGGGGTTGAGGTAAATGAAGTAGTTGTTGCGGTTGCCGGAGTAGCCGTCCCAAAAACTGAGCAACCCCTCGAGAGCCCAGAACTTGTAAAACGCCTCCTCGTCGATCACCTCCCAAATCGCCTCCTCGTAGTCGTGCGCGTTGGTTTGCAGCTCGGCGACCATTAGGAAGTCGGTACTTTCCGGGCTGATGTTCAGGCCATGAATCGCGAGTAGATTACGGCCCTTGTGTAGCTTGCCCCGGTACTTGTTGATATTGAACGCCGTGAACGTCGAGTTGGCACTGTCGTCGCCGCTGCTTGTGGCTCGCGAGTCCCACTGCGCATTTTTTGGCGCATTCATCCGTGCGACTTCGTGGCCATTAATATAGGCGACGAAGCCGTCATCGAACTTCATCCGGAGCAGTAGGTTTTTTGCTCTTTTGATTTGGTCCGAGAGTTCGATATCAAATGGGAAACGCAGGTACAGCGACGTGGCCTTGTAGTGCATTTGATCGACGAAGTTGAAACCTGGTGTGATCAGTTTTTCAAACCCCTCACCGACTTCGTACCCAGCACCGTTGATTCCGGCAGTCCAGCTTGAGTCATCAAAGGTCGGCTTGACCCACTCGGCATCATGTACGCCGCTATCCGGCACCCAGGCGCGCCCCGGCACCTCACCGCCGAAAAACGGCTTTCCGTTTCCACCCTGTATCGCCTTGATGACCTTTACGAGATGCTCGCGACCTTTTTTGTCATCACCGGTTTTTCGTTCAAAACTGCCTTCCCATTCAGGATAAAAATCCACGACGGTTCCCTCGAAGAGTGTGCCTTTGTCGTTACCAAACTCCCGCCTGAGAAGTGGCTCGCGAACGGTCTCCACGTGGCAGTAAAC
>DBNL01000026.1:0-18904 GCA_002299785.1 Verrucomicrobia bacterium UBA673
TCTTGATTACATGTTCCAAACACCCACGACCCGAGTCTGGCACGACCTCTATCACGCCGGTAAACTCAACGCCGCACAATCGACCTTTTGGCAAACAAAACCTGCGGAGGAACTGTACGACCTCGAGTCCGACCCGGACGAAGTCAACAATCTCGCCAGGTCAAAAGATTACTCGGACGTGATGAAGCGCATGCGCATAGCTCATCGCAGCTGGGCTGCCGAAATCCGCGACATTGGATTTCTGCCCGAAGCCGAAATCCATTCCCGTGCTGGTGATGACTCTCCGTACGAATTGGGACACGACAACACCCGTTACAATTTTAACGACATTTTTAAAGCTGCCAACGCTGCCTCGCGCAAAGGCAAAAAAAACACTGAACAACTGTCCGGACTTATCCGGAGCGACGACAGTGCCGTGCGCTACTGGGCTGCAATGGGCTATCTTATCCGCGGCAAAAATGGTATACGCAAGGGCCGTGAAGCACTGGTAGTCGCGCTCGAGGACAAGTCGCCAAGCGTCCGCATCATCGCCGCCGAGGCCCTGGGCCGCTATGGCAATAATATTGAGGCCAAACGCTCCGCCAAAGTACTGATGCAATACGCCGACCCGGCCAAAAATGGTATTAGCCTTTCAATGCTTGCCCTCAACGCGCTTGATGTCATCGGTGAACACGCCAAACCACACATGGAAGCCATCGCCAAGATGTCGCGCATCGACCCGGAGGCTAATCCCCGGTTGCGGAACTACGCGAACCGATTGATCGGTCGCATCGTTGGCGATTCGAGGTAGCCCGGCGCTTGGCCCAGTGGCTACCCCATGCGGGACACCATACAAGTCCTGGGCAGCTTTAAGGGGAGACTTGATGCTCGACCTGAAGACCAAAGGCTACGGATTGTTGCCAGTGAGTATCGTCGCACGCTTCAACAAGCATGACCAAGTTGAGAGTACGATGTACTGATGCGAATGTGCGAGGTTGTTAGACCGTCAAATTTTCAGCGGCTAGCGCGTTTCAACCTCAACCCGCGCCTGCCCGATCTTGTCCAGAAGCAGTTGATGTAAGTCACGTGTGATGTCAAGATATCCGGGATGCGGTTTTGGATTGGCTTTTTGATTTCGCTGCTGGGGGGCACAACACAAGGCGTCAGCGGCGATGCGGCACTCACACTTTTTAAAAGCAGCTGCGTCAAGTGCCATGGCAAGGATGGCAATTTAAAAGGGGAGCTGAATCTGCTGGAAATTAAAACGGCGGAGCAGCTCACGGAGAATTTGGCGCAGTTGAAGACGATTATCGAGGTTCTGAACGCAAGTGAGATGCCGCCGGAAAAGGAGCCACGTCTAAAGCCTGAAACGCGCGCAGCGGCGGTGGACGAACTCCAAAAACTCCTGCGCGAAGCCACGAATGGGGCTGACTTCGCACCCACGCCTATGCGGCGTATGAACCGTTTTCAGTACAATAATGCGGTGCAGGATTTGTTCAGGCTTAAGGTTTCGGTCTTCCCGCTCCCGGAAAAAATGATGCGCGATCAGTCCGGGTATTTTGCCAAGGCCTTGGGGCCGGAGAAAAAAATGCCGGAAAGTGTGACCGTAAGCAGTCGGCCTTTGGGTAAATCTGGGCTCATCGAGCCTCGACTGGCGGGTGTGGGGCCGTTCCCACAGGATCCTCGCGCAGAGCACGGATTTGACAATCGTGGCGATCATCTTTCGCTGTCTCCGTTTTTGTTGGAGTCATTTTTCAAGCTCAGCCGCCGCATTGTGCAGAGTCCGAATTTCGACAGAAGCACGGTGGGGATTTGGCGGGAATTTTTTGTGGCACCGACGGAGGATGATGTGAAGGAATTGGTGCTCCCGCGGTTGCGCAATTTTATGACCCGCGCTTTTCGCCGACCCGTGCCAAAGGCATTACTCAATCACTACACTGCTCATGTGCACCGACAAATCGATTTGGACGTGAGCTTCACAGACGCTATGAAGGAAGCAGCCTCAGCGGTCTTATCTTCACCACGGTTTTTGTACCTGTACGACCGGCCATCGGTAGCGGGCAAAAAAGAATCGCTGGATGGCTATGATCTCGCTTCGCGGTTGTCTTTCTTTTTGTGGAGCAGCATTCCGGATGACACATTGCTGCAGCTCGCGGGCAACGGCGAACTGGTCAAGCCAGAGGTGCGCGCGGCGCAGGTGAATCGGATGCTTTCTAGCCCTAAGCTCAAACGCTTTTGCGACAGCTTCCCTTCACAGTGGCTGCAACTCGACCGCATTGTGTCCGCCGTGCCGGATGAAAATAAATTCAAAGACTTCTTTTACGCGGCACCTAACTATCGCACCACGATGGATATGATGATGGAGCCGTTGCTCTTGTTTGAAACGGTGCTCATCGAGAACCGGTCGATTTTAGAATTCATTAATTCGGGATATGCCTATCGTTCCGGCCGTTTGCGCAAATGGTATGGCGATAAGCCGGCGGGGAAAATCGGTGGACCGGTAACCATGCAGTTCACGCGCCAACCCGTAACCGATCGACGACAGGGTGGCGTGATAACTACCGCAGCGGTGATGACGATGACTTCTGGGCCGGATGAGACTAAGCCCATCACGCGCGGTGCATGGATTGCCGGCGTCATTTTTAACGCGCCACCCGATCCACCTCCCGCCGATGTGCCGCCCCTTGAAAAACTCAAGGAGGCAGATAAAAAACTTACAGTTCGCGAACGCTTCGCCGTGCATCGCGAACGTGCCGATTGCGCCGGTTGCCATTCAAAACTTGATCCGCTCGGCTTCGCCCTGGAGAATTTTGATCCCGTCGGCCGCTGGCGAAATCACTACGAAAACGGCCGCTCGGTGGATGCCTCAGGCGTGCTATTTCGCAAACATTCTTTCAATAACGTAGTGGAATTTAAAGATGCCATCCTCTCCGAGAAAGACCGCTTCACCCGCGCCTTTGCCGGCCATATGCTTTCGTACGCGCTCGGCCGTGGCCTCACGCCCATCGATGCGTACGCGCTGGATCGCATCACTGCCAAAACCATCGCCGATGGATTCCGACTACAAACGCTGCTGCACGAAGTGGTGCAAAGCGCGCCATTCATAAACAAACCTCGACCAAGACAAGCCTTGGCAAAACCGACGATAAACAGTATTAAAAAAACACGATGACGCACACCTCGAGACGCGCATTTCTGCACGGCCTAGGCGGCGCCGCCCTGAGCTTGCCGTGGCTGGAAAGCCTCGGACTGGCAGCGGCCAATCAAAAGCCTGCCCAACGAGCCGCTTTTTTCTATGTACCGATCGGAGTGGTGCGGCGCGGCTTTTTCCCCGGCGAAGCCGATGGCCCTATCCCCAAATTTACCTCGGACCGCAAAGCGCTCGGCAACAGCTCGCGCATCCCCGTTGGCGTACACCCTCTCACACTCACTCCAACGTTGCAGCCGTTGGAAAAAGTGAAGGACAAAGTCACGCTCATCACCGGTATGGACCGAACATTCCAGCCCGGCACTGATGTGCATGCGCAATGCGCCTCGTGTTTCCTCACCAGTGCGGGCACTTTTACAGTGAAGCAATCACCGTATCCGCAAGCACGCACGCTAGATCACATCCTTAGCGAACAACTCGGTGCAAACACACCTTTCCGTACACTGGAATTCAGCAGCAACAGCCACAAGGATAATAAGGAATCAATTCATTTCGATAATGTCTCGTGGTACGGCACCGGCCACGTGGCGCCGAGTATGCGCGATCCGCGCAAGGCGTACCGACGGTTGTTTGGTACTCACGAGTTGCAGGCATACCACAACATCACCGACCTCGTATTGAAAGACGCCCGCTCGCTCAAACGCCAACTCGGCTACGCGGACCAGCAGAAGTTTACCGAATATTTTGATTCCATACGTTCGATCGAAAAACAGATCAGCCGCCTTGAGCAAATGAAAAGTGAGCTGACAAAAGTAAACCTCGCCGAACCAGTCGAGGCCCATTTGCCTCGAGGCGAATACATCCGCGTGATAGGCGACCTAATGGTTGTCGCTCTGCAAACCGGCCTCACCAATGTGGCCACCTTTATGGTCGGGCCCGAGCGCTGGAATACGCCCTACCTTTTCGAAAGCCTCTTCGACAAACCTCGCAGTCACCACGGGATGTCACACAACCAAGAAAAGCACATCAAAGACCTGCTCAAGGTCGACCGCTTTCACGTCGCGCAGTTTGCCTATCTCGTTGAGAAGATGGAAAAAATAAAAGAAGCCAACGGCACCTCACTGTTGGACAACACCATTTTTACCTACGGCTCCGGACTCGGCGATGGCGCCACTCACCAGTACAGTGCGCTACCCATTGTAGTTGCCGGTTCCGGCGGCGGCAAACTCATCACCGGTAAGCACCTCAACCTCACAGAAACATCTGGCCCTGTACCAAAGAAAAACGGCAAATACGTCCAACCCGAACAAGGCCGGCCCCTCGCCAACCTCTGGCTCACCCAAGCAAAAGCCCTCGGCATAGAACTAAATCGATTCGCCGAAAGCACAGGCGAGGTGAATCAGTTGCTCGCTTAGCAGTTAAAGCACCTTTCCCAAGCCAACCCGAAGATAATCAGACCCAATCCGGCCAAATCGAATACAACCGCTCCTCAGGTTTCATTCGAATCGCGCAGAGGTTGGTGATCACGTAGTACACCAGCACTGTGAACGCGCTGAAGCTCACGAATTTACTAACTAATGCCACCGACAAGTAAAGTGCTATAGTGATAAGCAGCGTGACGATGACCGCGCGCGGGATGGCGCGCCGTAGCATGGAGCAGTTTAGTAAATTTCCAGCCGTCGAAGAGTGACTGTAGCGCGGCGTTGATTTTAACGGCGATTAAAAAGCCAGCCCCATCATGATCCCCCCTGCAGGCAGACGACGCGCTTGAGTCGCGGTTGTTGACTGATCTCTCCCGGCATGCACTGCATGCGTTACAAAATCTACCGCCACCCTCAGGCCAAAGGCTTGGCAGCCATCGACGTTTCCTTTATCAACTGGTCATGCACTTTTCTCTGCGAAGCCTATCTGTTCTGCTCTGCATCCTTGGCGGATTCCTTTTTCAAGCCAAGGTCAAAGCCAAGCCGCCCAACATCGTTCTCGTCATTACAGACGACCAGGGCTACGGGCCGGTTGGCCGGCATGGGCATCCGTGGATTCGCACGCCGAATCTCGACAAGCTGTACGACACCAGCACACGGTTCACCCGGTTTTTGGTGAGTCCCACTTGTGCGCCAACTCGCAGCGCGCTAATGACCGGCCGGCATCCGATGAAAAACGGTGTGACGCACACCATTCTCGAGCGCGAACGCATGACGCTCAAGACGACCATCCTGCCGCAGGTGCTCAAGCAGGCCGGCTATACCAGCGGCATTTTTGGCAAATGGCACCTCGGCGACGAGGAGCCGTACCAGCCGCACACGCGCGGGTTTGATGAAGCGTTCATCCATGGCGCCGGTGGGATTGGCCAAGCGTACAAGTGCAGCTGCGCCGATGCGCCGGGAAATAAATATTTCAATCCTGTCATCCGTCACAACGGATCCTTCGTGAAAACTAAAGGCTACTGCACCGATTTATTTTTCACCGCCGCGTTGGGATGGATCAAGGCCAAGAAAGATGGCGATGCGCCGTTCTTCGCGTACATCACCACCAATGCACCGCACGCGCCGTTCACCGCGCCGCCCAAGAACACCAAGCGCTTCACCGACCTAGGCTTCACCGACAAGCCGGCGGGCTTTTACGGCATGATCGAAAACATCGACGAAAACATGGGTCGCCTGATGGGCAAGCTGAAGGAATGGAATTTGTATGAAGACACCATTTTAATTTTCATGAGCGACAACGGTATGACACCCGCTGGCTCCCGGTCCGGTCAACAGGTGGCCAAGGACTACCCATTCTTCAACGCCGGCATGAAGGGCATGAAAGGCAGTGCCGATGAAGGCGGAGTGCGCGTGCCTTTTCTCGTGCGCTGGGACGGCCACTGGAAAGCCGGACGCGACTTTGACACTGTGAGTGCGCACATCGATGTGCTGCCTACCTTCGCTGCCATCGCGGGCATCAAGACGTTGCCGAAAAACCAAGTCGAAGGTCGCAGCTTCTTACCGCTACTTACTGGTGAAAAGAAAACGCTGCCCGATGACCGCTATCTCTTCACTCACAAAGCCCGCTGGAAGACCGGTACTGAGCCCAACGAATTTCAGTGGAAAAACTACGCTGTCCGCAACCAGCGTTACCGCTTTGTCGGAGGCGGCACGGCAGTAAGCGTTTCCGAACGCCAACGGAAAGAGGGTATCTCGCCCAAGGACGCGCTCTTCGACATGTTGAAAGACCCCGGCCAGCGGACGAACATCATCAATCATCATCCCGAAGTGGCCGAGAAAATGCGGGCCGCTTACAACAAATTCTGGAAAGAAGCCCGCCCGTTGATGGTGAACGAGGAGGTGCCGATGTCCCCCACCCGACCCTTTCACGTGTGGTACGCCGAGCAGATGAAAAACAGCGGCATCCCTCAGTGGAAAGCCCCGAAGCTCTAAATCAATTCAATGAGCCTACACAGATTTCAAATAACGAAAATAACAAAAGCCTGTGTCTCACTGCGCCTCTGCGCCCTCTGCATTTTTATCACAACAGCACCGACGCTTGACGCAGCCAAGCACACCAACTTCCTGTTCTTCCTTGTGGATGATATGGGATGGGCGGACATCGGTGCGAACGGTAGTACGTTTCACGAGACGCCAAACATCGACCGCTTGGCCAAGAGCGGTATGCGGTTCACGCAGGGATACGCCGCCGGCTCAGTGTGCAGCCCAACACGCGCCAGTATCATGACAGGCCGCCATCCGGTTCGCGTCGATATCACCGACTGGATCCCCGGCCAATCCAACCGCCCCGCTAACTCCCTACTCCACCCTGAGGATCGCGGCCACCTCCCGCTCGAGGAAGTCACCATCGCCGAAGCTCTCAAAGAGCATGGCTACCAGACCTTTTTTGCCGGCAAATGGCACTTGGGTGATAAGGGAAAATGGCCAACAGACCAGGGCTTCGACATCAACATCGGCGGCCACCATCGAGGCTCGCCGCCCGGCGGCTACTACGGACCGTGGAGCAATCCCGCACTCAAGGCCAAGCGTAAAGGCGAGTATCTCACCGAACGACTGACCGAGGAATCTGTCAAATTCCTCAAAGAGCACGACCACGCCAAGCCTTTCCTGCTCTACCTCTCTTACTACAACATTCACACTCCGATTCAGGCATACAAGAAACACATAGACCATTATGAGACCAAGGCAACCAAAGCGTTCGAGGGTAAAACACCTAGCGAACCGGAGCACGATGGTACCAACCGCCTGCGACAGGACAACGCCGCACTCGCCTCGATGGTTGCGGCTGTGGACGACAGTGTCGGTACGCTTTTGGCCGAGCTCAAGAAACTCAAACTCGACGAAAACACCGTCGTCATTTTCTTCAGCGATAACGGTGGCCTCAGCACGCTTGGGCGCGGACGGCCTGGCCCCGGATGCAATCTCCCGCTGCGCGCTGGCAAGGGTTGGCTTTACGAAGGCGGCGTGCGCGAACCCACAATTATTCGCGCCCCCGGCGTCACGCAACCCGGCAGCGTGTCACACAAGCCGATGGTGAGCATGGATTTCTTCCCCACCATACTAGAACTCGCAGACCTCCACTTGCAACCTAAGCTCCACACTGACGGCCAAAGCCTCGTAGCCCAGCTTAAAGGCGACGACTCCGGCCAACGCACTTTCTACTGGCATTACCCGCACTACCACGGTTCCGCGTGGAAACCCGGCGGTTCCATCCGCGACGGCGACTGGAAGCTCATCGAGTTTTATCATTATAAAAAATTCGAATTGTACAACCTCGCAAACGACCCCGGAGAACGCCATAACTTGGCTAAAGCTAAGCCAAAAAAGGCAAAGCTCCTGCGAGCCAAGCTACTCGCATGGCAAAACCAAATGCGGGCCAAGATGCCAGTGCCCAATCCCGACTACGAATCCAAGGCTAAGCGCCCAGTGCAAAAGCAAAAAACAAAATGAATTACGGTTTGAAAGCCATCCATCTCACTTTGTTTGGGCTGCTCACTGTTCCCTTGACGACTTTGTCGGCACAGCCGATTGAATGGATTCGTCCGAGTGCCAGTGGAGACAGCTTCGTTCACGGCGAACGCGCTGAGCCGTTCCGCGCCTTGGAATTCAATTACGATCTCGACAAACCCGGGCGCCTGCTTGAGGACTACTGGCAGTCGGAATGGGACACCGTCGTAGCAGACTTTTCAGAGATGAAGGCGCTCAAGGCGCTGGCCGTGTATGACGGGAGTAACCCCCTGGTCATCGAGGAGATGTTCCCCTTCAAGTGCGGTCTCCCGGAACTGGACCAGTTCGTGACGAAATCCGCTAAGACGACCGACGGATGGATCGGCTTTTACAGGAGCCGCTCGCTGGGGGAATATCGGATCGACAAATCCAGCCTGAAATCCGCGCTCATGCTACAGTGGCTCGACTATTTCCAAACCAACGCCCCAGTCCGGAGGCCGAGGCCCCGGAAGCAATAGACGATGAATCGATCCCCAAGCATCGCATTCCTGGGCACCGGATTAATGGGGGCGCCGATGTGCCAAAACCTCCTATCCGCAGGGCTACCGCTTACCGTGTGGAATCGCAGCATGGCCAAGGCCAAGCCGTTGTCCAAGCGCGGAGCCGTCGTCTCCGACTCACCGCAAAGTGCTGTTGCAGATGCCGACGTGGTCATCACCATGCTTTCCGATGGAGCGGCGGTATCGAATGTAATATTTACCCAAGGCGTAGCCGAGGCCATGCGCGAAGGTATCACCCACATCGACATGAGTTCCATCGGTGCCGACGAGGCCATCGAACACGCCAAGCACCACGTCAATCTCGGTGTGAGCTATCTCGACGCCCCTGTGTCCGGTGGCACCAAGGGCGCGGCAGCAGGCGAACTGGCCATCATGGCCGGCGGTGACGCGGAAACCTTCGCGGCGATGCAGGCGGTCTTTGCGCCGCTTGGACAAGCGACACACGTGGGGCCGAACGGATGCG
The DNA here is from genome assembly GCA_002299785.1 of Verrucomicrobia bacterium UBA673. Taxonomy (GTDB): domain Bacteria; phylum Verrucomicrobiota; class Verrucomicrobiia; order Limisphaerales; family UBA1096; genus UBA1096. The sequence continues at coordinate 9,082 of DBNL01000026.1, forward strand.
GCCAATTGGCCAAGCTCGCCAATCAGGTCATCGTCGCTGTCACTATCGGCGCGGTCAGCGAAGCGTTTATTCTCGCCGGTGGAGGTGGTGCTGATCGCGCCAAGGTGCGCGAGGCATTACAAGGCGGCTTTGCCTCAAGCCGGATCCTCACTGAGCACGGCCAGCGGATGGTTGATCGCGCCTTCGAGTCAGGCGGTCCGGCCAAGTTTCAACTCAAGGACCTACACAATGCACTCAGGGCCGCCGACCGCCTTGGCCTCGAACTCCCCATCACCAAGCTCCTGCACGGACTCTTCGACGCCATGGTGCAAGGCGGCAAGGGCGACATGGATCACAGCGGCCTGCTGACCCACTTGGAGGCTCTGAACAATATCACTGGCAACTGATATGAAAATAATCATCACCGGTGGAGGCGGTTTCCTGGGCTCACAACTCGCAACCACACTGCTTAATCGCGGCAGGCTCACTGGCCCCTCCGGCGGCCAAGAGCCAATTGATGTAATAATACTGATCGATGCACGTTTTATTACACCACAGAACGACCCGCGAATGCAGCAAATAGTTGGGGACATCAGCAACCGTGACGTGATCAATGAAGCCATCGGCAGTGCAAAAAACATTTCCATCTTTCACCTCGCTTCGATGGTGAGCGGCGAATGCGAGAACCGTTACGACGATGCCCTGCGGGTGAACCTCGACGGCGGGCGTAATATTTTTGAAGCCGCTCGAGTCGCTGCGGGTCGACCGCGAGTGGTCTTCGCCAGCAGCATCGCCAGTTTCGGTGGAGCCTCGATGCCCACTCCCGTGAGCGACTTGGCCAAACAGACACCGCAGACCACCTACGGAATGACCAAGGCCATATGCGAGTTGCTCGTCAACGACCACACGCGCAAGGGCCACTTCGATGGACGCTCGGCCCGCCTACCCACCGTGATCATTCGTCCAGGCAAGCCCAACGCCGCCGCCTCAAGTTGGGCCAGCGGAATGTTCCGCGAACCGCTCAACGGCGAAACCTGCGAGTTGCCGGTGCACCGCGATCAACCTCATCCGATGACCGGCTTTCGCACCGTCGTCGACTCGTTCATCGCACTGCATGAAGTACCGGAAGATCGCTTGGGCGATGACAGAGCCTACGGCTTGCCCGCTCACCGCGTTACGCCAACATTGGCCGAACAGATTTTGAGGGACTTGACTGAAGAGAAAGATTTCGTGCTTGGGCAAATTGCAGATGCCTTCGACCCGCGCATCCAGGCCATCGTCGATACTTGGCCAACCGCAGCCGATGGTACCCGAGCTCTGGCACTTGGTCTGCCTGAGCCCCCACCGCTCAAACATATTGTTCAGCAGTACCTCGAAACGTTTGCTCAGGCGGAATAAAACAAAAACCATTGCCGGCCGGCGATCTTTTACGCAGTCTGTCGCCGCCGATTGCCATGAGACACAAGCCAATCAAAAACAAACTCTTCGTACAGAACCGCCAACAGCTCACCGAGTTGATGGCCCCAAAATCCCTGGCTGTCCTAAACGCCAATGATGTGCTGCCGACCAACGCTGACGGGTCGCTACCGATGCACCCGAATGCTGACCTGTTTTACCTGAGCGGCATTGAGCAGGAGGAGAGTATTCTGCTGTTGTTTCCCGACGCGGCGGATAACAAGCACCGCGAAATCCTTTTTCTGCGTCAACCCAATCAACACATGCAAATATGGGAGGGCTATAAGCACACAAAGGAGAACGCGCGGAAAATATCCGGTGTCAAAAACATCCAATGGCTGTCGGAATTCCCTGTGATGTTTCGCTCGCTGATATGCGAAGCAGAATCGGCCTACTTGAACAGCAACGAATACAAACGAGCCAAAGTCGAAGTGGAGTCGCGCGATGCGCGGTTCATCCGCCAATGCCGCAAGGATTTCCCACTACACACCTATCGCCGACTCGCCCCGTTGTTGCACCAGTTGCGCGTGGTGAAGACAGATCTGGAAATTGAGTTATTGAATGAGGCTATCGATATTACTGCCAAAGGATTCCGTCGCACACTGAGCTTCGTGAAGCCGGGCGTGAGCGAATACGAGGTGGAAGCCGAATGGGCGCGCGAGTTCATCCGCCGCCGAGGCAAATTCGCCTACACACCGATCGTTGCCGCCGGAGAGAACAACTGCGTGCTACACTATCTTCAAAACGATCAAGTTTGTAAAAAAGGCCAGTTGCTGCTGATGGACGTGGGAGCCAGTTACGCAAATTACAACGCTGACATGACGCGCACGATTCCCGTGAGCGGCAAGTTTAGTCGCCGCCAAAAGCAGGTTTATAACGCCGTCCTGCGCGTGCTGCGCGCGAGCATTGACGGGGCCACCGTTGGCAAGCTCCACCGCGATTGGACGAAAGAATCACAGGCGCACATGAACGAGGAACTCCTGAAAATTGGCCTACTCAAGCCCAGCCAAGTGAAAAAGCAGGACCCCGACAACCCCGCCTGCCGCAAATATTTCATGCACGGCCTTGGCCATCCTCTGGGGCTTGACGTGCACGACGTCGGAGATGCCAACGCCCCCTTCGCACCAGGGACCGTATTAACTGTTGAACCCGGCATCTACCTCCCAGCCGAGGGGTTCGGCGTCCGACTTGAGGACGATATCGTCGTCACCAAGGATGGGCCGATCAACCTGATGGCCAAAATTCCGATCGAAGCAGATGAGATCGAAAGCATAATGGGCCAATGAAACAAATCTTACCTGTAGTTTGTGTCCTCTTCGCTCTCCTGCAAGGAGCTTATGGCGAAAACTTTGACAAGGATCGGCTCGTTGCATGGTGTATTGTGCCATTTGACGCCAAGCAACGAGGGCCGGCTGAGCGAGCAGAGATGCTCGTCCGACTCGGACTCAAACGCGTGGCCTACGACTGGAGAGCGAAACATGTAAAAGATTTTGAAGAAGAAATTCTTCAATACAAAAAGCACGGGCTTGAGTTCTTCGCCTTTTGGAGTGTGCACGAGAATGCCTTTCAATTGTTTCAAAAGCACAAGATAAATCCTCAAGTTTGGCACACGTTAAGCAACCCGGATGCAGCCACACAGGAGGCTCGTGTTGAAGCAGCGGCCAAAGCGATGTTGCCGTTGGTGGAGCGCACAAGGCGGCTTGGTTGTGCTCTTGGCCTCTATAACCATGGCGGCTGGGGTGGCGAACCGGCGAATCTCGTGGCGGTGTGCAAGCATCTTAAAGCGCATCACAGCGCCGGACATGTAGGTATTGTTTACAACCTGCACCACGGACACGGGCACATCGCGGATTTCGAACAGTCGCTGAAGCTCATGCAACCACACCTCCTTTGCCTAAATCTCAACGGTATGAACGACGATGCGAAACCAAAGATTTTGCCGCTTGGCGAAGGGCTGCATGAGTTGAAATTGCTTAATACGATTCGACAATCCGGCTACCAGGGAGCAATCGCCATCCTCGACCACCGCAGCGCCATCGACACTGAGGTTGCCCTGCGCGAAAACCTCGACGGTTTAAAGAAACTGCTCAAGCAACTGGGAGCCATGGAAACACTCAAATCTTATCGAGACTAATAGTGTTAACACAAAAACACAGAACGGCATCGAAGCCGCCTTTGGATGAATGGAGAGTCAAACGTTATAGCAAGCCTCTAACGCGGCGACCTAAATGCGCATTATCCTTTTCTACCTTCGGTACGGTCATGTTGCCCTCAACTCTTAGACCACAACAGTTTTTTGTTGTAAACGTTTCCTTACTTCTCTCAACGATATCAGGTACGATGCGCGCGTATGATTCGGAACATCATCTTTGATTGGTCGGGCACCCTTGTGGACGACCTGCCGGGTGTCTTCAAAGCCACCAACTACATACTCGAGCAGGCAGGTGTCGCGACACTTACGCTGACTGAGTTCCGTGCCGAGTTTGAATTACCCTTCATCAACTTCTACAATCGATTCACTCCTGATGTCCCGCTTGAGCAACTCGAGGAATGGTTCCACAGCTACTTCAGTAAAGTCTGCGGCGAGGTAATTGCCCTGCCCCATTCAGTCGAGTTTCTTGACTTCTGCAAATCCGAAAAGATTCGCTGCTTTGTCCTCAGCGCCGTCAAGCAGGAGTACTTCACCGAACAAACTGCCAACGTCGGGATGAGCGATTACTTTGAGCAAACATACCTCGGCGTATGGGACAAGCGTGGAAAGATTCACGACATCATCGAGGAAAACAATCTTTCGAAGGGCGAAACGCTGTACATCGGCGACATGCAGCACGATGTCGAGACGGCGCACCACGGCGGCGTTCATTCTTGTGCGTTGCTAACCGGTTACAACACGCTCGATCAACTCCGTGAAGCCAACCCCACCCATATCGCCACGGACTTGGATGAGTTCAAAGCCACCTTACAATCCAACGGCATGACCCTGCCAATCAGCAAACGCAGGCCCATCGCAACCGTTGGCGCGCTGATTTACGATGCACTTGGCCAAGTGCTGATGGTTCGCACTGACAAATGGTCCGGCAAGTGGGGTATACCGGGCGGCAAGATCGAACATAGTGAATCGTCCGAAGACGCACTCCGCCGTGAAATCACTGAGGAAACCAGCCTCACGATCACCGACATAGATTTTGTACTTTCGCAAGACTGCATAGATTCAGAGGAATTTTACCGGCCCGAACATTTCATCCTGCTCAATTACACATGCCGCGCCGCAGGAGAAACCGACGTTACACTCAACGATGAAGCACAGGAGTATCTATGGTTGAGCGAACCCGATGCGCTGCAACTCGACCTGAACCGACCCACCCGCATACTGCTAGACGCCGTAATGGCCAACTCAACAATTCCCAATGATGCCTGACCTTATAACTATCGAGGACTTAGAGGTTCGGTTTCATGTTGGCGTGCCGGACGAGGAACGAACTGAGCCGCAGCGGCTTCTCATCACCATCGAACTGGCCCACGACCTCGGGGCAAGCGGAGCAACCGACAACCTGACTGAAACCATTGACTACTTTGCCGTCTGCCAAGCAGTCAAGGCGCTTGGCCAAGCTCGAAGCTGGAAACTCATTGAAGCACTGGCCGATGACATTTGCATGCTCGTGCTCGATCAATTTAGCCCAAGCGCCGTGCGAGTTGTGATCAAAAAATTCATCCTGCCGGACACCCGCTGGGTAAGCGTCGAGATGATGAGGTCTGCCAAACACAGGCAGGACTCCGACCTATCAAAACAGACAAAATGATTTACCTAGCATCCCTTGAATGCCGGTTCGCCCAACACCCAATCGCGTCGTGATTCGTCTAACCACACCAGAAATGCAACTTTCCGTATCCCTGCCAAAAGTAATGTTTATTGATGTCCCCGACGCCTACTGCAAATGAAAGATAATCGGAGATTGATTTCCAATACTCAATTCGCGGATAAAAGCCGTGCTGAGCGACAAACTGCGCATCGAGAACTGGATCAGACCATGAGAAACAAGGCAACTTTCCTTACAATAATGTTTAGCCTGCTTTGTCATTCAGCCGTCGGCGTCAGGGCCGCCTCCGAATTCGTGCCGAACAGTGAGCAGCGCGAACTGGCCATCGAGAAAATCCTCACGTGGGACGCCTTGGCCAAAGCCCACAACGCGAAGCCGGGGGAACAGGACGTCGGCTTTGAGTTTCGTTTTCAAAACAAAACCACCGGCGAGATTCGAATTAAGCGAGCGGATTCCTCCTGCGGCTGTACTGTGGCGCGGTTGCCCAAACTACCCTGGGTCATCACAGCAGGGCAAAAAGGAGGCATACCGGTTACGATGGATATAAGAGGTAAAACCGGCGTAATAACCAAGGCCATCACCATTGTAACCGATAAAGGCATCATTCCGCTCAAGGCGCGTGTCGCCATCGGCAATACCTCCAAGCCACTCACGAAACGTTCGAAGGAGGAACGCGCCGCCAATCTCCGCGCCGCCGCACTAAACAGGCAGGCAATTTTTCAGGGCAAGTGTGCCGACTGCCATGTAAAACCAACCATAGGCAAACAGGGCAAACAACTTTATGCAACCGCCTGCGGCATCTGCCACGAAGCCAAAAACAGGGCCCCTTTTGTCCCGGATCTTCGCCCCTTGGCCAATGGCAAGGACAAGCAATACTGGCAAGAGTGGACAGCCCAGAGCAAGCCGAACACGTTGATGCCAGCCTTTGCTAAAGAGCACGGAGGTTCGCTTGATGAAAGGCAGATCAAGACTCTTGTTGCTTACTTGGTCCGGATCTTCCCGCGCGAGTTAAAAACCCGCCGTGCCATCATCCAGAGCAATAAACCGGCCCTCAAATGAGTAGTTTATTTGTCACATTTGAAGGCATTGAGGGCTGTGGTAAATCGACTCAGATTGAGCGATTGGCAAAAAGCTTAGCCAAGGAGGGGCACGAGACTCTTACTCTCCGCGAGCCAGGCGGTACTCCCATCGGCGAGGCCATCCGAGATGTGGTCAAGTTCCCCCCCGGTCACAATCCAATCTCTCCCGATACTGAATTACTACTGATGAACGCTAGCCGCGCTCAACTTGTCCAGCAAGAGATCCGCCCTGCCCTGGCCAACGGCACCGTCGTACTGTGCGATCGTTTTTACGACTCCTCGCTGGCCTATCAGGGCCACGGCCGAGGACTCGACTTGCTAAAGGTACAGAAGGCTATCGACTTGGCCATTGGTGGTACCAAGCCAAACCTCACACTTTTACTCGACATACCATTGAGCGTCAGTCGAACCCGCGTCTCTGATCGACATCAATCAACCGGCGAAATACAGGATCAATTCGACGAGTCCGGAACAAAATTTTTCGAACGAGTGCTCGACGGATACCACATCTTGGCCAAGGCTGAGCCAGAGCGATTCCGGATTATCAACGCTGACCAATCCCTGGATTGCGTCAGCAATGAAATTTGGGACACGATCAAAGAGCAAATTTAACCACGAAAATGGAAAATGAAACCAATCTCCAGGAACGCCGCAAAGCCTATTGGCGAGCGAACCTCCGAATACTAGCCATCCTTATGTCGATCTGGTTCACAGTATCGTTCGGCTGCGGCATTTTGTTCGTCGACCAACTCAACCAAATCAAACTCGGCGGCTTTCGGTTCGGATTTTGGATGGCCCAGCAAGGATCCATTTACGTCTTTTTGGTGCTGATTTTCGTTTATGTCCGGTTTATGAACAAACTCGACCGTAAGTTTAAATTCGAAGAGGAGAACGACTAAAAGAAAGCTAATCGATGGACGTAAAAACCTGGACCTACCTTATTGTCGGACTCTCGTTCGCCCTCTACATCGGAATCGCTATCTGGAGCAGAGCGTCTTCGACGAAGGAGTTTTATATTGCAGGGGGTAATGTCAGCCCAATTTCGAACGGCATGGCCACTGCCGCAGACTGGATGAGCGCCGCGTCATTCATTTCGATGGCTGGGATGATCGCTTTCGGCGGTTACGGCGGATCTGTCTTTCTCATGGGCTGGACTGGCGGTTATGTGCTGCTCGCTCTGATGCTAGCGCCGTACATGCGCAAGTACGGTAAATTCACCGTACCGGAATTCATTGGGGAACGGTTTTACTCCAGAACCGCGCGAATCGTTGCCGTGATCTGCCTCATTATTGTTTCGGTTACCTACGTCATCGGACAAATGAAAGGAGTTGGAGTCGCGTTCTCAAGGTTTCTCGAGACGGACTACAATACCGGCCTCTATATCGGGATGGCCATCGTCTTTTTCTACGCTGTCCTTGGAGGCATGAAGGGCATCACCTTCACGCAGATTGCACAATATGTTGTTTTGATTTTCGCCTACACAGTCCCAGCTATTTTCATTTCTCTCAAACTCACCGGTAATCCGATCCCCCAGTTTGGTCTCGGCGGATCGGTTGCCGACGGCACACCGTTGCTGGAAAAGCTAGATATGGTTATTCAAGACTTGGGTTTCAACCAATACACCACATCTGTCGATGGCAGCAAATTGAACATGTTCGTTTACACGATGACGCTCATGATCGGCACCGCTGGCTTGCCACATGTAATCATTCGCTTCTTCACAGTGCCAAACGTGAGCGACGCGCGGTTGTCCGCCGGTTGGGCACTGCTCTTCATCGCTATCCTATACACCACCGCTCCCGCAGTCGCTGCTATGGCCCGTCTTAACCTCACAGAAACCATACAACCCGGCCCCGTCGGTGAAGCCACAGGAAATCTAGAATACGAAAAACGCCCCGAGTGGTTCAAGAATTGGGAAAAAACAGGCCTGCTCAAATTTGAGGACAAAAACGGAGACGGCCGTATCCAGTATTACAACGACAAAAACAAAACATTCACCGCCAAGGCCGCCGAATATGGCTGGGCAGGCAATGAAATGACCACCGTGGATAAGGACATCATCGTGCTGGCCAACCCTGAAATTGCCAACCTGCCCGGATGGGTGATTGCTCTAGTGGTGGCCGGCGGATTAGCGGCTGCACTCTCCACGGCTGCCGGGCTCCTTCTTGCAATTTCCTCTGCTATTTCGCACGACCTCCTCAAAGGCATTCTCCGGCCTGACATTTCTGAAAAACAGGAACTCAATGCTAGCCGCCTGGCCATGGTTGGCGCGATCGCGGTGGCTGGTTACTTTGGGTTAAACCCTCCCGACTTCGCCGCCGGGACTGTGGCCATAGCGTTCGGATTGGCCGCCTCATCGATTTTTCCGGTTTTAATGATGGGCATCTTCTCAAAAAAAATGAATCGTCAGGGAGCCGTGGCCGGAATGATTGCCGGGATGAGCGTCACGCTGCTTTATGTATTCCAGCACAAAGGCATCCTGTTTATCTCCAGCACCAGTTTTCTTGGAAGTATGGAGCCCAACTGGTTCCTAGGTATCACCCCAAATGCATTCGGAGCTATTGGTGCCTTGGTTAATTTTGCAGTTGCGTTTGCTGTCTCGAAGACCGCACCAGAGGCCCCACAAGAAGTGCAGGACTTAGTTGAGAGCATCCGCGTCCCGAGCAAGGCCTGAAGCACTGCTTAACCGCCAATCAACTCACGCAACTGACTCACTGGCACGCAGTTTTTGAAGACCATCTGCAGGTTTTTCTGATCGCCGTCATCTTCCGTGTAATAGAGTGACTCGGTGCTGGCGGCTATCCCAACCACTTCCCCTGCTTCATTCAGAACAGGCGCACCACTTGATCCTCGACCAAAATCGGCTGTGATCGCCATCGCCGGAACAGTTTTTTTATCTCGTTTTGTTATAAAATAACGGGCAACACGCCCCTCGCTCAAGGTGTAAAAATTTTGGTTCGGATGGCTGATCAAATCCACTTTTGCACCAACGGGTGCTGCTTGGCCAAGTGCAATCGGTGTAATCCCGGTATTGGGAATACGCACCACTGCCAAGTCGTAACGCTCACTAGCCGCAACCACCGACTCGACCATAAACACACGACCGTCGAACATCCGCACTGCCAAGGCAGAACGCTCAGGCTGGTTCACCACGTGATAGTTGGTCACCAGCAAATCCTCTGCGATCAAGAACCCGCTAGCCGGCGCCACATGCCAGCGCGTGCATCGTTTGCACTTGTAAACACCACCCACCACTGCTATTGCCTTCTGCACATCCTCCGCTCGCCCTCCCTTTCCCTCAGGCAAACCAAGCTTGGCCCTCGGCTCTTTTTTTAGCTGCTCGATCAATGATTTCATCGAGACCGTCTCGTCGGAATCCATCATTCTCGTCGCCTCACGAGTCATCTGGCCAATGATCGCCCGGTCATTGATCACCGCCGGTTTCGCCGCATCACTCGACTGAACCCCGACCCGCATCGTACTTGTGCAACC
>DBNL01000026.1:19307-20229 GCA_002299785.1 Verrucomicrobia bacterium UBA673
GCCAATATACGCCATTCGCAGCTTGGCAGCGAGCGCTTCGTGATCTCAAATGGTCACCCCAGTAGATCTGCTCAGATACATCCAAGAAACCCAGCAAGGCGTGACGCTGGCCATACGAGTGCAACCTCGCTCATCGCGCGATGAAATAATCGCCGATCCAACAAGCGATCAACTTAAAGTCCGCATTACCGCGCCGCCCGTGAACTCCGTCGCCAACAAGGCGATGCTCAATTTTATCGCTAAGTCACTGAGAATTCCACCGCGCACTACGCCCCTCATACGCGGCGAAAAAAGCCGAAACAAGACCGTGCTTGTCACAGGCACCCACGCTCAAACTGTGGCAGGAAAACTCCACACCCAAAAATAGCTTGCGAGCGTACGTGCGCCTTCCTAGCTTCACGCGATCGATTCGGCGAAATTAAAAACCGTTCTGATTACTGGATTTCTAGTACTTACGGCAGGCTCTCAACTCGCCCGAAGCTGCGGCTTGAGGAACGACAACGCAGCAACTTCTCAGAATCACATCGTCGCGCTTCAACTCACAATCGCTTCTGGCCCGGACAACCCAGTGGCAATCGCCACCCCAAAGATCAACGTCATCGGCGAACATGATGTTTATATGAGTAACGGCGAACCAAACAAGCAATTTATTGAGAACGAGAACTTGGCAAACGAAGGCGAACTAACCATCGGCACCACAGAATCCTGCATTATAAAAAGCAACCACAGTGCCTTGGAAAAAACTATGCTTCTCGTCGGCCACGACACTGAGTTTCAAACCGGCGGCTTCCGCATAAAAGAGCCAATCGAGCAGCAATCCTCGAACCGTGAATAACGACGCAACCGACGGACAAAAAAGCGGCTGGCGCGTCTGGGTGGATACCGGCGGCACCTTCACCGACTGCCTCGCCACTGACCCGAA
>DBNL01000026.1:20606-22954 GCA_002299785.1 Verrucomicrobia bacterium UBA673
GTTGACAGCAATCGACTCGCCGACCGAGATCACGATCGAGTTGCCCCAACCGCTCATTGCCGGATTTGCGCTTGGCCAACAATTCCAACTCCTTGGCCAACCCGGGCACCCAGTAAAAATAACCGGTCACGACTCATCGGGGCAATTCCGCTTGGCAAAACCGCTGCCCAAAAACACCCCACTTGGTCAAACGATCGAGATCGCCTTTGACGTAGAGGCCCCTATTCTCGCAGCCCGAATCGCCACCGGCACTCCCGCCGACCAGTCGCTCCCGCCGATGGTCATGCACTTGGCCACCACTCGCGGCACCAACGCATTGCTTGAGGAAAAAGGCGCTGAGGTCACGCTGTTCATCACGCGCGGCTTCGAGGATTTGCTCGTCATCGGCGACCAAAAACGGCCCGACTTGTTCGCCCTGAATGTCCAAAAACAAGGCCCACTCAACACCAACGTCGTTGGGATCGACGAACGAATCGACGCGCTTGGTCAAGTACTCCGACCGCTCAATTTCCCGCATACCAATCCGCCTAAAAACGAAAACCAATCCGCCGCCATCGTCTGCCTGCACAGCCACCGTAATCCCGAACACGAACAATGCCTAGCCAAGCACATCCGCGACGCCGGTTGGAAACACGTCTCCGTGTCAAGCGACTTGGCTTCGGTTATTAAAGTGCTGCCCCGCGCCGAGACAACTGTTGTCGATGCCTATTTGTCGCCGATTATGACGCGCTATCTCGAAAGCGTTGAGCGCGAGTTGCCCAGCGGAAAACTGCACGTAATGACCAGCGCGGGTGGACTCGTCTCCCGCGCCAATTACCGGGCCAAGGACAGCTTGCTCAGCGGCCCGGCCGGTGGTGTTGTCGGGGCCGCGATGGCCGGACGTCAAGCCGGCTATGAGCGCATCATCGGGTTCGACATGGGCGGCACGAGCACCGATGTCTGCCGATTTGACGGCGACTTCGATTACAAATACGAACATCGCGTTGGCCGCGCCAGGGTGATCGCGCCTGTGCTTGCCATCGAGACGGTCGCCGCCGGTGGCGGCTCGATCTGCGGCTTCAACGGCGACGAATTGTTTGTCGGTCCAGAGAGCGCAGGCTCTAATCCCGGACCGGCCTGCTACGGCGCGGGCGGCCCCCTAACGATCACCGACGTCAACCTGCTGCTCGGACGACTCGACCCTAAACAGTTCGGTATCCCGGTCAACATCGACGCCGCTAAAGTCGCACTTAAACAGGTTGCTCAATCGATTCCCGAGCCGCCGCCAGAGCGGGATTTACTCTCCGGATTTCTCGATATTGCCAACGAACGGATGGCCGACGTGGTTCGCAAAATCTCCATCCGCGAAGGCTACGACCCCAGAGATTACGCGCTCGTCGCTTTCGGCGGTGCCGGCGGCCAACACGCCTGCGCCATCGCCGATGAACTCGGTGTCAGTACCGTTCTTTGCCCAAGCGACGCCGGACTTCTCAGCGCCCGGGGTCTCCGCGAAGCCGTTATTGAGCGCTTCGCAGAGCGGCAGATTCTCCAACCACTCGGCACGCATGGCCTAGCGCTTGGCGACATTTGCGCCGAACTCGAAACATTTGCGCTTGGTTCACTGAAAGCTGAAGGCTATGCAGACACACAAATCATTGTCCGCCGCCGCCTCGTTTCGCTGCGGCACGAAGGGCAGGAATCCACGGAGGAAATCGCCTTCGACACAACGACCAACTTAGCTACGGCGTTCCGCGAGCGGTATGAAAATCTTTTCGGCTACTGTCCAGGCAACAAATCAATCGAGGTCGTCTCGGTGCGGGTCATCGCCTCGACACATCCGCCGTCGGTTGAGCCGGAATCGTTTACAGATTCAACGGGACAACCAGTCAACAAGCTGGTTCTCGACCGCGAGTCACTGAACATCCGCCAGTGCATCGTGGGGCCGGCAGTCGTGCAGGATCGTTTTTGTACCCTCGGAATTGACGCCGGCTGGATCGGCACGCTTGGCTCCGGTGGCACTCTAAAATTGACTCGCTCTTCCGGGGCACTCCAAGCCAGCGACGCCGCTCACTCGCCGCTCGTCGAATTGGAACTGTTCACAAATCGGTTCGGCTCGATCGTCGAGGAGATGGGTCAACTACTGCAGCGCACCGCTGTCTCGACCAACATCAAGGAACGTCTCGACTACTCCTGCGCGTTGCTCGACCGCGACGGCCAACTTGTTATCAACGCGCCACACATTCCGGTCCATCTCGGAGCCCTTGGCCTCTGTGTTCGATCCATCGCGCTTGGGCAAGCGCTTGGCCCCGGCGACATGATTGTCACCAATCACCCCGGCCACGGTGGCTCACATCTCCCAGACATCACGG
>DBNL01000055.1:0-1361 GCA_002299785.1 Verrucomicrobia bacterium UBA673
GTCACCGACCCGATGGTCAAAGTCGCGCTCGATGAACCTGAATAATTATCATCCACAACAGAGACATTTACAGCGTAATCACCCGCACTAGAAGGTGCTATTACTTCAGCTACAGCCTCAACTGCTGCCACGGCCTCAACTGCTGCTGTTTTCACGTCACCAACCGCCTTGCCTTCTGGTATCGTGTCACCTTCAACATATAAAACTGCTGCAACTGCCTCAACTCCCGCAACTGCTTCAATAGCTGCTGCAGGAGCGAATGATCCACCGGTATAGGTAGTCGTCACTGACAAACCAGCAGGCACTGTCACAACCGTTACAGGCTTCTGCGCACCGTCGTGAGATCGGCTGATTTCTGAAATTGTAACCGTTGCGACCGCCTTTGTGATAGTCAGGGTAGCTGTGTCTGAACCGGAATAGCTCGAAGCTGCAGTTATTGCAGCCGTTGCGGAATACACACCCACATTCGTAGGGGCAGCCACAGCATCCCCAGCTGCATTCGTGTAAGTGACAGCAATAGGCTCACTCAAAGCAATACCCCCAGAATCAGTTTGTGTTGGGGTTAGAGCTTGGCCTGCACCAGTGTAAACCACTTCGGCATCAGCCAAAGTAACTGTGGCCGAAGCACCGTTGATCGTAAATGATCTCACCACTGGCGAGGCGCGATTAATAGCTGGCTCCGCCGGTGTCTTAATCGTCGTACCATCCGCTTCATACGTGGCAGCAACTGCATCCTTACCATCCTGAAAGTAGAATACCGTCACATCACCTTTGCTAAGCATAGTTAACATGCCGTTAGCATCAATTGTTGCTGGTCCTGCAACGCCGTAACTAACCGCCAAACCTGAATCGGACGTCGCCGAAACATCGAGAAGCGTAGTGCTGCTGTAAGCAACCGCCTCAATAGTTGGTGCAGTGATCTCTTGCGCTGTTTGCGCGTTCATATCCCCCGGAAGGGAAAAGATCATAGCCGTAGCGAAAGCGAGTTGCCCCGCTATGGTGCGTTTAATTTTCGATCCAATCATTTTTTTCATAGTTGAAATACTGTTTTGTTGAAGCTAACTCAACGAGACACCCCACAACTTACTTACAACCGCCACGGAGTTGGCCATAGAACCAAACCCTTGGCAAGTCTTTTATTCCCAAGAATATCGACACCCCCTCAAGGGAGTTATCCACAGAATAAACAGTTGCAGGTTTTTTACTTGTTTTGTTTGTTTGTCTTAATTGTTTTTTAAGAGCAGCTACAAGCCACTCCATTTTCTGGACAAAATCAATTTCGCCCGAAAATGCTCTTTTTCTCGGGAATAATCTCAAGACTACCCGATACATACTTAAAACTGTAATTCATTGATTCTGAA
>DBNL01000055.1:1755-7254 GCA_002299785.1 Verrucomicrobia bacterium UBA673
CTACGGCTGGTTTGGTTAAATTCTTCACCGATTCTCCGTCGACAAAGCCCTTGTATGTCACGGTCAATTCTGGCGTCTTTTCCCCTTCCTTCATTTTCTTGTCCTCTGCCCGGACAACCAAGGATGCCTCGGCTACTTCAAGTGTCACCTCTGCCGGCTTGGCAGCGATGAACTGGTCGTTTCCCATTTGAACGGCAAAAATACGCACCTTTCCTGCTCCTTTTATGCTTACTTTCCCTTCATTATCTACCGAAGCCGGTCCGTTCACAAAAATCGTAACCGGCAATTTTGAACTGGATTTAGCCGTCACAAAAAATGGTTTATCACCGTATTTCTTCGGAGAAAAACGACCAATTTTGACAGTTTGTGCCTCCTTAGCACTAAGCGCCGCCAACCCGACCAATAAACAGAGGAAACCAGCCAGATACAAAACGGAATAACGAATCGTACCTGCCCCCGTCAAGATACCGGGTTTGCACCTCGCCTTCAACTGTTCGGGTTGTAATTGGAGAAGCTGTGCTTTGGCAAGCATTTTTTTATAAAAATTATTCGACCTTGGCAACAATCATCGTCAAGTCATCCACCTGTTCCGCGTTATCGGAAAAATCCTTCAATGTTTCAAAAACCGACTCTACGATTTTAGCCGCCTTCGACTGCCTGTTTTGGTGCACCGCCTGCAGGATGCGGTCGACTCCGAACAACTCCTCTGACGGATTCACGGTTTCCTCAAGCCCATCGGTCAGCAACACCAACACATCCCCCTTCGTTAAGTACAGTGGCTTGGACACGGTGTACTCCGCGTCTGGCATGACTCCCAACGGCATCCCTGTTCTCCTCAGTTCACCCTTCACTGCGCCGTCGGAGCCCAGGATAAACGCGGGCGAGTGGCCTGCGCTTGCATGGACGAGCGTTCTTTTTTCAGGATCAAGCTTGGCCAACAGCATGGTCACAAATCTCTCCTTGCCGACGTCCTCCCCCACCATCGTGTTTGCTCGATTGAGGATCAGTGACAGATCGTTACGGTTCTTAGTGAGGATGCGGAGGTACGCACGGGTTTCTGCCATCAGCATAGCCGGACCAATACCGTGACCGCTCACGTCGCCGATCGCCAAAGCCAGTTGACTGTCTGAGGTTGTGAGATAGTCAAAGTAATCGCCACCCGTCGCCGCAGCCGGCCTAGATGCACCGGCAATATCAAAACCGTTTAACTGCGGAGCTTTCCAGGGAAACAAGTGTTGCTGGATTTCACTGGCCACCCGGAACTGCTCCTCGGACTCGTGCATCACCGCCTGCTCCTTCAACCGCTCTGTGATGTCGCGCGCATTGATCACCACCCCAGTAATCGCCTCGTCAGCCAACAGGTTGCTTGCCGTGATATCCATCACTCGATCACTCCCGTCCACTGCAGCGAACCTGCCCTTGATGGCGAATTGTTTCCCCTCATTGCCAATCGCCTGCACGAACTCTGCCCTCAATCGATCCCGATCCCCCCCATGCGCCAGCGCAAACCAGTCGCTGCCGATCAGTGCCTCGGCACTCGCGCCCAGTACTCGCTCGCAGGCCGGGCTCACAAATTTAATCATGCCCTTACAATCCAACACCGCAATGATGTCCGAAGTGTTCTCGATCAACGAACGGTGCCTCAACTCGCTCGCTCGCAAATCCTTGACCGTCTGCCTCCTTGAGGAGCGCACCGAAGCCTCGCGCAATTCCCGCTCCACGGCCGGAACCAACCGCGCCAGGTTGCCCTTCATCAGGTAATCGTGTGCGCCGGACTTCATTGCGGCCACGGCGGTATCCTCGCCGATGCCGCCGGAAACGATGATAAACGGGATGTCGAGTTGCGATTCCTTCAACACTTCGAGCGCCCTTGGTGCACTAAAGTCGGGCAGATTGTAGTCGGCAAGTATCACCTCCCATTGCGCTTGGCCAAGGGCGGTTCGCATTCCTCCCTCTGTTTCCACCCGCTCGAACTCGGGCTCGAACCCGCCCGCCCGTAGCAGCCCTATCAGCATGCGCGCGTCGAACTCCGAGTCCTCCACCACCAGTACCCGCAATGCCTTCTCCCCCTCGCTGGGGTGGGTGAGTTGATTCGTCGTCTCGCTCATAATCTGCTTCGCTTGGCCAAGCTAAACCGCCGGCCAACCTTTGCGAAGCCTTGTTTGCCACACGGCGTGTTTTGGTTGACAACGCTTGGCCAAGCCGATAGCAAGACTGCGGAAGACACACATCGATTTCATGAAACGCGCCTCCATTTTTTCTATCCTGTTTTCACTCGCCTTGGCCAACGCCGAGACGTTCACAATCAACACACGCGACCGCGTCAGGGACGCAGACGGGGACTGGGCCGTGCGGCAACAAAAAGTTCTTTGGGACGCCAAGGCGACGGCGGTGATCGTCTGCGACATGTGGGATCTGCATCACTGTAAAAATGCCGTCGGCCGCGTCGGCGAAATGGCGCCGCGCATGAACCAACTTCTCAACACCGCACGGGCAAAGGGTGCGCTGATCATTCACGCGCCATCGTCTTGCATGGAGTTTTACAAAAACCACCCCGCCCGTAAACGCGCCCAAGCCGCGCCCGGTGCCGCCGTGCAACCTAAGGCCATCGAGAGTTGGTGCCACTGGATAGACAAGGTGGAAGAAAGTCAGGGCTACCCCATCGACCACTCCGATGGCGGCGAAGACGACGACCCGGCGGAGCACGCCGCCTGGGCCAGGCACCTAGCCGAGATTGGACGCAACCCGGGCAGTCCGTGGAAGCGACAGGTCGACCTGATCGAGATTGATCCCAAGCACGACGCGATCAGCGACAACGGTATCGAGATTTGGAACCTGCTTGAGGCGCGAGGCGTTCGCAACGTAATGCTTGTTGGCGTGCACACGAACATGTGCGTGCTCGGTCGGCCGTTTGGCCTTCGCAACATGGCGCGAAACGGCAAAAACGTCCTGCTCGTCCGCGACCTCACCGACTCGATGTACAATCCAGCGAGCTGGCCGTACGTGAATCACTTTCGCGGCACATCGCTGGTTATTGAACACATTGAGCAACGGGTCTGTCCGACGACAACCAGCGACCAACTGCTTGGTGGCGAGCCGTTCCGCTTCAAGGGCGACAGGCCGCCACATGTCGTATTCATGATCGGCGAGAGTGAATACAATACAGCCTCGACCCTGCCGATATTTGCGAAAAAACAACTCGAGTACCGCGGCATCCGCTGCTCGTTTGTACACGTGAATCAAAACGACCCGAACGATTTCGCCGGCATCGAGGTGCTGAAGGATGCTGACCTACTTTTCCTGAGTGTCCGCCGCCGAACGCCGCCCAAGTCGCAGCTCGACCTCGTCCGCGCGCACCTGGCCAAGGGTAAACCGCTCGTCGGCATCCGCACCGCCAGCCATGCGTTCGACCATGAACCACCCAGCGAACACAACGCGCGCTGGGCCAAGTTCGACGACGAAATACTGGGCGTTGACTACCGGAACCATTACGGCAACAAGCCGCCAAAAGATCCTGCCACCATCATTCAGGTCACGGCCACAGGAGCTAACCACCCCATCCTAACCGCCATACCGCGCGATGCCTTCGAATCAAAATCGCACCTCTACAAAAACAAACCGGTCACCTCCACCGTTTCGGTGCTTATGACTGGCACGCTCGCTGGACGGGACGAAATCAGCGAGCCGGTGGCGTGGACGAACAAGGCCAACGGTAGCCGCATCTTTTACACATCACTTGGCAGCGTGGATGACTTTGGGTTGCCGGCATTTCAGCGACTGCTGCTCAATGGCATCCTCTGGGCGCTCGACGAGCCGGTGCCGCCAGCCGACCCGCGAGT
The DNA here is from genome assembly GCA_002299785.1 of Verrucomicrobia bacterium UBA673. GTDB lineage: Bacteria > Verrucomicrobiota > Verrucomicrobiia > Limisphaerales > UBA1096 > UBA1096. Next base: position 5,595 of record DBNL01000055.1, read on the forward strand.
CGTCGTCAGGAAATAATCCGGGCCATGGCCAACGATATCGAACCGATCCAGCTGCAGAAATCGGAATTGTCACATGCCGGTAATAGCGCATTGGCGATGAGACTGCTCTCCGCGAATAGCTACGGAGTGGACAACCCGGAGATCCACCAAATACTTGGCCTTGGCAGGTTGCCACGCCAGAACATCATCATCGATAATGCGGAGCGAGTTGTTGCGGAGTTCTCCCACTGCACCCGTAGGGGCACGGCCTTGATGGACTTGGCCGAGCCGGCTAAGGCGCGGGCGGGGCTAGCACTTCCTCGCGAGTGATTTTCGATGACGGCGTTGCGTCGGCCGTCAAGTCGCCCAAGGCATACTGCAGTCCGTCTAGGTAATGCTGCAATATCGCTGGGTTCCAGTAGGTGGACGCGTTGTGGCCGAGGTTCGTGTAAAATACACGGCCGCCCTCAAATGAGCGAATCCAGGACACCGGCACGGTGCGACCGCCCTCGGTATATTGTTTCTTCAACCCCTCGTTGCGGTTGAGCGGCTTCATCGTCTGCTCCGTGTTCAGGTCGAGGCTCACCAAAACGCGAAGCTTATCGTCGCCGACATAAGTCTCCGGCTTGTATTGGTAAATCTCGTCCTTGAGCCAAAAACCACTGCCCTTGAACGCCTGGTTGAGGATGTGCTTCGGGTCATCGAGCTTGAACGACCACGTGCCGCCTCCACCCCATGGATGCCCGTTGAACTGGCCGCCGATCATCCGAGCGCCGGTTTTCCACCTGTAAAAATTATCACTCGCCGCGTGGATGCCGGCGACGCCTTTCCCTTGACCAACGAAGCCAAGAATCGCGTTGCGCTGGTCGTCATTGTCGAGCGCTAGGCTCGTGGTATTGTTGAACAGAATCGCGTCGTACTTTTCGAGATTGGCCTTTTTGAACACCGAATACTCGTCCGCCAAGTCGGCGGTGAACGCGCCGGTCTTCCTGCCCAACTCCTGTATGGCGAAGTTCCCCGCAACGATCGAGCCATGCACAAACGTCTCGCACCGGTAAAACACAAGGATACGCCGCGGCTTTTTCGAATTGGCCGTGGCCTTGGCCGGCAGCGCTGCCAACACCTTGGCCTTTGTTTCTTCGGTCAGCGGCTTGAGGCGCTTCTTCCCATCTTCCCATGCAGCTTCGCCAAGCGGAACGGCGGCCACGCCAAGGGCCAGTAATATCATCGTATGTGTTTTCATAATTACAAATGAAGCGGAGACAGGCTAAGCCAGGCGCAACTGAATGTGTAGCCCTTTGTCACCCAACCGGCCCGGCATGGACCGGGGCTTTGCACCGGTCACAGAGCAGACCCAACATCCGCCGAGATTGCAAAGCCGAAGTTCTCGATATCGAGATTAAAGGACTTGATAAAAACAGCCAGGAAAATGTACTGCAAAGCAGCCAGCCCCTTACTCGCGCTTGGATCATCGAGCGCCATAATCCTGTCCTGAACGTCCATTCGCAGACCGGGCGGTAACTGGCTCAACAGTTAATCGTCGACTGAATTGAACAACATCGCCAGCGACCGGACGTGGATGAGGCTGATGTACCGGCGGGTGAATGCGGAGACCGCACCCGCCAACAAGGAAGTTAGCGTGGGAAGGTATTCCTTAATTGATCTTCAGTATAAGTCGCCA
>DBNL01000057.1:0-333 GCA_002299785.1 Verrucomicrobia bacterium UBA673
TGGAGGTCGACTGGATCAAGCTTTTCGAAGGCAAGACGCTCGACGGTTGGCACAAAAACCCGAAGCGCATCGGCCATTGTACTAGAGGCAAATGAATCGTTGAGGGCGGCACGCTCGACGGCGAGCAGTCCTCCCGGGCTCCGGCAACAGAGGGGTTTTATTGAGCGACCGGAAGTTTGGCGACTTCGGAGTGGAGGTCGACATGAACCACGACTGAGGCCTGTGCTCCGGGTTTTTCCTGCGCTCCAACGACAAGGGACAGTGCTTCCAGATGATAGTAGACTTTCACAATGCCGATAACGTCGGGCACATTTACGGCGAGGGAACTGGCGC
>DBNL01000057.1:662-4121 GCA_002299785.1 Verrucomicrobia bacterium UBA673
GCGCCTTCGACATCAATGACTAGGTGAAGGAGGGCAAGTTGGTGGCGATCACCGGCGACAACGTTCGCAAGCCAAGCGAGTATGGCTGCGTGTACACCTGCACGCCGGGCGAGTGGATGAAGGCATGGCTCGTAAGTTACAGGTTGGCTTTGACTTGGTTGGCTAGCGTTTGACCAAGTGCTTGGCTTTCATCGAGTGCGCCGGTGACGGTTGACTCGCTATATTGGGTGCCGTCGCCGAACGAGAGGCCGGGCATGTGGGTTTTCTCCCGGCGCACCTCGGCATGTGCAGCGACAGGGCTTTGGCAGCCACCACCCATTGCGCTCAGAAACGACCGCTCGGCCTCCGCACAAACCTGCGTGTTGAAGTGGTTCAGCCGCTGGCAGAGCTTAGCAATGCGCTCGTCGTTTTCACGTATTTCAATTCCTATCGCCCCCTGGCCAACGCACGGCAACATTTCGCTCGTCTCGACTATCGTTGCGCATGTGCCGTCTGGCACGGCGTCGCCCCGAAGCAGGCCGTCTTTGCCAGCCTCGAAATCAAGCCGCCGTAGCCCGGCGTGAGCCAAAACGGTGGCATCGATCTGTGGGTCGATGGCGAGTTTGTCGAGGCGTGTGGGGACGTTACCGCGAATCTCGACGATATTCCAGTCGGGTCGCAGTCGAAGCAGTTGTGCCTTACGGCGTGGACTGCTAGTGGCGACGGTGAGGTTGGCCGGAAGTTGGGCAATCGTCAGGCCGGGAGCAAAGCCACGCCGATCCGAGTGGTGGCGGTAGAGCAGTACTTCGCGGGGATCCTCGCGCTTGGTGATCGCGCCGAGTGTGAGGCCAGCCGGCAGTTCAGTCGGCAGATCCTTCAGGCTGTGCACCGCGAGGTCGGCGCGATTTTTCACCAGCGCGACCTCGAGTTCCTTGGTGAAGAGACCCTTTGGCAGCGACTGACCCGGCTTGACACCCTTTGTCTGCAGCCTATCGCCTGTGGTCTTCAGAATCTTGATCTCAAAGTTAAGTTGCGGGAATGCCTTGCGGCACTGGGCAAAAATCATGTTTGCCTGTGCGAGTGCAAGGGCGCTGCCCCGGGTGGCGATGCGTATGGTATTTATGTCGGGCAAAGTGAAGGTTGTCGTCAGCTGCCGGCCTGCCGTTCGCGGAGGTCGACGCGGAGGCCGAGGTTGGTGTTGCCTGGACGTGACTGGAGGCTGTCGAGCAGTTCGTTGCGTTTCCTGGAGATGAGGCGTTTGCACAACTCGAGTTCGGCCTTGCGTTGCTCAAGGTACTGTCCGGCTATCCCTTGGAGATCGTCGATGTTGTAAACGTACACGTTCTCAAGTTGGTTACAGTCGGGATCGATGTCGCGCGGCACGGCAATATCAACGAGCAGCAGCGGTCGGTGGCCACGCTGCTGGAGCAACCCCTCAAGCTTGTCGCGTGTGAGCACGTAGTGAGGTGATGCGGTACTGCTAATTATAATGTCAATTTGCTTGAATTCCTGCTCCCACGTGTCGAAACCGACGGCGCGGCCGTCGAGTTCGGTAGCCAGCGTGACGGCCCGGTCGTGTGAGCGGTTTGAGACGAGAACACTTTGTGCACCCCGGCTTTTGAGGGCTCGAGCGGTCTTTTCGCTCGTGTCCCCAGCGCCGATGACGAGTACCTGCCGAGACTTTAGTGAGTCGAAAATGGACTCGGCCAATTCCACCGCTACCGAGCTGACGGAGATACTGCCGCGCTGAATTTGCGTTTCTGAACGGACGAGCTTGGCCACGTTGAATGCTTTTTGGAATGTTTTGTTCAGCAGCGTGCCGGTGGCTTTCTCAGCGTGGGCGAGTTTGTAGGCTTGCTTTAGTTGGCCGAGGATTTCCGTTTCGCCAAGCACCATTGAGTCGATGCCGCACGACACGCGGAAGAGGTGATCGACACTTTGCGGGTCGCTGTGCGTGTAGAGCTCGTCGCTGGGAGCCGGGCCGAGGGCGTGGAAATCGCAAAGGAACTGTTGCAGCGCCTGGCCAAGCGCGGGATCGTTGTCGCGGGTGGCGGCGTAAATCTCTACGCGATTGCAGGTGGAGAGGATTACAGCCTCATCGGCAATGCCGCGCTCGCGCAGTTTGCCAAGCGCGTCGGCGATCTGCACATTGGAAAAGGCAAAGCGCTCCCGCAACTCGACCGGCGATGAATGATGGCTTAAGCCTGTGACAACAATCGGCATCGCTTACGGGGCGGGGTTATGAATTCCTGAGAGTAGGTTCGTCCCCCAGAACGTGAGGATAACAAACCCGAAGGCGACGATCGCCGACCAAGCGTAGCGATGTCCTCGTTGGTCAAACTTCCAGTGAAGCAAAAGCAGCAGGCCATAGATTGCCCAGACGAGCATCGACCATATGACCTTGGGGTCGCCTTTAAATGATGCACCCTCGGGCAACTCGACGTACGCAGTGCCCAGACCCAAGCCGGTCGTGAGCAGTGCCAGGCCGGTCGCGAGTGAAACGGTGATCATTTTTTCCAAGCGTTGGATCGGCGGTAGAAGGGTGAAGAGCGCGCGTGCCCGGTGAAATTTCAGATTGCGCTCCTGCGTGAGGAACATGCTCCCAGCGATGGCGCTCAAACCGAACGCTCCGTAGCCGAGCATGATCATCGCGGCGTGCAGGCTGGCCCACCCGTTGGTGAACTGCGGCTTACCGGTTGGTGGCGGGTCGAGGCTAGGCATTAGAGCAAAGACGCCGACACAAAATAACAACGGCGATGTGAACACGCCGAGGAAACGTAACCTTGGCCAGAGGCCGAAAACAAGGCTGCCAGCGGCGATCGTCCACAGGACAAATGCGGTGGCCTCGTACAGGTTGTTCACAGGGCAGTGCTGCAGCGAAAAGCCGCGTTTGGCCATGGCGACGGTGTGTAGCACGAACGCGATGGCGAGCAGGCTGTAGTTGATCCAGTTGTCCCGCTGGAAACCGCGCCGCCAAAGGAAGGCGGAGTATAGCATGCTGGTGCCGTAAACAACGACGGCGGACAAAAACCATTGGCGTGCAGGATCCAAAATTCAGTGAGGCTTGGGCAAATGCCGTAAGTCGGGATAGTCTAGGCCAAAACTTCGCCGCATCAAATGAAAGATACCTCCCAAAGGGTATGTTTTGGGCTGGCAATGTGATTCCAAGTTGATGACTTAATGGCTTTCTTGCGGTTTCCGCACATGGAAATTGTCTTTAGCGTCACGGCGGAATCGGATTACGGCTTTGTTGCTGAATGCCTGTCGCATGACATATTCATCCAGGGCAATAACTGAAACCAAATGCAAGCCCATGTTGCCAAGGCTATTGACGCCTATTTTTTCGAACAAAAAAAATCCGTTTTTGAGCCGGTTGCGTCTCGTGCGCGAAGAAGTTGTGGCAGACTAGTGAAGCTGCCTCGTAATCTGACCGGCTGCAAACTAATCGCACTGCTCTGCAGCAATTTTGAGTGCCGTGAA
>DBNL01000114.1:0-412 GCA_002299785.1 Verrucomicrobia bacterium UBA673
GCAAGGCGGAAAAGAGCACGCTCCAGCCAAATGTCGTTGCGAAGGTCATCGTCGAGATGCCGTCCATCACCGACTTGATCGCGAGGATTTCTATGTCACCTGTGAGCCCGTCCTGTATTGGTCCGAGCAGCGACATCGGCCCCACGCAAAACAACAGCGTGCAGGTGACGAAGCCCTCGCTTGGCGGATGTTTTAAATCCTCCTTTTGCGTGGCAGCAGTGAACTTTTTTTGCGCCCAGGCGCCCATCAAATTGAGGCGCCGTTGGATGCCGATTTTGCCGCCTACCCACTTGCCGGCGCCTAGTGAAAGCATCACGACTATGAAAAGGTAAATGCGCATCAGCCAGCTGCGTTCCGGCTGCCCGGGGTAGCTGCCGGCGATGCCGTCCCAAATCATCATAAACCCGATCGT
>DBNL01000114.1:814-8517 GCA_002299785.1 Verrucomicrobia bacterium UBA673
CCGGCCAGTCCCCCGAGGAGAATACAGGCGGTATTGAGAATGGTGCCGAATCCGGTCACGTGCGGATGTTGGGCGACTGCATTGCGGGAGACAAGGGCAATGCTGATGGCGACAGATTCAGCGCTGCCAGCCATCCGGCCGCCTTGTTGAGGGTCTCGTCGTACTCGGCGGCGGGATCGGAGTCGGCGACGATGCCTGCTCCAACGTGAAACCACGCCGTGCCGTCCCGGCAAATCGCAGTGCGGATGAGAATGTTGAACTGGCTTTCGCGATTGAATCCGAGGTAACCGAGGCATCCGGTGTATGGGCCGCGGACGACCGGCTCCAGTTCGTCGATGATTTCCATCGCGCGAATCTTTGGTGCGCCGGTGATGCTGCCGCCGGGGAAACAGGAGGCCAGCGCGTGCAGATGCGTGACGCTCGGCCGCAGCCGCCCGGCGACGGTCGAGACGAGGTGCTGCACTTGGGCGAAGCGTTCGAGCTTTGCCAATTCGGGCACAGTTACCGAGCCGTATTCGCAGAACCGACCAAGGTCGTTGCGGAGTAGATCGGTGATCATCACGAGCTCGGAGCGGTCCTTGGCGCTGGTCTGCAACTCGTAACCAAGCCTCGCGTCGAGATCGGGCGATGTGCCGCGCGGGCGCGTGCCCTTGATCGGTCGAGTGGTGACATGGTCACCGCTCAACCGCAGGAACTGTTCCGGCGATGAGCTGGCGAGTTGAAAGTCGCCGCACTGCATGAACGCTGAGAACGGCGCGGGCGATGCAGTGGCCAGTCGTTGAAAGAGCATCCAGCCATCGACGCCCACTTCCGCGGCCAGGCGATGCGTGAGGTTGGCCTGATAAATATCGCCCCGCCAAATGTAGTTGATGATCCGCCGCACACCGTCGCAGTAGCTTTCACGCGACATTGTCGAGGTGACTTGGGGCATCGTCGCTTGGGCAAGAGGCGGCTCGGCGGCGGGCGCTTGGCCAAGTGTGCCGAGTTGCCCGAGCCAAAACTCGGCGGCGGCTTGGGCGCGTTCGTCGGAGCGATCGCCCTCTTCGCCTAGACCGGTGGAGATGAGCCACGCCTTTTCGATTTTGTGATCAAAAGCGACGAGGCTGTCGTAAAATCCAACGCTGCATTCAGGCAATTCGAGGTCGTTGCGGGTCGTCAGTGGCAGGTGCGGCTCGACGAATTGTTTCAGCTCGTAGCCGAAGTAGCCGAAGCAACCGCCGAGCGGAAATGGCAGGTCGATTTCCTCGAGCAGTTCGTAGCGGTTGGCCAGGCTCTCGAGCAGTTTCCACGGGCTGCCAAACAGTGTGTGGCGGCCTGCAGCCGACTCGATTTCGCAGCGCGAGCCGTACGACTCAAATCGCAAAAACGGTCTCGCGGCGACGAGGCTGAAGCGTTCGCCGTGCTCGATCGTGCCAGAGCGCAGCAGGATCGTACCCGTCTCGGCGTGAAGCCGCTCGATGAGCGATTCCGGCGTATGTCTCGTCTCAATTTCCTGGATCAGCGGGCAGGGCATCGGCGGTCAAAGTTCGATTAATTTTCGTAGGCCGCGGTTGCTCTTGAGCGGGCTGACAAGTGAGAGACAAAGGCGTTCCGGCCGGAAAAAATCACTTGCGACGCGGCGGATATCGCCGGGTCGGATCTCGTTGAGCCGGGCCTTGATTTCGTCCGGCGGGATGATCTGGTCGAAGCCGAGCAACTGCTCGCCGACCCAGTTCATTTGGCTCTCGGTGCTTTCTAGTGAGAGCTCGAGCTGACCGATGAGATAGTCGCGGGCGCGGCGCAGCTCGCGGGCGCCGGGCGGTTTGTCGCGGAGGCGGCGCAGCTCGTCGAGGGTCAGTTTGAGAGCCTTTTGCGTGTGTGTGGTGTCCAGCCCGGCGGCGATAGTGAGGCTGCCGGTGTCGTGATAAAAGTTGGGCGTCGAGTAGATGCTATAGGCCAAACCGTGTTCCTCGCGGATGGACTGGAAGAGGCGCGAGCTCATGTTCTCGCCGAGGATCACGTTGGCCAAGCGTAGGGAAAAACGCCTTGGATCGTGCCGTGAACAGGTGCGGATGCCGAGCGCAAACTGCGTCTGCTCCATGTCGCGTGTGAACAGCTTGATCTCCGGACGTGTCTGGCCGTTCACGGCGGGAAACCAGCTCGAGCGTTTGCCAGTGGGGACGCGTCCGGCCAAGCGCTTGGACAAGTCGAGCAAATCACGGTGGCGGATGTCCCCGGCGGCGACCACGACCGTCGAGCCGCTGACGTAGTGGCGGGCGTGGAATCCGGCGAGCTCGCGGCGGCGGGTGCGGTTGAGGGTGCGCTCATCGCCGGCGATGGAGCGGCCAAGCGGCTGTCCGGGCCAGAGCGATTCGTCGGACAACTCGAGCACGTGCTGCGACGGTTGGTCGAGTGTCATGGCGATTTCCTCCTTGATGACGCGGCGTTCGCGGGTGATTTCCTGCCGGTCAAAAACCGGGTTGAGATACATGTCGGCCAGCACGTCCATCAGCTTGGCGGCGTGGCTGGCGTGGGCTCGGGCGTGGTAACAGGTGCTCTCCTCGCTGGTACAGGCGTTGATGTATCCGCCGAGGCCCTCGATTTCCTGCGAGATTTGAGCAGCGGAGCGGCGGCGTGTGCCCTTGAAAAGCATGTGCTCGATGAAATGGCTGATGCCGGTCTCGCCCGAGCGCTCGCAGCGGCTGCCGACGGCCGACCAGATGCCGAGGCTGACACTGGCCATGTGCGGCAACTCGGCCGTGGCCAATCGGAGCCCATTGGGCAATCGGGTGATATGATACATTCGTTGGTTTCCGGGCGAGGTGGAACTCATCCACTCATCATCCCGGAGAGCTGATTAAACTGTGACAAACGGCCAGTGGTCAATCCTGCGTACATTGGATGCATTAAGAGTGTTTGACTCAGGCTAGTTTTCAATTTAACTGGGCTTATGCAGATTGAGAGCTTGCGGGTTTTTTGTGACCTGGCCGAGAGCCGGAGTTTCACCAGTGCGGCGCGGATCAACCAGATCACGCAGTCAGCGGTGAGCCAGCAGATCAGCTCGCTTGAGAGGCATTTCGGCACGCTGCTGATCGAGCGCAGCAAGAAGATGTTTCGGTTGACCAAGGAGGGGAAGTTGCTCTACGACCACAGTAAGGAGATCATCAACACTTTCGAGACAGTGACGAGCCGGATGCAGTCACTTCAAAACGTGGTGTCGGGTAACATCCGCGTCTCGACGATCTACTCGATAGGGCTGCACACGCTTCCACCGTTCCTAAAGAAATTCCTTAAAAAATTCCCCACTGTTAACGTGCACGTCGAGTACAGTTACGCGGACAAAATCCTAGAGGACGTTCTGGGCAATGTTGTGGATCTTGGTCTTCTGGCATATCCGGGCAAGGATAGCAAACTTAACATCATCCCGCTAATGGAGGAGTCGCTGGTGTTGATATGCGAGCCAGGCCATCCTCTGGCCAAGCGCAGGCAAATTAAACTCGCCGATATCGCGGGGGAAAATTTGGTAGGTTTTCATATCGACATCCCGACGCGGCGGGGGATCGACCGCGTGCTGAGAGAGAAGAAAATCGTTGTTAACCAGGTGATGGAGTTCGACAACATCGAGACCGTCAAGAGGGCGGTGGAGATCGGCACTGGTGTGGCCATTGTACCGGAGGTAACCATTGTGTCTGAGGTCAAGCTAGGAAGCCTTGCCAGCGTGAAATTCAGCGACGTGCAACTCACCCGGCCCGTGGCGGTGGTGCACAAGAAAAGCAAGGCCCTCTCCCCGGCGCTGGAGAATTTTCTGTCTATCCTGACGAGGGAGTAGGGGAGGCTCACCGCTTTGCCAAGGCGAATGCCCATCTCTCTTAGGGTGCGTTATTTGAGTCTCTTTTTTTGCAACTTTTGCTGAAAACCGCTGTTTATTTGTTCACTTGCTGCCCACAGAATGGCACTTACATCGATTAAACAGATATTAGCTGATGCCGATTTGGCCACTTCCGTTGAGTTTTCGAACCTGACGAAGGAATGGCGTGTGGCTGCTGAAAACGGTGCGGAGGAGCCTTTGCTGGCTTTTGTTGCCCGGGAAAAGGGGTTAGCCGAGGATGCTTTTCTCGAGCGCTTGGCCAAGGCGATGAGCCTGCGATTTGTTAACCTTAAGGATATCAGCCCATCCGCTGAGGCGCGAAAAAGGGTGACCACCAAGGTGGCTTTCCAGCATTTCGTCCTGCCAATCCACGCCGAGAACGGCACGCTCGAGGTGGCAGTCAGCGACCCGTTCGACTCAGCAATGATCAACGCGGTGCAGTTTAACGCCGGCGGCACCGTAAAGCTGGCCCTGGCAACGCGCAGCGAGATCGAAAAGGCTCTCAAGAAAATTTACGGCGTCGGTGCCGAGACACTCGAGGAGTTGGAGGATGACGACGAGGATTCATTCGATATTTTCTTCGATGAGGACAAGGAAATCACCGAGGGCGATCAGGACGCCAGTGTGATCAAGTTCGTAAACCAGGTCATTTGGGAGGCGTTCAAGGATCGGGCGACGGATATTCACTTCGAGCCGGCGGAGGACGAGTTCCGCATCCGCTACCGCGTGGACGGCATTCTGCACCAGACGCCGATGCCGGCGCAGTTGAAGCGCTACCAGTCTTCGCTCATATCGCGCATCAAGGTCATGTCCGGCATGGACATCGCCGAGAAGCGTCTCCCGCAGGACGGTCGAATCAACGTTCGCATCAAGAACGAGGAACTCGACATCCGTGTCTCCACCGTGCCGACGGTTTATGGCGAAAGTGTGTCACTGCGTTTGCTGACACGTGGTACCATTTTTCTGAGTCTCGACAAGTTGGGATTCAACCCCAGAGACGAGGAGATCCTGCGTGAACTCATCGTTAAGCCGCACGGGATCATTCTAGTCACCGGTCCGACCGGTTCCGGCAAGTCAACCTCGCTTTATGCCTTCCTGAGTACGATCAACTCCGTTCACCAGCGAATCATCACCATCGAGGAACCGGTCGAGTATGAGCTCAAGGGCATCAACCAGATCGCTGTGCGCTCGGAGATCGGGCTCACATTCGCCACCGGCCTACGTCACATCCTGCGACAGGATCCGAACGTGGTCATGGTGGGTGAGATTAGAGACGGCGAGACGGCGGACATTGCCATTCGCGCCGCGCTGACGGGTCACCTGGTTTTCAGTACTCTGCACACGAACGATGCCGCGGGTGCATTCACGCGGTTGATCGACATGGGCATCGAACCGTTTCTTGTGGCGTCGTCGGTCGAGGCGGTCATGGCTCAGCGTCTGGTGCGCACCATCTGCCCTAACTGCAAGGAAGAGCAGAAAATCGACCACGACTATCTGCGGCAGATCAACTGCCCTGAGCACATCATCGAGTCTGGCACATTTTATCATGGGGCCGGCTGCGAGGATTGCCGCCAGCAGGGCTACAAGGGGCGGCTGGCTATTTATGAGATGCTAGTGATGAGCGAGAACATCCGGCCGTTGATCCTCAAGCGCGAGGCGTCGTCCATTATTGGCCAGGCTGCGATCAGCGATGGCATGCGCACACTGCGCGACGATGGTTGGCAAAAGGTGGTCGATGGAAAAACGACCATTGAGGAGATTCTCCGCGTGACCATGTCCGACGAGCATTTGAAGGAGGAGTAGGATGGCAGGGAAGAAAACCAAATGGAGCAGTTGCAATTTGCTCGAGCCAGCGACCGAGGGGAGCCGGTTGTTTCAATTCTCTGTCTCGTCGAACAAGGTAAAGCTCTCCGGCGACCTGCGCGTGGCTGAGGGTGACGATCCGCCGGCCAAGGCGGTGGGGAAGGACTGGAGCGACCTGCTCAGCCGCAAGCTCAACATCACCACCCTGCCCCCGGAGAAGGTTTTTTTACGTGTGGTCGAGCTGCCGGAATGCGAGCCGGACGAGCTGCTGCCGATGGTCGAGTTTCAGATCGAGGAGCTGTCGCCGCTCCCGATAGCGCAGACCGTTTGGTCTGCCGAGGTGGTGCCTGGCTCAACCAGCACAGAGGGAAACCAGACGGTGCTTGTCATGATCGCTGAGAGGGTCGAGGTGGAGGGTCGACTCGACGAACTTGAGGCTGTCAACTATCTCGCCGACCGAGTGGAGGTGCCTCTGCTGAGGGAGTTGGTTCCTGGCGAGCCAAGAGAGGACGGGGCGCATATTCAGCTTGTGCAGGGGGCCGACTCGGTGCTGGCGCTGGTGTCATGGTGGTTTAGCAGCCGACTGTGCGATGTGAATTCATTCAACCTGCCGGACACCGCAGCCAGCCGCGATGCGTTGGTTGAGAAAATTAACAGCGTTGCTCTGGCAGGAGAGGTCGCCGGCTGGATGCCGGGTGAGCCAACCTGCCACTTGGTCAAGCGTGGCGACGTGGCGGGCGACTGGAATGCGGCCTTGGCCAAGTGTTTCGACAGCATCCGAGAGGTCGAGCCGATGAGCGAGGTGGATCTGGCTACGGCGGCAGTGGAGTTTGCCTCACGGACAACGGCACCCGGCCTGATGATCGAGGATTACAGTCTTCGCAACCGTCAGCGATATCAGGACAGCCTGTGGATGGAGGGGGTCAAGGGAGCGATTGCGATAATGCTGATGGGGTTGCTCGGGTTTTTTGTTTACGGAAGTATGCTGCAGAGTACGCTTGACGATAAGATCAGCTTGGTGACCGTGCAAACCAACCTGTTCACTAAGGCGCTATCTCTCAAGGCCAAGGTGGAAACGCTCGAGAAACAAAAGGCGCTCAAGTATGCCGCGCTCCAGGCTTGGGCCAAGGTGTCCACCGGACTGCCGGGTGAGCTGAAGTTCACCGAGTTGGCGTTTGCGTCAGGCCGTAGCCTCGACGGCAACACAAGCCGGGAGCTGCGAATCAGCGGAGCTGCGGAAGCCGGAAAGGTGACGTTGATTGACGATTACCAGGAGGCGTTAACGCGAATGACGCGGCCAATGACTCGGATGGAGTCTGTCAATGAGAAGGAGAAGGCATTGTTGTTTTCCCGCGTGAGGGCGGAGACGATCCGACAGGATACGAGAAAAAACCAGACCATTTGGTCGTTGGTATGTGAGTTCAATGGCGAGTAACCAAAGCATATTTGACAAGCTGAATCTAAGCAGCGGCGAGCGGCGGTTGGTCATGGCCGTGTTAGTGGTGCTGATGCTCGCGCTTGCATGGATGGTATGGGGGATGATCCCCAGCCCGGGGGTGACCCAGAACAAGATCGCCAATGCTCAAAAGGCTTTGAATAGCTTCACAAACGAGATCAGCAAGATATCGGATTACGAGAACAAGATACGGACGCTCGAGGGTTTGGGCTCGGAGGTGAAAAAGATCGATCAGGAGGTGAACATGCGCCGGGCCATCAACAATCTTACCGCAGCCAATGGCGTGCGAGTCACCCGTACCGGTCGCATGACCACCAAGACCAACGATTTTTTCCTGGAAAAAACGTTGCGCATTGATTTCTCCAGCAAGGAGAGTGACATCGTCAACTTTCTCTGGAAACTCGGAGGCAACGACTCGATGGTTCGCGTGAGCGAGATGCGCGTGCGCCCGGATAAGAACCGCTTCAAGCTGGACGGCTGGATGAACCTTACTGCCAGTTATCAAAAGAATCCCAAGGTAGCTCGAGTCCAGCCGCCCGCACAGGCCGATGAGAGTAAGTCGGCCGCGAACAAGCCTAAAACAGCTACCGAGGCCAA
>DBNL01000114.1:8851-16307 GCA_002299785.1 Verrucomicrobia bacterium UBA673
CAAGGCAAAACCGGCCGAGGCTAAGCCGGAGCCAGCCAACCCCGCGGCGGAACCCAAGCCGGCCAAGCGCACGGTGCCCAAGCGTTCCGTCCCCACCCGGCGCACTCGCAAGACACAATAGAGCCATGAAATTTCACACAAACCATTCGAGAGCCATGAAAAACCTCATCACCGGTATCCTCACACTGACATTCGCAGCGCTTGGCCAAGCGCAACCCGCGAACCCACCCGCCCCGCCGACACCCGGCAACGAAGCGGCGGCCGCCCCGGCTGATCCCGACGATGCACCTCTGGCCATGGACGCCGTGATCCCGATGGCCGACCTGCAACTAGTCAACATGCCGTTGGAGCAGTTCCTTGAGATTTACGCCAACTACGTCAACCGAACCATCCTGCGGGCGGCGGCGTTACCCAATCTCAACGTCACCCTACAGGCGCAGACACCGTTGACCGTCGTGGAGGCGATTCAGGCCATGGACAGCGTCCTCTCGCTCAACGGCTACACCACTATCCCGGTCGGGGAAAAATTCGTCACTTTCGTGCCCAGTGCCAATGCCTTGCAGGAAGGCGCCGCATTCTTGACGATTACGGATCCTGCCGATTTGCCGGAGGCTAACCAGTACATCACGCACATCACGCAGTTGAAACATATCCTGCCCAGCGAGGCTGTGCCGATGCTCACGCCGATGGCCAAGAACGCAGCCGGCATCGTGGCGCTCGACGTCAGCAAGACGCTCGTCCTGCGCGACAACTCGTCAAATATCAAGCGGATGCTCGAGCTGCTTGAGCGTATCGACATTAAGCCAGAGGAGGACTACAAGCTCAAGGTCATCCCGATCCGCTACGGCAAGGTGGAGGAAATCTACGCAACAATGCAGGACTTGATCACCGGTTCCAGTTCGCCCCGGCCTAGCTCCTCTGGCACCTCGAGAACCTCGGGCAGAACAAGCTCATCGCAGGGCAGCACGAGTCGAGGCAGCTCATCGCGGGGTTCGGTTCGCTCGCTTCAGAATCGTCCCTCCACTTCCAGTACTACGTCCAACTCATTCCGGAACAGGCTACAGGGCATCGTGAACCGCGCCGCCGGCGGGGACATACAGATTTTGGAGAACGCCCGCATTATCCCCGATTACCGTTCCAACTCACTTATCATATTCGCTAACGACGGGGACATGGTTAAAATTGCAGAAATCGTGAGCCACGTGGATAGCCTGCTGGCGCAGGTGCTTATCGAGGCCATCATCGTGAACGTGACTCTGACCGACGGGATGAACACCGGGATGAACGCCTTTATGAATGCGGCAGCAGGTCCCGGTGACACACGCCATATCGGCGGTTTTATGAACGGCGGACCTTCAACTGCGGGAGCGGCTCCCGCCCCAACCCCAACCCCAATCCCCAACACCGGGGGTGAAGGCCAAGAGGGTGCAGCCGATGCTGGTAATGTCGTCGCCGCTGCTGGGAGTGCCCTTAACACACTCGGTGCCGGTGCCTTGGCGGGGGGGTTTTCCTATATAAGCCGTTATGACAATTCACTCGAGTTTGCCATAAGCGCATTGGCGAACAACAGCACTGCCAAGGTGCTGCAAACCCCGCGTGTGCAGACCAGCCACGCTGTCCCGGCTACATTCTTTAATGGTGAGCAGGTTCCCTACCAGGGGAGCAGTGGTTACGGTGGCGGTTATGGCGGTTATGGTGGTTATGGCGGAGGCTATGGTGGCTTTGGTGGCGGCTTCACCCAGTTTTTAAATGTGGGTATCACGCTGGACGTGACGCCGTACATCACCCCGGATGACTTGGTCGTCATGGACATTCAGCAAACCATCTCGGAGTTGGACGGCTTTATCGACATGGGTGGCGGGCAGCAGGGAGCCTCCGGCCAGAAGGCGCCGCAAACCACCGAGCGCGAGGCCAGTTCCACCATCTCGGTCCGGAACGGCGACACCATCCTGTTGGGAGGCTTCATTCGGGATGCCAAGACCGACACCGAGTCCGGCGTACCTTTTCTCAAAGACATTCCTTTGCTGGGCAGCCTGTTCAAGAGTCAATCCGCCACAAGCAAACGATCGGAACTGCTCGTCCTGATTCGCCCGACCATTCTCAAGACACCCGAGGATGCCGCGTTGATGGTCTCGCAGGAACGCATGCGCCTCCCTGGTATTCGCGAGGCTGAGGCCGAGTTCAAGGCCGCCGAGGAAGCCCGCCGGAGAAAAGTGGATAAAAAGCTTTCCAGGAAAAGAGGTAGCGCAAACACCAGCGAAAAACCGGCCCGCAAATTGCAGTTGCCAACCCAAAAATCACGATCTAAGCCGCCTTTTTGATCGCGATCGATTTTACACAAGCCGGCTGTTTACGCAGTCGGCTTTTTTATTTTGGCGTAAAGCTTCTCGTACTCCGCCGTGGTTCTTGTCCATGAAAAATCTGTTCGCATGCCGTTGTCACGCACCTTGGCCAGTCGCTCACGATCTGCGAATAGTTCCTGTGCCTGGCCAAGCGCCTGGCCAAGCGCTGTCACCGAGCAGTCGCCAAACTTGATGCCAGTCGCCATGTCCTCCCCATGGCCAAGATCGATCACCGAGTCATCAAGGCCCCCGGTGGCACGCACGATGGGCACCGAGCCGTAGCGAAGGCTATAAAGTTGGTTCAGGCCGCACGGTTCGAAACGGGAGGGCATCAGGTAAAAATCACTCCCGGCCTCTATGCGGTGGGCTAAGCCGGTGTCGTAACCGATCTTCACGGCTACCTGCTTGGGATACCGCTTTGCTAGGCTGCTCATTGACTGTTCGAGCAACGAATCGCCACTACCAAGGCCGGTAAATTGAAAGATTAGACTACGGCTGAGCAACTGCTCCAGCGCTCCGAGCAAAATATCGATCCCCTTCTGGTCGGTGAAACGGCTGATGTTACCGAACAATGGCACGTCGGCAAGTTCCGGTAGGCCAAATTCGCGCTGCAGAGCAAGCTTGTTGAGATGCTTTCCGTCGAGCGAGTCGGCGGAATAGGCGGCTGCGAGGTGCGGATTATCGGTCGTGTTCCATTCGTTATAATCGACGCCGTTGAGCACGCCGGTCAGCGTACCGACTCTGGATTGAAACACCCCCTCGAGTCCGCAGCCGTATTCCTCCAATAATAATTCTCGGGCGTAGCGCGGGCTCACGGTGGTGACAAGGTCGGCGAACACGATACCACCCTTCAGGAAGTTAACTCCGCCATGAAACTCAAGTTGCCGCCAGTCAAAAAAAGATTTCGGCAGGCCGGTCAGTTCAAACTTATCGGCGGGAAAGCAGCCCTGATAAGCGGCGTTGTGGATGGTGAAAACTTTACCGATCGTTTCGTCCGCGAGTAGCGGCATGATCAGCCCGCTTTGCCAATCGTGCGCATGGACGATCTCCGCGTGCCTGGCCAAGCGTGCGACGCATTTTGAAAAAAAGATAAACCGCTCGGCGTCATCGATATGACTGTAAAGGCTTTTGCGATCGAACCACTCCGGCTCGTCAATGAAAAGCACGGTCAGGTTCGGTTCCGGCTCCAGGCTCCAAACATTAGCCAGCATCTGCGCCCGGCCAAGCGGCTTGAGGTCGTCAAAATTTTCGCGGATGACGCGATACAACGGCGTGACGAGAGTGACGGCGTGCCCGGCCGCCGCCTGCGACTTGGCCAAGGCTGCCGTGGCGTCCGCCAGCCCGCCCGTCTTGGAATACGGGAACACCTCGCTACTGGCGTGGAGGATGTTCATGGCGGTAGGGCGGCGAAAAAGTCAGCTCGCGGGAATGCGTTCGGCGCGGAGGTACGGCTGGATCGGCTCCGGGATGGCGATGCTGCCGTCCGGCTGCTGATAGGTCTCGATTAGCGCGACAAACAGCCGCGCGAGCGCCGTGCCGCTACCGTTGAGGATGTGAGGATGGCGGTTTTTGCCGTCGTCATCCTTGTAGCGGAGGTTCATCCGGCGCGACTGGTAGTCCTCGCAGTTGGAGCAGCTGGACACCTCGAGGTAGTCGGCCTGGCCCGGCGCCCAGACCTCGATGTCGTAAGTGGTTGCGCTGCCGAAGCTCATGTCGGCGGTGCAAAGTTGCAGGATGCGATAATGGAGATTGAGCGACTGTAGCACCTTCTCGGCGTGGCCCAGCAGTTTGTTGAGTTCGTCGTAACTGGTCTCTGGCTCGACAATTTTGATCAACTCGACCTTGTCGAACTGGTGTACGCGTATCATGCCGCGCGTTCCGACCCCGGCTGCACCGGCCTCGGCGCGAAAACAAGGGCTGTATGCGCAGTAGTTTTTCGGCAGCTCGCCGGCCTTGAGTAATTCCTCACGGTGGATATTGGCGACCGGCGCCTCTGCGGTGGGGACTAGGTACAGCTTGCCCCGACTCTCCTCGTCGAGCCCTTCCTGCACCATGTAAGCTTGGTCCTCGAATTTGGGGAACTGACCGACGCCGATCATGCAGTCGTAGCCTACAATGAACGGCGGGGACATCTCGGTGTAGCCGTGATCGTGCACGTGCAGGTCGAGCAGATATTGTATGAGCGCGCGCTCGAGCCGCGCACCCCAGCCGCTGTAGAGCAGGAAGCCGCTGCCGGCGAGCTTGGCTCCGCGGGCGAAGTCCACCAGCCTGAGACTCTCGCAAAGCTCGGTATGCGGCTTGGGCTCGAAATCGTAGTCTGGCTTCTTACCCCACTGGCGAATTTCAATGTTGTCGTCCTCACTGTCTCCGACTGGAACGTCGGCGTGCGGGAGATTGGGCAGGCGCAGGAGGATTTCGCGCAGCTCACCGTCGGCTTGGGCGGCTTTGTTGTCCAGCGCGGAAATCTGATCGCCGATGTCGCGCACTTCGGCTTTTTTGGACTCGGCCTCGTCAGGCTTTTTCTGGCCCATAAGCGCACCGATTTCCTTGGAGGCAGAGTTGCGTCTTGCCTTTAGCTCCTCGACGGCGGTGATGGCCTCGCGGCGCTCCGCGTCGAGTCGTACGACGTCGCCCACCTTGGAGGCAAACTCCTCACCGCGGGTGGCGAGGCGTTCCCGGACGTGATCGGGTTTATCTCGAATCTCTCTGATATCCAGCACGGGCGGTAGTATAGGGGGCTTTATGGGGGGTGCAAGGCATTGACTCGGTCGTGGTTGGAGGGCCATAATTGAGGCTCGTTATAGTCGAATGAACCTCGATAAACTTTAACGCAACTCAACCATGATCCCCCTTCTTCGTCATACTCAGCGTTTGGCCCGACGTTGGAAGGTGCTTTTTGTGCCCGTTTGTATCACGTCCGGTATGGTTTTTGCCGTGACTTGGGCAAGCGGGCCTGTCAAGGCACCCGCGCCGCGCGAGACGCCGTCCATCACTCTTTCGGATCTCGACGGTGACGGTGATCTCGACATGATGATCGAGTCCCAAACGCCGCTTGGCCAAGCGGACGTCGGTGCGGTCGATGTGTTCACAAACGATGGCTATCGAATGGCACCGCTAGCTATCGGCTTGGCCAGGCGCGAACTGGAGTCTGGCCTTGGTGACTTGCTGCCAGGTTACGCGAGATGGCTTGCGGGGACGGATAGCGAGGACGACTTGCCGAGTGACGATCTGATCGGGATTGCACCGCTGCCACCGCTGCCGCCCGGCTTGGAGTCCGCCGCGCCAGAGCGCTACGACACGAAGCCAAGCACGCTCGGCGACGACTACTCGGAGATCCGCACGCTCACGATGAATTTCGCATCCTTGGCCAAGCGGTTGGCTGCGGCAAACCCGGAGCCGGACGAGACTGTTCGACGGCATCGGTTGTTGAGCATTCAGAAAATGGGTGCGCCGGCTGGCGCGGCCAAGTCTAGGCTGAATGGTACGAGGCTATTGGGCGGTGATTTTGAGCCGGGCGTGCGGGATGATTTTTTAGCCGTCATCGACAACCACACGGCGATTCCGGCGGATACGCACGGCGCGGTGGGCCCCGAGCATCTGGTGGTGGCTCTCAACACCGAGATTGCCATCCAGACCCGTGTGGGTGAGCTGGTAAGCAAGGTGGGCCTGGCCGATTTCTGGGCCGGCTTTAGCCACGGTTTTGTGTTCGACCCGAAGGTCGTTTACGACCATTTGGACAAGCGCTGGGTAGTTTTCACCATCGCCGATGTGAACACCACCAAGTCGGCGGTGTTGATTGCCCTGTCGGAGACGAGTGATCCGACCGGTGACTGGGACATGGCTTCGATCCGCGTCCACCCGGAAGCCCTTCTGGACAGCTATCTTTACGCCGATTATCCGAATGTTGGCTATAACAAGAAATGGCTGGCCGCCTCGGTGAATATTTACAAGCGCACCAACCAAGTAGAAGGTACCAAGGAATTTGTTGGTTCGCGTATTTTTGCCTTCCATAAACCGGACTATATTCAAGAAGGGAAGGCACGCTACACACAATTTGACGATCCCGGTTTTTTCACCGTCGTACCAGCAACGACGTACGATGCCAATGACACCAATCTGCTGTTCATCACTGAGCAGGACACGTATGGCCTGCGGATCAGCGCCCTGTCCGGTAGGGTGGGTCAGGAGCATTACACCCCCGACTACGCCCGTACGCCGCTGGACGGTATCGAGGAGTGGGAGTTTTCCATCGGTAGAACAAATATCTCGCCGCAGAAGGCGGGCACAAAGAGCATTTTTGCCAACGACTCACGCATGCAAGCCTTGGCCAAGCGCAACGGTAAGCTGTGGGCCGCGCATCATGTTTTTTTGCCCGAGGGCGTGACGAATGTGAACCGTACAGCGATCCAATGGTGGAACCTTGAGACCAATGCGTCGATCCTCCAACGCGGCTTTATTCAGGACACAAACGCCGTTAAGCATTACACCTTTCCCAGCGTGGCAGTGAACAAAAACAGCGACGTGCTGATCGGCTACTCTGGGTTCAGCAAGGACACTTATGCTAGCGCTTATTTTTCCTACCGCAAGGCGTCCGATCCGCTTGGCCAAATGAGCAAGCCGACGCTGTTCAAGGCCGGCGTCGCCCCGTATGTGAAGCTGCGTCCCGATGGCCGCAACAGCTGGGGCGATTACAGCGCTGCACAGGTCGACCCCAACAACGATACCGACATGTGGACTATCCAGATGTACGCCGAGACGCGCAACATTAAGCAGGCAGACATCGCGGTTGAAAAGCGTGACCGTTGGGGCACGTGGTGGGGATTCATGGAGTTCCAGCCCGACGACCCGCCGGTGGTCACGCAACATCCGGCTAGCCAAACCATCATGGAGTTCGGTTCGACGGTCTCACTGGCGGTGCAACTCAAGGGCGCTGAGCCGTTCACTTATCAGTGGCGGTTTGAGAAAAAGGATATTGCTGGGGCGGTGACGGCGACGTACACGATTGACAATTACCAACCCGAACACATGGGCCGTTACGAGGTGGTGATCCGCAATGGCGTTGGCTACACACGAAGCAAGACCGCCGTTCTCGATGCGATCCTACCGACCATCGG
>DBNL01000064.1:0-818 GCA_002299785.1 Verrucomicrobia bacterium UBA673
GTGATGTCCGCCGGCTCATATAATTTGGTGGTACCCCCTAAATCACTAACCATAGAATCTGGAAGTGCCAGATTATGAAACTGCACACTGCTGATGTAACCGCCCTTGGACAGTCCATCGGTTGTGAACAAATAAAAGAAATCCCCCAGCGAATGCTCTCCTTCACCATCAATCAGGCCCCCAATAGCTTCTTGTCCAACCTTTTTACCGTCCAGATAATAGTTGATGTTATTACTGGAGTGACTCACCACTATCGCAATCCTGTACCAGTTGTTCGCCAGTATTTCTCCATGGAAACTAGCTCCTCCGATTTTTCCCTCACCATTGATAATTACGCTTGCCTGCTCGATGGGCGCATTTGACACAATTGCCCTTGTGTCGGTGGAGGAAGTTTCAGGGTAAAGAATATCGGCAATGATAGAGTACTCGTTGAAAAGCCAGTTATCCTCATCAAGTTCGGCTCCAACGTATACTTCAATGCCTGAAAAATCACTGAGTTCATCTGAATCTGGGAATTTCAAGACATTTACAGATTTCCCCTGAATACCCGGAATGGCGAACGTGTCGGTTGTCCCAAAAGTTGCATCGCCCTGTTCCCAAGCCCATTCGAGATTCTCACCAATGGTTGCCTTTAGAGAATAATTGAAGTTCCAATAACCTGTAATTTCAGCAAAGCAGGAAAAATACGGGATTATAAGAAAAGCAAAAGTAAGTGGTATTTTCATATTAATCTATCAGACACAGTATGGACCACCCGTAAGAATATTAGTTTTAGCAACCTCCAAAGTCGATCTTTCTGCTGACTGCGACTTCACACA
>DBNL01000064.1:1207-28010 GCA_002299785.1 Verrucomicrobia bacterium UBA673
TTTTTTGGTGGTGATCTTTCGAGTTTCAGCGCCGACATTATCTAAGTGGCCAGTCATCAACCCATGCAACTCCTCTGTCTTGCCCGGCAGTTTTTCTGCAAGGTTAATGTCTTCCTCGACGCTTTTCGAAAGATCGAATAACTCGAGGCGATTGCCTTTCCAAGTTTTGACCAGTTTATAGTCGCCCTGAATCAATGCCGTCTGCGCGGTGCGGGCGACAGCTTGGTGAAACAGAAGGAATGAATTTGAGCGTTGCACTGCGCCTTGACCCTGGTTGCGGAGCAGCTTTGTCAGGCTGCCACCATCGAGAGACTTGGGCAGCGGCTTCGCGTAATCCGCCAACTCAGCCAGGGTGGGGAAAAGGTCCAGTCCGGTGACGGGCACGCGGCTCTGGCTGCCTGGTTTTATTCTCGGGCCAACCGCAATGAACGGCACCCGTAAACCGCCCTCATACATTGAGCCCTTTCCCTGGCGCAGTGGATGGTTGCGCGGGAGCTTCTTGTTTTTCTGCCCTTGCATGGTGAGGCGACCACCGTTGTCGGAGAGGAAAAACACGTAGGTGTTGTCCTGCAGACCAAGAGACTCGATTTTGTCCATCACCGCTCCAATGCCATCATCAAGGTCCTGGGTCATGGCGGCGAACTCCGGCATGGTGTGCTTTTTGCCCTTGGCCAAGCGCTTGGTTTTTTTGAGCGAGTCTTCGCTATAAAAAATATCGAGGTGCACCGCGTAGTGCGACACCTGAACGAAGAACGGCTTACCGCTCCTGGCCTGCGTTTCCATGAAGTCACAAGTGCGCTGGGTCAGGCTACGGATCAGTTTGGGGTCATTCTTGGCTGCGGGCCCCCCGGTTCCCTTTGAGCCGCCGGTCCCGTTGTCCGTGTAGCCGTCGCTCACGTCGTAGCCCATCTCCCTGGGTGTCACTTTGTCAAAGCGCATGTCCCACTTGCCAAAGTGAGCGGTTTGGTAGGCCGAATTGGCATGCTTGAGCATCTGCGGCAGGCTCAACTGCTTGCGGTAGTTGGCGGTCCAGTTCTTTTGATCTTTCTGATAAATATGTCGTGCCGGCGATTGTCCAACGAGCAGGCTGCGCCTAGTAGGACAACAGAACGGTGCTGGCGAGTAGCCTTGCGAAAATAACATCCCGCGCTTGGCCAGGCGTTCCAAGTGCGGTGTGCGAAAATAATCACTGCGAGTCCGCTTGTCGACCGGGTCCATCAACACGGACGATCCTACCCAACTCTGATCATCGCTGAGCAGGATAACAAAGTTAGGCGGCAAATCGCCTGGCTTGGCGGCATGCAACGACGAGTCGCCGCAACAAAGCGCGAGGACGGTTCCAATTGTGGTAACTAGGAGTTTCATCTTGGTTAAGCTAGTAGATCGCTAATGATGTGGCCGTGGACGTTGGTCAGGCGGCGCTGGATGCCGTTATGATAGAAGGTCAGTCGCTCATGGTCGATGCCGAGCAGGTGCAAAACAGTGGCGTGGAAGTCGTGCCAGCTAACACGGTTTTCCTCGGCGCGATGGCCGGTCTCGTCCGTGTTGCCATAGGCGGTTCCAGGGCGCAAGCCGGCCCCAGCCATCCACACGGTAAATCCGGGGCCGTTGTGATCGCGGCCGAGACCGACTTTGTTTGACGGCGATTGGGTGAACGGTGTCCGGCCAAACTCAGTGGTGAACGTCACAAGTGTGTCCTCGAGCATGCCGCGTTGCTTAAGATCCTTCAGCAGGGCAGCCACCGGCTGGTCGATGCGCAACGCCTCACGCGTGTGGTTGCTGATCATGTCCTCGTGGCCGTCCCAGCTCGTGCGTGGCTTGCCGCCCAGCGGGCCGCCGGAGAACAACTGCACAAACCGCACACCGCGCTCCAGTAGTCGCCGCGCGAGGATGCAGTTGCGCGCAAAATCGCCAGTCTCCTTTCCGCCCAGGCCGTACGACTTGGCAATGCGCCTCGGTTCGCTGTCGAGATCGGCCACTTCGGGCACTGAAACCTGCATGCGCGCAGCCAATTCGTAGCTTCGAAGACGCGCCCCTAAAATGTCATCCACGCCGCCGAGCCGCTGAAGTTGTTTGTGCTGCATGTACGCAAGTAGACTATTCGTGGCCTCGAGTGCCTCTTCAGCAACTTGTTTCGGGGGGAAAAGGTCGCGCACCGGTTGTTCGCTGGAACGAAACACGACGCCCTGATGTTCGCCCGGAAGAAAACCATTGTTCCAGTTCGCCGATCCGCCGCTGGGGGCACCACGCCGGTCGGGGATCACGACAAACGCCGGCAGCGAGTCGGAAGCGCTGCCTAGTCCGTAAGACAACCAGCCGCCGAGCGACGGGAAGCCATTGGTCTGGAATCCGCTGTTTGACATGAACAACGCCGGGGTGTGGTTGCTCGTATCGGAGTACATCGAGCGAATCACGGTCAGTTCGTCGGCGACCTTGGCCAAGTGCGGGAACAAATCCGACACCCAGAGGCCGCTTTGGCCGCGCTGCCTGAATGCCCAATCGTTTTTGCGCAGCAACCCGACGCGACCAAAGAACGGCTCCGGTTTTTTGCCCGGCGGTGTCTTGCCATGGAACTCGGTCAACTTCGGCTTGTAGTCAAACGAGTCGATTTGGCTGAAGCCGCCGACGAGGCAGATATTGATTACCCGCCTGGCCTTGGGAGCAAGGTGCGGCCGAAGGACAGCGGCTTCCTCCGCCCGCAACAAACTTGTAAACGCGGTTGCGCCCAACCCGTGCACGGCCCAGTTTAAAAACCGACGACGATCAATGCTCTGTGCGCACACGTTCATTCGATTACTACAAATTCGCTGCTATTAAACAATGCCCGGCATAGTGATCGTAAACCGTGTTTAGCAATCATTGCTGTCGCTTTGCTGCGTTCGGTTCCGTCCGGCTCCCGTCCCAAGCTCAACTGCCAAGCTCGCCGTACTTGGCCAAGCGGCGCCTCGCCGGCCTCTTTTCGTATGCGATTAGCCAAGTCGTCAGCCATACGCCATACAAACACGTTGTTGCTCAAACTTAGCGCCTGCAACGGAGTGGTCGTCACGGCGCGAGTAGGAGCAGTGGCGGAGGGGTCGGGGCAATCGAATGTGTCCAGGATGGCGTCTCGTTCCCCGCGCGGCGAGAAACGATATATCGTACGGCGATCAAACTTTGGCCCCTTCACCTCTATTGGATTATAGTAGCGCCCGGCGTTGAAATGGATTTCCTTCACGTCCTCGTAGCTCGGACCGCTTTGTTGCGTGTTCAGCATGCCGGCGGCTTGCAACAACGAGTCACGCACCGCTTCACCCTCAAGGCGCTTCGGCGCAAAGCGCCAAAGCAATCGATTCTCGCGGTCGCGGCCAAGCGCATCCGGTCGCGAAGCGGACGATTGGCGATACGTCATCGAGGTGACGATGAGCCGATGCAGCGATTTCAGACTGTAATTGTTTTGCTGAAACCGGCTGGCTAGCCAGTCGAGTAGCTCGGGGTGACTGGGCTTTCCGCCACCCGTACCGAAGTCACTTGGTTCCCTGACTAGTCCCCGGCCGAAATGATGGTGCCAAATGCGGTTCACGATCACGCGACTGAACAGCGGATTTGCCGGATTGGTCATCCAGTCGGCTGCTGCTTTGCGCCGCTCGGCGTCGCTCGCGGCGGAGGTTAATTTGAAATCGGCGCTCACACCGGCCAAGGCAGAGACACCGGCCGGCGGGACCTCTTGGCCAAGCGAGGCAGCGCTACCGCGCAGGTGAACTCTCATCACACCGGGATTGGCGACACGCACCGAATGCACTCCATGCTGCGCGCCGTGCCATACGCCGGCAAAAAGCGCCGCCATCGAGTAGTATTCCTCGGTGGAAATCGGATCGGTCTTGTGATTGTGACAACGCGCACACTGCACCGTCAGCCCGAGGAACGCCTGAGTTACCGTGCCGACGATCTCGCCGAGTTCGTCCTGCCTCGCCTGGTTTTTCATCAGCGGGCTCGCCCCAAGCACAGTGTTATGCGTTCCGGCGACGAGAAAACCAACAGCAGCAGCGCCCTTGCGTCCGGGCCTCAAAATATCGCCAGCGATTTGCATCCGGGCGAATTCGTCGTACGGCATGTCAGTGTTAAGCGAGTCAATGATCCAGTCGCGATACGGCCAGGCGTTGCGGCGCGGTTCGTTGTACTCGAAGCCGTTGCTCTCGCCGTAGCGTGCGACGTCGAGCCAGTGTCGCGCCCACCGTTCGCCGTAACGCGGCGAGGCCAACAGGCGATCAATTAGTTGATGGTAAGCTGGATCGGTGGGATTACCGACAAACTCAGCCACTGTCTCTGGCGACGGTGACAACCCGAGGAGGTCGAAGTGAAGGCGGCGAATCAGCGTTCTCGGTTCCGCCGGGGGCGACGGCGTCAACCCATCCTTGCCCAAGCGCTGTTGAACGAAAGCATCGATGGGATGCCTGGCCAAGCCATCCGACGGCAGGTCAACCTTGGCGAGGGGTTGCAACGACCACCAATCTTCCGAGGCGATACCTCCGATGGCTAAAAGCAGCAGAGCCGCCATGCCAACGCTAAAAGCAACGCGATAGATTGGATTTTTTTTTATGCTATGCCTATTCAATACTCCAGCGGATTAACCCTCTGGATGGTCGTGGTACGGCAAAAAAAAATCCAGCTTTTATCCCAGAAGAGTCGTTACTTCGACGGAAGGTGCGCTGCGCTAAAAAGTGCAACCAATAAATTATTGATCTGGGCCGATCTCTTGGAAAATCCAGTCGGCAGCCATTCTGTCTGCCCCGTCGGGAATCGTGTGGCCGCGTGGCTCAGGCAGAACATGCAGCGTTACCCTGCTGGGTAACTTTAGTTTGCGCGATTCCTTGGAAATTTCCCTTGCCAGTTGGACGGCATGATCGGTGCCCACCCGTTTATCCTGGTCGCCAATGACGATCCAAACCTTCCGGCCGGCGAGATCCTTGGCCCGGTTGATCAGGTTGAACTCCCTGACCAGTTGGCATTCGCTGGTTGATTTGAATTCGCGCAGAACGGACAGGTCCGTCACTGGGGCAAAACCGGCAACGCATTTCACCCGTGGATCGTAAATAGCCGCGTGAAGCGCAAGAAATCCACCGCGCGATGTCCCGCAAGCGGCGATTTTTTCTGGATCGGAGATCCCTTGCTTGACGAGGTGATCAAGAACCTTCGACAGGCGATTGTTGAATTCCGCAACGAAGTCCGAACCCCGAGCTGCGCGATGACTCCAACCCGGCAGACCTTCGGGTTCCCCGTCAACCCGTTGATCACCGTGACAGGGCAGATTAATTGAAATGCAAAGGTATCCGCGCTTGGCTAATTGGTTGCCGCAGTGACGGTAATACGCTGAGTTCAGTGTGTTCTCTATTGTCGTAGCCAGTACGATCAAGGTCGGAGCCGGTTGTTCACGCTTCGTGTTGCCCCAAATGCCGAACTCAATCCCATCAGGGGTATGCATCAACAGTACTTTAGGTTCGGGCTCCGCAATGACACTCACAACACCCACCAACAGCACGGCTGCGATTGTTGTAATTAGGAGCTGTTTCATATGACAGGAACCTCTTAACCGTTTATTGCAGTTTTCAAGGCGTTTAGAATTCGCTCATTGTCTAGTTTATCTTTCACAGCAACTCTCAGGTAATTTGCCCCAATAGACATTCCCATGGAACTGACATCCCTTAAATATACTCCTTCCAAAACACACGCTTCCACAACATCCTTTGCACATTTCCCACCCTCAGGAAGTTTACAAAGCAGGAAATTCGCTACGCTGGGAAAAACTTCCAAACCAATTTCACTCAGCTTAGAACTAAGCGCTTCCCGCAGAATATGAGTTTCTTTGTAACGGGCCTCGTAGTAGCTAGGGTCATCTAATGCATAAACACCAGCAAGTTGAGCTGGCATGCTAATCACCCATGGAGGAGTGATCGTTCGTAGTGGTTCCATTTGATGCTGTCCACCACAAAGATAAGCAACGCGAGCGCCACTCAACGCATATACCTTTGACATGGATTTGCAGACGATAACATTTTCGCTGGATACAGCAACCTGCTCTAGCGATTGACCAAAGCCCGCGTATTCCATGTAGGTTTCATCCACCCAGACCCGAGTGGTTAGAGGAATCTGGCTGAGTATCTTAATCATCTTCTCTTTTGACAAAAACTTCCCGGTTGGGCTGTTAGGGTTAACGAGAACAATCAAATCGTATTTCTTTTCAAGGGCTTGCTCAAAATCATTTAAGTCTAACGCGAACCCATTCTTATATTTCAAAGGAACTCGATCTACTCTGCATCGCACAACTTTTTCAAGCACGTGTGAATACTCCCCGTAGGTCGGGTCGAGAATTAACACCTTTGAAGACTGTGTTAACCATTGTCTAAATGCCCTGAAAATTAGATCAGAAGAACCTGCTCCGGGAAGTACGTTACAAGGTTTTACACCTCGCGCATTTGCCACCTTTGAGAGAAAACCCTCGCAACCAGTCGGGGGGGATGTTCTTAACAGCCAAGACAGATTTTCATTTATCGAAGAAATAATTTTCGGCGAAGGCGGGAACCAAGCATCAAGGACATCCGCATTAACAATAGAATCTTTCCGGTCTAGCTGATCAAAGCAATCTCCAATCGCCTTAAAAAAAGCACCCCCATGAAAACAGGGGACAGGTGGATTAAACGGAACAGGGAGTTGCCAATCTGTTTGATCAAAAAGTCTATTGAGTATTTTCCCTTGTCCCTCGGACTTGTCTCGAAGCTGGGCAACAGTCCCGAGCAAGAGGTCATATGTTAATTCACCAGATTGGGCTGAAAGCCCCAACGCTTGAAATCCCAATCTCTTGTACATTTCATTGATTCCGCGATGACCAATAATTACAATCTGCTTGCCTCCATGAGACTCTACCCACCTGAGAGCTCCGTACATTAATAACCCGGAAATAACACTCCCTCTATGCTTCTTGAAAACAGTTAAAAGGCGAGTTTCCCAAACAGCTTCATCAACCCTAAAAGGAAGATCACTTCTTTTAAAATACTTATCTATTGAAAACTCTCGTTTGCCCGGTGGCGTCAAACTTATAAATCCTGCCAATTCTCCCTCAACGCATACAACAAAATTTACATTGTAGTCATCGAGGGAATCCCCTAACCGCCCAATACGATTCGTTTCATGTTGTCTCAACTCAACGGCGTAAACATCGTGCCGACGACATGCCAATTCTTCATCTTGCTCTTTAGTGGATATGCTTATCTGATACCGACGGCTTTTTAAGCTGATCTTTTTTACCACAATCTTCCTTTCGTTGACTGTTATCCAGCGACTGAGGAGGCAAGTTAACAGTTATTGTATGAAACCCATTCATTGATAAAATCAATGGTTGTATTGATTGAATCGATAGTTACCCCACCAACAGCACAGGATTGTTGTAATTAGTAAGCGTTTCACTTCACGTTTGTCCAAAAAGTTGAGACAAGTGTATTGTAATTCTCACCCGGCGCAAAGCCCCCCCTCAGGACATCATGAACCAGAACCTCCTTGCCTCGGCCTCGGTAACCGCGTTGTTTTAGTCCTTCCTGAGCAGGGTCGGGTTGGGATGAAATGTGAACCCAGAGTCCTGTCCAACTGACAACGGCCCCGAGAAGATGAATGAATGTCTCAAAGAATCGACCTATTCAGCGCGAAGGCTTCGCAAAGCAAAATAGATGTTTATTGCCACGTAGGTAGATGGCGTCGCCGACGATGGCTGGCGACGCATAGAACGTCTCGTTCAGTTCGTTGATCGCCAGCACTTTAATTTCAGGGCCGCGCTGAAGAACGACTGTTCTGCCTGCCTCGCTGAGCAGGTAGATACGGTCCGCCGCTCCGACTGGCGAGGCACTGAAGTTGAGGTTCCCAGGCAAACGGTGTTTCAGGTAACGACGCGCGCCATCCGTCGCGCCGAGGCAAGAGAAGAAACTCCGGTCTTCCAGCAGGTAGATCTCCTCGCCCCAGAGCATCGGGCAGGGCACGTAGGGTACACCGCGACGGAGCGACCAGACCACACTCTCGCTACCGGTCAAGTCACCGCGCTTGCCCAATGCGATCGCCTGAAGCGTATCTTTCTTCCAACCGCTGGCAGTGAAAACCAAGCCGTGGCCGACCGCAGGCATGGGGATCGCGCTCGCGGTATGACCGCCACATCGCCAGATCAGCTCGCCCGTGGCCAAGTCGTAGGATCGTACTGTCTTTCCGTTGACCACCACCTGGCGACGACCCGCGTGGGTGAAGATGCACGGCGTGGTCCAGTTCGAGGTCTCGTCACGATCCTGCTTCCAGATTTCCTCGCCGGACCTCTTGTCGATCGCCACCACGTACGACTGCCGTTCCGTATCGACGACAATCACGAGCGTGTCCCCGAAAAGAGCCGGCGAACTGCCTTCGCCCAACGAGTCTTCCATCGCTTGCGGTTCAAAATATTTTTTCCAGACGAACCGTCCCTCGAAGTCGTAACAATAGAGGCCGAACGAACCGAAATAGGCGTAAATATGCTGGCCGTCGGTCACAGGTGACGCCGAAGCAAACCCGCCCTTGCGGTGATGCCCCTGGTGCGGCATCGCCTCGTGAACGGTCTGACTCCAGAGCAGCTTGCCGGTGATCCGGTCGATGCACACGATCGCAAACTTCTGTGGTTTCCACGAATCGACCACCTGGGGATGCAGATTTATGTTTGGCGTGCCGGCGGGAATGACGTCCGGAATGGCCATCTTCTTGTCGAGGGCAATCGCGGTCAGCAGAAAAATCCGTTCGCCCCAAATAATCGGAGTCCCCCACCCTTTGCCATCGACAGGAGTCTTCCAGAGCAAGTTTTCCGTCTCGCTCCAAGTGACTGGAGGGTCAGCTTGCAACGCTACGCCGTTCCAGGTTGGCCCCCGCCACTGCGGCCAGTATTTCAGGGCCTCGTCCGCCATGGGCCGTGTGGAAGCCAGCCCCACCAAAAGCACAGTTGCAATTGTTGTTAGTGGGAGGTGTTTCATTACCTGTTGGCTCCCGGCATTTGGCTTGGTTTGATATCAACTTCCTTGATTAGTTTCTCAAGAATTTTTTCGGTTTGTGCAGTGGCTCTGGCATAACTGGGCTGGCCGGCAAGATTGTTCATTTCATTCGGATCTTTGCCCAAATCATAGAACTCATAGTCTGTTGTGCCAGAAAATCGTACTAGTTTGTGTTGGCGGGTACGAACGCCCCAGTGGAAATGTCCGGTCGCCCAGTAGGCATACCAGATTCCCTTGCGCCAATTGGTCGGGTGGCGCCCCTGTAAAAGTGGACGCAGACTCACTCCCTGCATAGCCTTGGGAATCGGAATCCCGGCAACACCAAGCAGTGTGGGTGCAAAATCCACATTACTGCACAAAGAATCATTGATTGAGCCCGCCTTGATCTCCCCAGGGTACCTAACGATGAAGGGCATCTTGATGGATCCTTCCAGAATAAGCCGCTTGTCATAAAGGCCGTGCTGGCCAAGCCAGTACCCTTGATCACTGGTGTAGATAACCATAGTTTCATCCTTGATATTCTCCTGTTCAAGAAAATCCATTACCCGCTTGATATTGTCATCCACAGCTCCCACAGCACGAAGATATTTGTGAATCATGTGCTGATATGCCGCAGAAGTCTTGCCACGAGTGGTACCGTCGTGCGGCCACATGGGAGGATCCTTGTCCGTTTCGTGTCGGCCAAAATAGCCGTTTTTACGGACCATGTGCCAGGTGTGCACGCCCTTAAGCCGGGGACTGGTTTTTTCGACGTCCTCGTGGAGACTGGGCGGCTCCGGTATGAGTGTTTCTTTGAGGTAATCCTTCCAGCGCTCTGGGTACTCATAGGAATGGTGCGGTGCCTTGAAATGCAACATCATGCAGAATGGTTTCTTTGCATCACGCGCCTTCAACCATGCTAATGCCTGATCTGTATAGATATCTGAACAATAGCCGGTGTGTTTTTCGCCTGGCACTATTTCACGTTTTTTTCTGCTGCCATACCATTGCCCATTTTGGGTATAAAAAATAGGATCGAACCATGAACCCTGCCCACGAGTGACCTTGTAAGTGTCAAAACCCGTTGGGCGGGAGGTAAGATGCCATTTACCAAACACCGCTGTCTGATAACCGGCCTTTTTTAATCCTACGGCCAACTGCGGTGAATCTTCACTGATGGAACCGTTGAGATTTGGAACCCCATTCTTGTGGCTGTATTGTCCAGTTAAAATACTTGCACGACTGGGTGAACAGATGGAGTTGTTGCAGAAAACATTGGTAAATCGCATGCCCTCTGCAGCCAACTGATCAATTGTGGGCGTGGGACAATATTTTTTTAACCATGAGCCATATGCCCCGATCGCCTCCCTCGCATGATCATCAGACATGATAAAAATAATGTTGGGCCGCTCTCCAAAAACCAAACTTGAGACGGATAACACGGCTGCAACTGTTGTGAGTAGAAGGTGTTTCATTTCAATTCTTCAGTCGTCCTGGCGCCGTGCTTGCGGAGAAAGATGGTTCCCTGACTGTTCATATAAAGAGCAAGCAATCCTCTACAAAAAATAAAACACCTTGAGAGCCACTTTAATTATCAAGTGCGTGGTGCTGGCGGTAAATTCCATGCGCAGGGCCGACTTTTACTGGCCGCCTAAGGCTGGGTTCAACCAAGGCGTCCCGGCGTGAAACCAGAAGGGATCCATCGCCTCAACATGCCCGTCGGAGAGCGAGTTGACACTGCGCCCGCCATGACGCAGGTGCGGGCCACCCCACCACGGGTTGCTAGTGCCGGTCATGCAAGGGGGGCAACCGGAGCCTTTGATCATGACAGCGGGATCACCAATCATAAATGCACCCAGCTTGGTGCGTGAGCTGACATCGACACTCGGGTTTTTACTGGCATTGGCCTGCACACCAGAGTCAACAAGATAAACCACCTTGGAATGATTTTTCACGCTGGAATCCTTGGTGTGTACATAATTGACCCAGTGGCTCAACTCGCCGCCGAGCACGTGGTTCATAGCGTAGTCGGTCGCCACGGGATAAGGGAAAGGCGTGCCGCCGACATGGGTGGTCTTAATGCGTTTACCCTTGCGCGACGGGCAGACGAGGATGTTGGTCGTGTTCAGGTACGGATCGAGCAGCTCATACCAGGTGTGGAACACTTTTGAAAAGGGCGGATGGACGAATATCACGACATTTTTGTCATCGTTGTCGGAGGTGTACATCTTTCCAGCGAGGAGGATCTGCTTGTTGTTGTTGACGCAGTACGCCTCCTGCGCCTTGGCCTTGGCACGCGACAATGCCGGCAGAAGCATCGCAGCCAGAATCGCTATGATGGCAATAACCACCAGCAGTTCAATTAACGTGAAGGCTTTTTTCCCCATGAATCCGATCTAGAAAAACACCAAAGTTACTCAGGCCGAAGGCCTCAAAAGAAACATTGACCCCAAAAAACACAAGTCATATTTGCTCGTATCGGCAAACGGCATGTTGCGGGATAATCGGATTCTAATCATTAACCAGCCTTGATTCACTTGATTCTACTCAATCTCACGTCGAGGGACTTGGCAAAGCGGGACACGATTTTGGCATAGTTAGGCTTGCCTGCGAGGTTGGTCCATTCGTGGGGGTCGTTTTTTCGATGGTAAAGTTCCTCGCTGCCGTCGCTGTATCGGATGTAGCGCCAGTTTGTGCCGCTAATGGCATGGTTTCCTTTGTCAAACGTGGTGATGGCAAGACGATTACTGATGGCTTCTGGGTTCGTGAGTTGGGGGCGAAGTGACTGACCATCGAGACGGTGGACCTGCTTCAATCCGCACAGATCAACGAGCGAGGGGTAAAGGTCGATGAGGCTCACAGGGTTGTCGCAGATTGCATTTGTGGCGAATCGACCTTCGCTAAAGCTTGGCGGGAGGATGAGCAGAGGAACCTGCGTGGAACGCTGCCAGCCGGTCCATTTGCCCCAGTGCTGTTTTTCGCCGAGATGCCACCCGTGGTCGCCAAACAAAATTACCCATGTGTTTTTGCTGTGCGATGTCGAGTCAAGCGCATCGAGGATGCGACCGACCTGTGCGTCAATGAAGGTGACGCAGGCAAGGTAGGCCCTGACCGCCGCCTGCCATTGTCCATGTTTGACCGTTGTGGCGTGAGCGCCAGCAGTAACGGCTTCAAGGGCCCACTTGCTCGCGACCGGGCTGAGGTCCTCAAGGTCATCCTCGCGGACTAGCGGCAGTTTGATATCGATACCGTCGTACAGGTCAAAATATTTTTTTGGCGCGTATAATGGAATGTGCGGGCGGTAGTAGCCGACAGCCATAAAGAAAGGCTTGGCTGCGGATTGCCTCCGCAAATTCTGAATCGCCCAGTCGGTAATTTTGCCGTCGCCCATGTCACCGTCGGCCACGTCCAGCGACGCCCAGTCAAACGACTCACCCTTGGGATCGTTAGGGCTGCGGTCGCTTGGCATTCGATTAAACGGCAGCACGTACTCACGGCCATTCATGCGAATGACATGGCGTGGGTTGTCGCCGCCCTTACCCGGTAACTCGGCCTTGGTGTAGTTGGCTGACTTGCCGGCGAACGGGCTCCAACGTTGCTCGGGGAAAAACTCACTCTGAAAAATACTACGACTGCTTCCGTGCAGAAGTTTGCCTGTGCCAAATGTTTTGTAACCGGCGTTTTTAAATACTTGAGGAAGCAGCAGAACACCGGGGTTTTCCTTATGCCAACCCTTGTCGTTATTACTGTACATGCCGGTATGGAACGGCTGGCGCCCGGTGAAGATGGCATTGCGCGACGGTCCGCAGAGCGGCGCGGCGCAGTGGGCGTTGGAGAATAGTACGCCGCGCTTGGCCAAACGATCTATGTTCGGCGTGATCGCCTGCGGGTGTCCACCAAAACAGCCCAGCCAATCGTTCAAGTCGTCGATTACAATGAAAAGCACATTTGGCTTTTCCGGCGCCTGGCCGGGCAGCTTGGCCAAGGGCTGGGCTGCGGCGGTTAGGCACAGCGCGAGTATTATCATAAGCTTGCGACAATTCATTTGCTTAGTCGGCAGACGGTGCGCCCGGTCATGCCGTCTTTCAAGTTTTCAGTTGCACTATTACTCCGACGTTTCTGCTGGCCAAGCGGGTGGTCTTCATAAAGACTTTCTGCGCTTCAGGGAGCGCAAGTCAGCGGCTTGAATATCATTCAGATCACACCCGGCGCAGGGGGCATGTATTGCGGGAATTGCTTCCGCGACAATGCTCTCGTGACGCAACTCAGGCGGATGGGCCACCATGCGCTGATGATTCCGCTGTATCTCCCACTCACACTTGATGAGGCGGACCAAAGCGAGGGCACGCCGCTCTTCTTCAGCGGGCTTAATGTCTATCTCGCACAGAAGTTCAACTGTTTCCAAAAAGCACCGAACTGGCTGCGAAAATGGTTAACCTCCGGGTGGTTACTCAACTGGGTTGGTAATTTCGCCAGCAAGACCCGTGGCGCAGACGTCGGCGATCTAATGCTCTCGATGATGCGCGGCGAGGCTGGCAATCAGGCGCGCGAACTCGAGCAGCTTATCGTCTGGCTAAAGGAACACGAGCAACCGGATGTCATCTGCCTATCCAATGCGTTGATCGCCGGCCTGGCTAAGCGTATCAGGCAGGAGATTGGCGTGCCAGTAGTCTGCCTGCTAGAGGGCGAGGACGCGTTTCTCGACTCGCTGCCCAGCCCGCAGCGAGAGGACACTTGGGCCGAGCTTCGTGAGCGCACTGCTGATATCGACCTGTTCATCGCGCCGACGCGCTATTACGCCGACACCATGGCCCAGCGAGCCGGAATCCCTGCCGACAAGATTGAAAGCATCCACAACGGCATTAATCTTAACGGCTTCGAGCTAAGCGATCTACCGGACAACCCGCCGGTGCTGGGCTACTTCGCCCGGATGTGCCCAGAGAAGGGACTAGACACACTCGTCGATGCGTTCATACGTTTGAAGCAAACCGACCAAGTGCCGGGGCTCAAGCTGGCCATCGGCGGTGGCTGCCAACCGGGTGACGAGGATTTCGTCAGGGAACAAAAAAAACGGCTCCGGACCGCCGGCCTGCTGGGCGATGCAGACTTCCTGCCAAACCTTGACCGAGATGCAAAGCTAGCATTTTACCGTAGACTCACAGCGCTCAGCGTGCCTGCAATGTTTGGAGAAGCGTTTGGCCTGTATGTGGTCGAGGCGATGGCCAGCGGCGTGCCGGTGGTGGCACCTAACCACGCCAGTTTCCCGGAGATGGTTGAGCAAAACCAAGCCGGTGTAATCTGCGAAAAAGGCAGCGTCGCCGCCTTGGCCGATGCGATCGGGCAGTTGCTGCTCGACCGCGAGCGCTTGGCCAAGTGCGCCGCCGCCGGCCGCCAAGCCGCCTTACAAACCCACAACATCGAGCGTATGGCCGAGTCGTTCGTCGCCCGCTTGGCCAAGCTGAGCATTAAGAGGTAAAGAGATTGGAACACGGATTTTGGAGATTCAAACGGATTTCATCCTATAGGTCCTTTTGAGACCCCAAAATCTGCATCCCCACTCAGAACTTGAAACTCCTTTTCCGGCTTTGCGACTCACTGGACAGACCGTAAGGTTGCCCCCGTGAAAAGGCACCGATCCACCTTGACCCTGTTAAGCGCCACTCTGGCTGGCTTCGCCTTGACCGGCTGCCAGCCAAGCGGTGCATCGAAAGACACCGCCGCCGATCCGGCGGAGACCAAGCCCGCCCCACCCCAGACCACCGTAACCGTGACCGAAACCAAGCCGCCCCAGGAAGAAACGAAGCCGAAACACACCAACCGCTTGGCCAACGAGGTGTCGCCCTACCTGCAGCAGCACCAGCACAACCCGGTGGACTGGTACCCATGGGGTGAGGAGGGATTCAAGAAAGCGCGCGACGAGAACAAGCCGATTTTTCTCAGTATCGGCTACTCGACCTGTCACTGGTGCCATGTAATGGAGCGCGAGTCGTTTGAGGACGAGGCGACGGCGAAGGTGATGAATGAGCATTTCGTCTGCATCAAGCTCGACCGCGAGGAACGACCGGACGTGGACAAAATTTACATGACCTTCGTGCAGGCTACGACCGGCAGCGGCGGCTGGCCGCTCAACGTCTGGCTCACACCAGATCTCAAGCCGTTTTACGGCGGCACTTATTACCCGCCGGAGAGCAAGTTTGGTCGGCCGAGTTTCACCGATGTGCTGTCACAACTTGGCACGGCGTGGAAAACTCAGCGCAAAGAAATTCTGACCTCGGCCAACGAAATTAGCCAAAGCATTGATGAGAGTATAACGCTGAAAGCCAAAGCCAACATCAAGCTCGATCCGCTCTGGCTCGACAAGGCGGTCGACCAGTTCAAGTCACAATACGACCCTCGCTTCGGCGGCTTCGGCAGCGCGCCCAAGTTCCCTCGGCCCAGCCTGCCACTAATGCTACTGCGCCATGCCCACCGCACCGGCGATCAGGATGGCATCCGCATGGTGCTGAACACGTGCGACCAAATGGCGGCCGGCGGCATGTACGACCAAATCGGCGGCGGTTTCGCGCGTTACTCGGTTGATGAGAAATGGCTCGTGCCGCACTTTGAGAAAATGCTCTACGATAACGCGCAACTGCTCCACCTATACCTCGACGCCCACCTCATCAGCGGCGAGAAAAAGCACGCTGACGTTGCTCGCGATATCCTCCGCTACATCCTGCGCGACATGCGCCACAAGGACGGCGGCTTCTATTCTGCCGAGGACGCCGACAGTGAAGGCAAAGAGGGCAAATTCTACTGCTGGACCGAGGCCGAACTGAAGTCATTGCTCACTCCAGAAGAGTTCGCCCTGGCCAACCGCCGCTACGGTATCACGGCCCATGGCAACTTCGAGGATCACAGCGACCCCGATCCGCTCAAAGGCCAAAACGTCCTCAGCATCGTTGATCCCAAGCTCAGCGGCGACGAGCGAAAGCTGCTCGACTCGGCCACCAAAAAAATGTTCGACGTCCGGGCCAAGCGCGTGCGACCGCACCTCGACGACAAGATTCTCTCGTCGTGGAACGGCCTCATGCTCGGCGCAACCGCCCGCGCTGCGGTCGTTCTCGGCGAACCGAAATACCTCGAAGCCGCCGAGGCGAACCTCGCCTTTTTGCAGCGCGAACTGTGGGACGCCGAAAGCAAGACGCTCTACCATCGTTGGCGCGAGGGCAAACGCGACGACGTGCAGTTGCTCGACGCCTACGCTTTTCTGATGGACGGAGTGCTACACCTGTACGAGACCACGCTCGAGCCGAAACATCTGCTGTTTGCCATCGACCTCGCCGGCACAATGAAGGCCAAGTTTTACGACGAGGTCAACGGCGGCTTTTGGCAGAGCGTCCACACCAAAAACCTCATTATGAAGGTTAAGGAGGACTACGACGGCGCCGTGCCCTCCGGCAACTCGGTCGCCGCGCTCGCGCTGCTTCGGCTCGGGAAAATCACCGAGCAAAAGGACTTCACTGATATGGCCGAAAAGTCGCTGCTGCTCTTCAGCGACAACATGACCAACGGCCCAAGCGCCGTGCCGTACCTTTTGCAGGCGCTCGACTTCCTCGTGCACGAACCGCGCCGCGCCGTGATCACCGGTGACCCCAAGTCCGCCGGGGCGCGCGACCTCATCGCCGCCGCACACGCCGCCTATCAACCGAACAAAGTCGTGCTCGGCGTCACCGGGCCGGTGGAGGAATTCGCCAAAACATTGCCGGAGGAAAAAGTCTCGGCCGTGTACCTTTGCACCGGCACCGCCTGCCAACCGCCGACGAGCGACTCACTCAAACTGCGCGAAATGATGGCCTCGAAAACGCTGCCGTAACCGACGCCGCTTGGCCAAGCGACCAACCCCATGCACTGCATCGTCACCGCCGGACCAACTTATGAGCCGATCGACCAGGTTCGCCGGTTGACCAACCACTCGACCGGCCAACTTGGAACCGGTCTGGCCAAGCGCCTGGCCGATGACGGCCACGAGGTGACACTGCTGCGCGGCCGCGCGGCCACCCATAAAGAGATGCCTGAAGGCATTGGATTTCAAGAATTTACAACCACAGCCGACTTGACTGAAAAACTGGAGTGCCTGGCTAGGGCGGAGCCAGTTGCAGGCGGAGTGTTTCACACCGCCGCCATTAGCGACTTTGCCGTTGGCCAGATTTTTCAACGGGCCGACGACGGCCAACTCAAGCCGCTGAATGCTGGCAAAATCAGCAGCCGCATTGGCCACCTGCTGCTCGAACTCAAGTCGACGCCGAAGATCATAGCCAGCCTACGCGAGTGGTTTAAGGAAGCACTTTTGCTGGGCTGGAAATACGAGGTCGATGGCGACCGCGACTCGGCGCTTGGCCAGGGGCAAACGCAAATCGTCGAAAACCAGACCAACGGCTGCGTCGTCAACGGTCCCGCTTATGGCAACGGTTTCGGTTGGCTGTCAAACGATCACCCAGCCGAGCACTTGGCCGATAAAGCGGAGTTGTTCAACAGGCTGGCCGGCTTGGCCAAGTAGCCGCGATCAGCGCGGCATCGTTTCCTGCATCTCTTGCAATATCCGGTTAAACTCACCACTGCTGAAAAACCAGATGATGCTGATCAAGCCCAGCACGAAACTCAGGAGGCACATCAGCTTGGCCTTGGACGCAGCGGCTGC
Source organism: Verrucomicrobia bacterium UBA673 (assembly GCA_002299785.1). Lineage (GTDB taxonomy): Bacteria > Verrucomicrobiota > Verrucomicrobiia > Limisphaerales > UBA1096 > UBA1096. Next base: position 18,890 of record DBNL01000064.1, read on the forward strand.
TGCACCATCGATGTCGCCCTGTTGCACCTTTGAGTTGGCCTGAACGGCAAACAGGATTCCAGCAATGCCAAACGGCAGACAGCAAAAGAGGGTGCAGAGAATCGCCGGGACGAGATAGTTGATTTGGAGCGTGCCCCTTGGCTGGGCGGCTGCTGTCCTAGGAAGTGCGCCCGCAACGTCAGGCAGATCACGAAGCTTGATCCACTGGCTGCCATCCACCTCACAAACCAGCGTGTTGGCATCGGCTCGGCCCTCGTCGATCCATTCGCGGATTTCGTCGATATCCACCGGGCCGTATTCCCGTGAGTCTGATCCGATTATTTTGTAGGGCATAGGATTGGCTTAAACGTAAAGGGCTTTGCGGAGTTCAGCGGTGAGGTAGCTGATGTGCGGGTATCGTTTGTCGGCATCAAACTCGATGCACTGCATAATGATGCTCTCGACGGCTGCCGGGATTGAGGGATTCAGGTCTCGCGGCGCGGCGAAATGGGAGTCGCGGTTCTTCTGCGCCAGCAATACCTCGCGGCTCGTGTCACCATTGAACGGCTTCTGGCCGGTCAGCGTCTCGTACATGGTCACACCGAAAGCGAAGATATCCACGCGCTGATCGATCTCGCGCCCGCGCAACTGCTCTGGTGCCATGTAAACCGGCGTGCCAGGGTTGTCCGGCATCTTGGTCGGCGTCTCGGGGATGGGGCGGGATAGGTCGAAGTCGCACAATCGTACATTACCGTTGCGGCTGACGAGGATGTTTTCCGGCTTGAAGTCGTAGTGCAGATAGCCGCAGTTGTGCACGTGCTCGAGCGCCTCGGCGACGTCGATAAGGATGTTGCCGACAAACTTCTCGAGCACAGTGTCGGAGCGTGAAATGAGAATCTTGAGATTCGGGAACTCGCAATATTCCATCGCAAGAAAATGGTCCCCTTTGATTTTGCCGTGCTCGATGTAATTGACGATGAATTTGTGGTCGCAAACCTTGGCGAGAATCTCGCAACCACTTACGAATCGCTTCTTCGATCTGGAATCTTTGCGCAACTCTGGGTGCAAACGGCGAACGGCGACGGGGTGCTTGTCGGGATCGGTCGCCAGCCAGATGTCGGCCATGCCACCGCTGTTGACGACTTCCTGCAGGTCGTACTCCCCGAAATGCCCGGACTCACCCGGCTCGGGATTTTTACCACCAAAAATATCCAGCAGCCCCATCGGCTTACTTTTCCGTCGATCGGCCAGACCGAAGGAAATGAGCGACTACTGCCGCAAGAATAAACACGCCCACCGCAGTCACGCCAGCCCACTGCACCTTGCTCCAAATAGACCAACCGGCACCGATGGTGGCGGCACCAAGGGCCACCAGCATGGCAGCGTTCAGCGCGATGCGTTTGTTTCCCTGCGGCAGAGCGTCTCCCATGAGGCTCTTGCTGTTGATCATCAGGAAAAAGGTGATGTAGGCGATTGGCAACAGTACCATGCCGAACACACTCGTCGGCACAGCCAGCCAAAAGCGGGCGTCCCCATCACCCCAAAGGAACAGGAAGCCCAACGCACCCGTGATGCCCGGAAGAATAGACCCAATCCTGTGTTTCATGCCGCCGATTTCAGCTCCAAGCATCTCGGTGACGGTGAAGCCGTTGATCAGCATCAAAATGATAATGGTCGAGACCGCCATGCCGAGCACGCCGATACCGAAAACTGTCTGCGATACCTCCTTGTTACCGGTGAGGTTCTCCAGCGACCCAGCCAGTTGAAAGGCGTCTCGACTCACGAGCATCGCGGCAAGTTGCTTGTCAGTCTCGTAGGGTTCTTTGCCTTCACCGAGCTTGGCCTGTATACCGGATAAATTCTTGTCGTAAGCGCCCTGCAGCTTTTCTGTCAGCGCGGTCCTCTTTGCGGGATCGAGCAGTCCTTCGTCGTATTTCCCGTGGAACTGGCTGGCGGAAGCGATCACCACGCAGGTCGTAGCCAGAAAAAAAGGCAGGAACAATCCAAGCGAAAGGTCGAATGTGGCCAAGCCGCGGTGCTCTTTTCCCCAGCCCTTGCGCAGCATCGAGTACGGCAACAGGAAAGTCATATTGATGCCCACAGCGGTGGCGGCGGCAGTGACCATTCGATCGCGCTGCGAACTGAGGATGACATCGTTCCAATAGCCCGGGTCGCTCGATTCCTTGATAATTTCCGTGAACTTGGACGCCGGCTCGGAGAGTAGACTGAAATTGGGAATGAAGCCGTTGAAAATCGCCCCCCAATCAAGGCTGCCGGACATCGCAACGACGACACCGAAGAAACTCACTACCACAATGGCCACCATGATTTTCAGAATAATCTCGAAGATCTTCACCCCTTTACTGCCGCTGTCGTACGACCACACCACTGCCGCACCGATGACAAAGAGCAGCAGCGCACACCAGTACTTGCCGCTGTCGCCGTCGAGGATGCCGAAGTTTTGCTGAATGGCGGCTGTGCCGAGCGAGAACTGCGGCATGGCCCACACGAGGTTGGCCAGCATCGTGGCGGTGAGCCAGCCCCAGCCGAGCACCGGGTTGATGTGTTTGTTGATCGCGCGAAACGGTTTCTCGCCGGTGGAAAGCGTGACGTAACCGATGACCGAGAGCATCAGCACGCCAAAAATCATCATCAACGGCTGCAGCCAAAGCAGCTCGTAGCCACCAATCACCCCGATGTAAAGGCTGCCAGCGAGCGAACCACCACCGAGGGTGATCGCGCCCTGCAGCCAGCCGGGGCCAGACAGCTTGGCGAAAGTGCCCCAGCGGGAAAGGAGCGGTTTTTGGCTGGCCTCCGCGAGGAGTTTTTTTTCGGCGGCTAAGTTATCCTTCGAGTCACTCATAAGTCAGATTGAGTTTCGCTTGGCCAATCGCTTGCTTGGCCAGAGAACGTGCGGAGTCTGGAGAAAACCGAGCCGGAAACAAAGGCAATTCTCCCGCCAAAAACCAAAATAAAACCGCCGGCCCCGTAAAGGGCCGCCGGTTAAATTTAGCCAAACTTTTGGCTTTAGCTCGTAATGGCCGCTTATAGCTTCGTACTGCCGTAGATGATGCCGGCGTCGAGGGTTTTTTTGATCAACTCACCAGCCTCGGAAAGGTGGGCGGCGGTGTAGGGATCAAGCTTCACGCCCTCGGTTTTTTGAGCGGTGTCGATGCGCTTGGCCAAGCTGCGGAGTTGCTGGCTCGCGAGATTAGCCAACGGCCGCGAGCTGGCCCCACGCCACGAGCCCGGCATGCTGAGGCTGACCAGGCGCTCGAGGTGTTCGCGCTGCAGGTTGCGACGCAGGCTCGAGATCAGGGGCTTGCGAGCAGTGTTCTCGCCCTTGGCAGGAGCCTTCAACTCAGTCCAGATGGCGTCGTCGAGTTTACCCAGAATTTCCGGCAGCGTGATGGCATCCTTGTCGGCCTCAACGAGGAATTCGTTATCGTAAACGCGGCCCAGCGATGTTGGATTGAGTATCATCGTGAGTGTGGAGGCCTGAATACCCATGACTTTCTCGTGCACCGGCCAGGTGGTGTCCTTCATTGAACTGGACAGGTTATCGATCCAGCGATCGCCTCCCATGCGCCGCAGCAACTCGTTGTTGAGGCCGAACGCCTTGTCGTTGAAGGCGTTCTCGAGCATGAACTCGAGTGCCTCTCGCTGCCGCTTGGCCGGCACAGGGGTAATGGGATAGCGGTCGCCGGGATCGCCTTTCTTGTCACGGTTCACGAACGAGCCACCGATCCAGTTGCCCATCATGCTCAGGGCTCGCGACTGCAGCGAGAGGGTGAGTTGATAACCGTAACGCGCCTTGGCCCAGCTTTGGCCCTTCTTCACGAAGTGATCGAGCAACTGCCCTCGATGGTGCTTCACGATGTTCATCTGGTTGCGGGCGTACTGGAGCGGGTTTGAGGCGAAGTCATACCGGCGTGCGAACGGGTCCGGGCCAATCGTGTCCTCATCGGTGGCGAACTGCAATTTGGGATCGGACACGCGGCTTAGGATTTCCTGCAACTCCTCCGGTTTTTTAACAATGGAGTAGCCGTACTCGATGGCCCAATGGTCGTAAGGACCGATGCCGGTCATGGTGTGATCTCCCTGTTTTTCACCGATGCCCTTGTACATATTGATAGGCAGATAATCCATCACCGAGCCAGCGAGTGTCTCTTTACCCTTGATCTTGTCGCTATTGATTTGTTCCAGCGTGTGAATGCTTGATGCCTTGAAGTTGTGGCGCAGGCCAATCGTGTGGCCGACTTCGTGGGCGACCAACTCAGCGATTAGCGGCCCAATGAACCACTCCGGCACACCGTCGAGTGTGACCTCGGTTTTTTTTGGCTTGGGCTTATCGCCGCCCTTGTCATCCTTTTCTCCTTCCTCCTTGGCCAACTCGACATCCAACTCAAGTGAAAACCGCATGGCGGCCAAGTCGAGCGACTTGCACTCGGCGGCGCGACAAAGGCCGTTCACCTGGCTGGTGCGCCCGTAGAGGCCATCAAACTCGTTGTCGCCAATCAATTCGCCATCCACCTTAGCTAAGGGATGCCCGCCGTAGGCTTCCGCGCCATGGGCGGCCAAGTCGGCCTTGATGGCGGCACGCATCGATGGATGGGCCAGTCGCACACGCGGATCCCACTCTGGATGCTCCTTGAGCCAAGCGAGTGTTTCCGGTGTGAAACCCTCCATTGCGATGCTCGGGAGAATTTCGTTGAATTGCATCCAGTAATGACGAATCCAGCCGTCTGTTAAAATAATGTCGGCGTCGAGAATCTGGCCAGTCAGCGGGTTTACTCGGCTTGGCCCAATGGCAGTGCCGACGTCGTTATTAAGCCATCGCACAAAATTGTACCGCGCGTCCTCAGGATCCTTCTCCATGTGCGAGCCAGTGGCGGCGTCCTGATAGTAAACCTCGATGGCGTTGGCTAAGCCGATCTTCTCGTAGGCCTTGTTCCACATCAGGATGCCCTCGCGAACCCAGCGGCGGTAGCGCACAGGTGTGGTGTGCTCGATGTAGAAAATAATCGGGTTCTTCACTGGGCTGACTCTGAGCTTGGGATCGGCCTTCTCGAGATGCCAGCGGTTGATGTAGCGAATCTTCTTCTGCTCGTTGGTGTACTTGCCGAGGTCGGAGTAACTTGTCGTAAAGTAGCCCACGCGCTGGTCTGCGACTCGTGGCTTGTAGGTTTTACTCGGGATAATCAAGCTGATTGAGTAGTGCAGCGTCTTGAGTACGCCGTTGGATGCCGGCGTGGTGAAGGCCAGTTCAACGTTACTCGGGAACGCCTTGGCGGTGCGGATTTGCGCGAGCTTTGTATTGAAGCCGCTACCCCGGCTGCCGAAAAACTTCGATGCCTGGCCGACGAGCAGTGCGTCCAAGTCGATCACCGGACGGTTCTTCGGCAACAGCGTGATGATCGGCACATCGACAATCACGCGGTCAGTGAAGAGCCGCTTCACGGAGGCCTTCGACTCGGGATCCCCGGAGGAACGCACCTTTAGGTTGGGCTCGATGATCAGCAGCCGCTTGTCGAGTCGCTTGAAGTAAACGTACTTCTCGCCCGCCTGTAGCCCAGCGTATGTCTCGCCACTGGCCACGGTGGTCGCGATGAAAAAACGCTTCGACTCAAATCCCGCTGGCAGCACGCCGAGCATCTGCTGATCCTTCTTTCGCATGTAGATGGACAGCAAGCTGGACTTCTTGTCCATGCTGGATATGACTTGTTCGTAGCCCTTGAGCACCGTCGTGTACGATGGGAAGTCCGGCTTAACAGTCGGCGGCTTGGCGACCGGCTTGGCCGGGGGTGGGGTCTGTGCAAATGCGGCGGCCGTCACAAGGCCAAACGCAACAAAGATGTTTATGGTCTGTTTTTTCATGATAAGAAGCGGTCCTGGATGGAGGTAATTAAAAACACGCCCGCCAATGGGCAACGGGGAATGTGCCTCACGCTTGGCCAATTTCAAGAAAGAACCAGCATGTCTCTAAGCCGAAAAGCCCTCAATTCTCGACCGCTTGGCCAAGCTTGGGTAGCCTTCTGAGCGGACGAGTAAAATGGCAGCAAAGAAAATCACCGGGAAATTTGACTCCATCGAGGATGTATTGCGCGACATCGCGTGCGGAAAAATGGTCGTCGTCGTCGATGACGCCGATCGCGAAAACGAGGGCGACCTGATCATGGCCGCCGAGAAGACGACAGCCAAAGCGGTCAACTTCATGGCCCGTTTTGGTCGCGGTCTCATCTGCGTTCCCACAGCGCCGGAGCGACTCCAGCAACTCGGCATCGAGCGCATGGTGCTCAACAACCGCGAAGGCCACCACACCGATTTCCAGATCAGCGTCGATGCCTCGCATGGCATCACTACTGGCATCAGTGCCGGCGACCGCGCCCGGACAATCAAAACTCTGGCTAACCCCACATCGCTCGCCTCCGACCTAGTGCAGCCGGGCCACATCTTCCCGCTACGAGCCAAGACCGGCGGCGTCCTGCAACGCGCAGGCCACACCGAGGCGGCGGTCGACCTCGCACGACTTGCCGGCTGCCGCCCGATGGGCGTAATCTGCGAGATCATGAACGACGACGGCTCGATGGCACGTCTCCCAGAACTCCGCCGCTTCTCGAAAAAACACAAACTTAGGCTCTGCTCCATCGAGCAACTCATCGAGTTTCGCCGGAAGCGCGAAAAGCTCGTCGCCTGCGAGGAGATCGTCCAGATGCCCACCGACTTCGGCGAGTTCGACCTACATCTTTACCTCTCCACCATCGACGGCCAGCACCATCTCGCGCTCGTCAAGGGCAGTATGAACGCCCGCCGCCGCACCCTCGTGCGCGTGCACAGCGAGTGCCTCACCGGCGACGTGTTCGGATCACGCCGCTGCGATTGCGGGCCGCAGTTGCAACAAGCCATGAAGCAGGTTTCCGACGCCGGCCACGGAGTGATCCTATACATGCGCCAAGAGGGCCGAGGTATCGGTTTGGCCCCAAAAATAAAAGCTTACAAACTTCAGCAAAAAGGCTACGACACCGTCGAGGCCAACGAGAAACTAGGCTATCCGATGGACCTGCGCGAGTACGGCATCGGCGCACAAATCCTCGCCGACATCGGCATCAAGAAAATCCGGTTGCTCACCAATAACCCAAAAAAAATTGTCGGCTTGGAAGGGTATGGACTCGAGGTTGTCGAGCAGGTGCCGATACGCGTGAAACCTAACAAGCACAACAAGAGATACCTCAAGACAAAGCGCGAAAAACTAGGCCATCTACTTTGACGCCCCACCCCAATTTCCCCCTTGGCCTAACGCACGCGGCATGAACGAGTCGCTCCCCATCTGGGACATCCACGGCGATATCACCGATACGCTCGCTGTACAAAACCGCCTCGTCCTTGCTGCGCCGACCGGCTCTGGAAAATCCACACAAGTCCCGAAAATCATCCTCGACGACGTCCTCTGTGGCGGCAGTAAAGTCATCGTACTGCAGCCGCGCCGCGTCGCCGCCCGCTCCCTCGCCCGACGCGTCGCCTGGGAACGCTCGGCAAGGCTCGGCGACGAAGTCGGCTATCAGGTTCGCTTCGAAAACCACACCGGCCCCAAGACCAAAATCGAGTTCATCACCGAGGGCGTGCTGCTACGCCGCCTGCAAGACGACCCGCAATTGGCTAGCGTCGGAGCGGTGTTGTTCGACGAGTTTCACGAGCGCAACCTGATGAGCGACCTAGCGCTTGGCCTCGTCAAAAAACTGCAACTTACAGGTCGCACCGACCTGAAGATTGTAGTCATGTCGGCAACGATCGAAACAGGCCCGATCGCCCGCTACCTTGCCCAAGCGGATGACGATCCGTGCCGCGTACTCGCCTCCGACGGACGCACCTTTCCGGTCGAGATTTGCTTCGGCCAATATCGCAATCGCGACCCCATCACCGAGCAGGCTGCCGAGGTCGTCGAGCAAATCCTCCGCAACAACTCTCCCGGCGATATTTTGATTTTCATGCCGGGAATGGGAGAAATTCGAGCCACTATCGCCTCGATCAGCCGACGACGACTTCCGGAGCCGATCGAGTTGATCCCGCTGCACGGGGACCTCCCGCCGGCCGATCAGGATCGCGCCTTCTCCGTGAGCGACCGCCGAAAAATCGTTGTCGCCACCAACGTCGCCGAGACCTCGGTGACCATCGACGGCATCCGTCACGTGATCGACAGCGGCATGGCCCGCGTCGCCCGCTTCGACGCCGAGCGCGGCTTTGGCACCTTGTTGATTGAGGAGATCAGCCGCGCCTCCGCCGACCAACGTGCCGGCCGCGCCGGCCGCACCGCTCCGGGAACTTGCCACCGGCTTTGGACAGAGAGCGGCCACCTCAATCGCTCCGAACACAACACGCCGGAAATACACCGAACCGATTTGTCAGGGTCGGTGCTGATGCTGCACGCCGCTGGCATCGACGAAGCTACCCAGTTCGACTGGCTCGACAAGCCGGATGCTAACGCGGTAGCCAAGGCCGAGTCGCTACTACGATCGCTCGGCGCCTTGGCCAACGGCAACGCCGGTGGCTTGACCGACGTCGGGCGCGCGATGCTGCGACTGCCGATGCACCCGCGCCTGGCCCGGATGATCGTCGAGGGAAGCCGGCGCGACTGCTTGAACGAGGCGGCGTTATGCGCGGCGTTCATGAGCGGGCGCAACATTCTCATCCGCTCCGCTCGCGACAACAAATCGGTGCAGGCCGCGCAAGAACCGTTCCGCGACGGAGCCGACTCCGACTTCGAGGTGATGATGCGCGCGTGGCAGTTCGCCACCGCGTGCCGCTACAACGTTGACGAATGCCGCGCGCACGGCATCCACGCCGGGGCATGCCGCGAGGTCGAGTCGGCGTTCCGGCAAATCCTCCACTTGGCCAAGGCGAAAGAGACGCATGCGGCGACAGACCGGTCAAAGTCCACCGCCCTGCGCCACTGCATCCTCGCCGCGTTTGCCGACCAACTCTGCGCACGGCGCGACAGCGGTACGCTGTTTTGCAACCTGACTGATGGCCGCAGCGGCACGCTCGTCCGCGAGAGCGTCGTGCAAAAATCTCCTCTTCTCGTCATCGGCGAAATCCGGCAAGTGTCCGCCCGTGGCGACCGCGCCCAAACGCTGCTGAGCCTGGC
>DBNL01000063.1 GCA_002299785.1 Verrucomicrobia bacterium UBA673
AGAATCACAATCTGGGGCTCTACCATTGAACTACGGCCACCGCCAAAGAAGGGACAACGTAATGTATTCGTCTTGGACCGGTCAAGCGCCGGTTTTTATTTCCACTTGAATTTGGCAAACTCGTGGTTGCGTTGGGGTTAGGTGTAACATAGTTTTTCTGCAACTTAGAGTGTTCTTTTTTCCTGGCAATCGATTAGGTGGGTTGGGTGGTTTGGCAATTTGGCTGTGTCAATTGAGTGCTGTTGCACTTGGCCAAGCTGCGGAATCACGGGCCGAGCCGGTCTCGGTTTTCCCCTCGGAGGTTGGCTTGGTTGTGAATGGACGGCAGCAGTTGGTCGTGCAGCAACGCTTGGCCAGTGGGCTGCTTCATGACCTGTCGCGCGTGGCGCTGTTCAGCAGCAGTGATCCGTCAGTCGTGTCGGTTGCGGATGGTGTGGCGCATGCGCTCGGAGAGGGCTTGGCCAAGGTGCGCGTTGAGGCCGCTGGTCAGGTGGCCAGCGTGGACGTTGCCGTGGGGCCCAAGCCAATCGGTGTGCAGCTAAGCTTTGTGGCGGACGTGCTACCGGTGCTTGGCCGGGCTGGTTGCGCAAGCGGCGCTTGTCATGCCAAGCCGAAGGGGCAGAACGGCTTTTCGCTCTCGGTTTTCTCATTCGATCCGGTGGCCGATTTCCGAGAGATTGTGAAGGACCAAAGAGGTCGACGCGTCTTTCCGGCGTTACCGGCGGAGAGCTTGGTGCTCAAAAAACCAACGCTTGCTGTCGCGCATGATGGGGGAAAACGGCTTGAGGTCGGCTCGCCATTTTATCAAATAATTCACGATTGGATTTCGCAAGGGATGCTTTACCAGCGGACGGGCGAACCGGAGCTCGCCGGTATTTCTGTTTTCCCGAATGAGCAGCGCTACGCCAAGTCGGATGAGCAGCAATTGGTTGTTACCGCGCGATTCGTAGATGGCTCGACGAGAGATGTGACGCACTTGGCGGATTTTTCGTCGAACGAAAAGGAGATCGCCGAGCCGGATGAAGGCGGCATAGTCCGCGTCGGCAGGCTCAGCGGCGAAGGTGTTATCGTGGTGCGTTACATGGGGCATGTGGCGCAGGCGCGGATTACCGTGCCGACGGATCGGCACTACAACGATGCGGTTTACGCCGGGTTGCCGCGCCACAATTTCATCGACGACTTTGCGTATGCGCATTTTCAAAAATTGGGCCTTTTACCGAGTGAGATTTGCAGTGACTCGGAGTTCATGCGACGGGCCTTCATTGACGTGATTGGATTGTTGCCGGAGCTGGGAGAGGTGAAGCGTTTCCTCGCTGACAATTCGCCGGACAAACGCGCTGAGCTGATTGACAGGTTGCTTGACGATCCGGCCTACGCCGACACGTGGGCCAACCGCTGGGGCGACTTGTTCCGGCCGAATATCGCGCGCGTCGGCCTCAAGAGCGCTTACACGATAGACAACTGGATTCGCGAGTGCTTTGCCGACAACAAGCCGTACGACCAAATGGTTCGTGAAATCCTTACGGCCAAGGGCAGCACACATCGCGTCGGTCCGGCGGTGATCTATCGCACGCGTCGCGAGCCGGCCACGCTGACGACACTCTTCAGCCAGGCTTTTCTCGGTGTGCGGATGGAATGTGCGCGCTGCCATCACCATCCTAACGAGCGCTGGAGCCAAAGGGATTTTTACCAGTTCGCAGCGTTTTTCGCCGAGACGAAGCGTAAGGGCACCGGGATTTCGCCTCCGATCTCCGCTGGCACGGAGTTTATTTATCACGCCCCAGGAGGGAGTGTGCGGCACCCGGTTAGCAGCGAGGTCATGAAGCCCACGCCGCTTGCTTCAAAGCCGTTAAATATCCCCACCGGCACCGATCCGAGGGAGACATTGGCCGAGTGGTTGCTGACACCGGAGAATCCCTTCCTCGCCCGGGCAATGGCCAACCGGGTTTGGGGACAGTTCCTTGGACGTGGGATTGTGCATCCGGTGGATGACTTTCGGGCAACCAACCCGCCGGTCAACCCGGAGTTGCTTGACGCATTGGCAGTGGATTTCGCCGGGCATGGCTTTGACCTCAAGCACCTCATGCGGCGGATCATGAATTCGCGGCTTTATCAGCTAAGCTCGTTGCCGAACAAGACCAACGTGCATGACACGAGCAGCTTTTCGCGCTTTTACCGGCGTCGGATATCAGCGGAAAACTTGCATGATATTTTGGTGCAGGTGAGCGGTGTCGAGAGCGGCTTCAACAATCTGCGGCGGGATGCCCGCTCAGTTGAGCTGTGGACGACCCGTATGGACTCAGCGCTGCTGGAGTCGTTTGGGCTTCCAAATTCCAGCGAGAATTGTCCCGTCGAACGCGACGACAGCCCCAGCATGGTTCAGGCGCTTCACTTGATGAATTCCGACAAGCTGCAAGCCAAGTTAGCCCACAAAAGTGGGCGTGCCGCAAAGCTAGGCCAGGAAGGCAAGGCAAGTGATGAGGTCGTGAATGAATTGTACCTTGCCCTGTATTCGCGCTGGCCAAGCGACGAGGAAAAGCGCGTTGCACTGGAGGCGTTCAAGGGCGAGGGTACTAAACGGCATGAGGCCATCGAGGACATCATTTGGGCCTTGATCAACACCGCCGAGTTCGTCTTTAATCATTGAAATGGAAATGGGCACGCTGAACACAAACTGTGAGGGGATAGCGCGCCGGGATTTCATTCAACTCGGTGTCGGGGGCATACTGGGCTTGGGTATGAGCGACCTGATCCGACTACGTGCCGAAGCGGCCCGGGCCGTCGGTAAAGCGAGTCCGGATCAGGTTAACTGTATCCTCGTCTGGCTCGATGGTGGACCGACGCATTATGAGACGTTCGACCCGAAGCCAGACTCCCCATCCGATGTGCGCGGTAAATTTGATCCCATTCCAACCACGGTCCCGGGTGTTCAGTTCTGCGAGACTGTGCCGAGGCTGGCCAAGACGCTCGACAAGATGGCCGTCATTCGCTCGATCTGCCACAAGGACCCAAACCACGGTGGAGGCAACCATTACATGATGACCGGTGCGCCGACGCCAGTGCCGGTGAACTGTGGTTCGTCCGTGTCGTTTCATCCGTCATTCGGTTCGGTGGTGTCGAACCTGCGTGGCATTAGCGACGGTCTGCCTGCATACGCCACACTACCCAGAAAATCACGTTCAGCTGGACCGCATTTTCTCGGCGGCCAACACGCGCCGTTTGTCATCGACGGCGATCCGAACCAAAAAGGTTATCGTGTCCGCGATGTTGTGCTGCCCAAGAGCATCAGCGAGGGCAGGGGGAACACAAGGTTCAAGCTACGCGAGTCGCTCGATCGAATGCTGCGTATCACCGATGCCGCCGCTGCTGACCCGTCGGTGGATTTCGACAGCTTTTATCAGCAGGGAATCGACTTGATTTCGTCGCCTGAGGCGCAGGCGGCGTTCGATGTGGAGAAGGAACCTGCAGAGGTGCGCGATCGTTACGGCCGGAACGACTTCGGCCAACGCCTCCTGCTTGCTCGCCGGTTGACCGGGGTCGGTGTGTCGTTCGTCACGGTTTACAACGGAGGCTGGGATCATCACACCAAGATATTCGAGGATGGATTCAAAAAGAAAATCACAATGGTTGATACCGGGGTGTCAGCGCTGATCAACGATCTTCACGGTCGAGGCCAACTCGACAACACGCTTGTGTTGCTGCTCGGCGAGTTCGGGCGCACGCCGAAGATTAATAAGGACGGCGGACGCGACCATTGGCCTCACGCTATGTCTGTTCTTGTTGCAGGGGCAGGCGTGCCGCCAGGTCAGATCATCGGTGGGACCGATGTGAAGGGTTATTACGCCTCGGAAAACATTTATTCGCCCGAGGATTTTGCCTGCTCGCTGTACACCAAGATGGGGATTGACCCTCACAAGATACTTCACACCAACACCGGACGCCCGTTGCCCATCGTCAACGGCGGCGCGCCAATCAAGGAGCTGTTCGGGTGAGGCAACTTCGACTCCTTGCCGCGATCACTGCGACACTCATTGTTTTCTGCGCTTGCCCAAGGGGCTTGGCTAAGGCGCCCTCCGTCACCAGTCTGTTTCCCTCCGGTGGTAAACAGGGGAGCATAGTTGAAGTCACAGTCGCCGATGTGCCTGAACCTTGGCCAAGCGAAGTGTGGACAAGTCACTCCGGCATTAAATTCGACCCGATCAAGGACAAAAAAGGCGTTTACAAAACCACCATCACCGCCGACACGCCGACTGGCCCGCACTTGGTTCGGTTCTTTAATGCCGAAGGCTCTTCGCAGCTCAGGATATTCTTTGTCGGCTTGGCCGGTGAGACTGCCGAGGTGGAGCCAAATGACAAACTCGACGACGCACAGTTTCTCGAAAACACTCCGGTCGTCATCAACGGTCGACTCGGAAAGAACGGTGACGTCGATGCCTTCGCTGTTCGTGCAAATAAGGGCGACTGGATAGTGGCGCAGTGCCATGCCTACTCTATCGACTCGCCGATAGATGCTTTCCTACATCTGCACGACGAGAACGGCAGCAAGGTTGCATTCGCTCCCGACACGCACAACCTCGATCCATTGCTGGCTTGGCAGGCGCAAAAGACCGGCACTTACACGCTCACGTTTGCCGGTTTGATTTTCCCTTTCAACTCAACGGCGCGTTTCCATGGCAGCGCGCATACCGTGTACCGGATCACGGTCAGCACTGGGCCTTTTGCGCGGAACACCTTTCCACTCGGCGTCATGCGAGGATCCAAAACACCGGTGCATTTGGTTGGCTGGGGATTCGAAAAACAACGGGCAATCCAAGCGACAGTCGTCAACACATCGACCTCCAGTAAAACAGCGTGGGTTGGGGGCAGGGGCTTGGCCGCGCCGGTGCCGGTAGTTGTAGGTCCATTGCCAGGTCTAAGCGAAACCGAGCCGAACGACTGGACTGAGTCGGCGCTAACTATCGCTTGGCCAAGTGCAATTCACGGACGCATCAGCGAGGCCGACGACGAGGATCGTTTTGGTATCGAAGCCGTGAAGGGGGACAAGTTGCGGCTGCGGTTACGGGCGACCGAGTTTAACTCCGCTCTCGATCCCGTTTTGCGCATCGAGGACTCCAACGGTAAGCAGATCGCCCGCGACGACGATTCCGGCGAAAGGCAGGACGCTATGTTAAATTGGACTGTGCCTGCGGACGGGACGTTTTACCTAGCCGTCAGTGACCTTATCCGCTCCGGAAGCATCGCGCATTTTTACAGGCTGGAGATCGACCGGGTGACGCCAGGACTTAATGCCAGCTTCACGCCGGACCGGCTCGTGGTGGAGGCCGGGAAAAGCGCCGAGGCGACGGTGACAATCGGCTTTGCTGATGGCTACAAGGGGACCCCCGCTGTTGTGGTGAGAGGCCTGCCCGAGGGCGTGAGCGCACAGATTCCCGCGACCGAAAAAGGTGGGGCGGTAAAGATCAAGTTTGTTGCCGCTGAGTCGGCCAAGTTGGCCAATGTTCCGGTGACTCTCCTTGTCGTCGAGCCTGGCACCTCGACGATCCGTAAGGCAACCACGCCGATCGGCATGGACAGAGCCGGTGGCGAACGATTGATCAACTCAATCGACCAGCTATGGCTAACCATCAAACCCAAGCCCGAATCAGAGAAGGGGCAGAAAAAGTAGCTTACCCAGGCGCAGTATTCTTTTTCGTTGAAAGCCATGGAATATCAACTATTGTGACCTGCGCCGGGTCGGGATGTAGCGTAGCCTGGTTAGCGCGCCTGACTGGGGGTCAGGAGGTCG
>DBNL01000126.1:0-12398 GCA_002299785.1 Verrucomicrobia bacterium UBA673
GAAGTTGGCGAGAAACTTGTGTCGCAGATTCGCTGGTGGGAGGATCACACGGCGTTATTTGGCTCAACGATCGACAACAACCCTTCGCCGGGAAACAAGGATGGCGGTTTGACCACGATTTTTGAAAAGAGCCTCGGCGCGGTTGCCAAGGCAGGGCAGGCGCCGTTATCTGCCGTGTACGACTATGCGGAGCCGATCGAGGCCAAGGGCTTGTGTTTCATGGACACGCCCGGCAACGACCCGGTAAGCATGACGGGCCTCGTCAGCGGTGGCTGCAACGTCGGCGTGTTCACCACCGGGCGCGGCAGCGTGTATGGCTGCAAACCGTCGCCGTGCATCAAGGTCGCTACCAACTCTCCGATGTACAACTGGATGGAGGAGGATATGGACATCAACGCCGGCACGATTCTTGATGGCACCGAGACAGTCGGGGAGGTTGGCCGACGAATTTACGACAAGATTCTCGCCGTTGCCGGTGGCGAAAAAACTAAGAGCGAACTCGCCTGCATGGGCGACGAAGAGTTCGCCCCGTGGATGCTCGGCCCAACCCTATAACCGATGGATGCCACCTTAATCACAGAGGTGGGTGACGCATGATATTGCGCTGGCTTGGCTTTGGCCGCAAAGTGGCTTCGGCCAAGGCCAAGCTCATGTATAAACCCACGACAGTTCGACTCTTCATTAAGCCCTTCTGCGGTTGGTGCGATGAGGTAATGGAGTGGCTTGACCGCAACAAGATCAAATACATCTCGCTCGACGTGACGTCCGACCGCGCTGCTTGGGATGAGATGGTGCGGCTGAGCGGCCAGAGC
Source organism: Verrucomicrobia bacterium UBA673 (assembly GCA_002299785.1). Taxonomy (GTDB): domain Bacteria; phylum Verrucomicrobiota; class Verrucomicrobiia; order Limisphaerales; family UBA1096; genus UBA1096. The sequence continues at coordinate 813 of DBNL01000126.1, forward strand.
AGCGCCCCTGTGATCGAGGTCGACGGAGAGATGCTAGCCGACTTTGGGGCGTCCGAGTTGGCGCAATTTTGGAACGAACTCAGTTAGTAATCTAAACAAATGCCTGATACGGTCACACTTCAAAAACGCATTCCTGAATGGCTCCGGCTGAAGCTGCCAAGTAGCAGTGCTTTCACGCGTACGCGCAGTTTGCTTGGTGAGTTGAACCTGCACACGGTTTGCGAGAGTGCCAAGTGCCCGAACCACTGGGAGTGCTGGAGCAAGGGCACGGCGACGTTCATGATCGCCGGCGACCGCTGCACGCGTGCCTGTGGGTTTTGCGCGGTGAACACCGCCAAGCCGTTGCCACTCGAGGGGGACGAACCGGAGCGGGTCGCCGAGGCGACGTTCCGGATGAAACTTAAGCATGTTGTCATCACCGCCGTCGCGCGTGACGACTTGGCTGATGGCGGGGCTGCGCACTTTCAAGCGACCATCGAGGCGGTGCGCCGTCAGAATCCTGGCATCGTCATAGAGGTACTCGTTCCTGACTTTCTGAATAAGGACGCTTCTCTGCAAATGGTGCTCGATGCCAGCCCGGATATTTTCAACCACAACCTCGAGACGGTGCGGCGATTGACGCCGGCTGTGCGGTCGCGGGCCGAGTACGATCGGTCGCTCACGGTGCTGCGCAAGGCCAAGGCGTGGAGCGGCGAAACGATTTACACCAAGTCCGGCTTGATGCTTGGCCTCGGCGAGACGGAGTTGGAACTACTCGAGGCGATGGCCGACTTGCGCTTAGCCAAGTGCGACATCCTCACGCTTGGCCAATATTTGCAGCCGAGCCGCTGCCACTTGCCGGTGGTGGAGTATGTGACGCCGGGGAAGTTCGACGAGTATGGGGTCAAGGCGAGGGAGATGGGTTTCCGGCACGTGGCCAGCGGGCCGATGGTTCGCAGTTCGTACCATGCGGACGAATTCGAACTGCCGTCCAAGGCATGATTTTTTTTCGATGTCGCGCAGTAAAACCTTTGCAAGGCCTCGCGTCGATTTCACACTCGCCTCAGTCGTGTTGTCGAAGACGCAATGGTTGATCCCTGTTTTTTTAGCGTGTCTTGTTGCCGTCAAGCCAAGCCAGACTCTTGGCCAGACACCGGCGAGCACCGGGCAGTTTCGTATCACTGAAAAGTCTGCTGACAGTCTTCGCACCTCCATCCTCACTGGCACCGATTCGGTTTTGGTGGGCGGCACGTTGACGTTGACCGATCCGCGGTTGGTCACAGTCACCGACGATGGGAAAACGAATCTCGTCTTCACCGCCAGCGAGTGCTTTTACGATCAGGACAAAAAAACAATCCGTTCGCCCGGCGAACTCTCGCTCTCCACGGGCGATGGTCAGATGCAACTCAAGGGCGTCGGCTTTTCCGGGAACCTAGCCGGGCCGACGCTGAGTGTGTTCGGCAGCGTCGAAGCCAGGTTGGACAAAAAAAACCGCTTGCCGTTTGGTCAAGCTCAGCAAAAAACGGATGCACCCAGCGGCGAGCCGGAGTTGGTTCAAATCACTTCGCGCCAATTTGAACTCGAGCCGGGCCAAGCGCTTTTTAGCGGCTCAGTTTTGGTGAAGGATGCCGACGGCATCTTGAGCAGCGACTCGATTTCGGTTGGAATGAGGGCGAACGACTGGGAGGTGCAAAAGATCAGCGCGGCTGGCAGTGTGGCGCTACAAGCTGAGCAAATCAAAACCACCAGCGAGCAGGCTGACTACGACCTGCTCTCCGGTTTGATTGTGCTCAAGGGGAACCCAAACTGGACGATGAGCGAGAGATCCGGTCGGGCCAATCTGTTGATGATTCATCGCGACTCGCAAACTGTGAACGCCGAGGGGGATGTTTACATGAAACTCCCGGCGGGCGCCAAGGGGGAGGGTGGATTTCTGGATTTTAAGGGGCGGAAAAATGAGCCGTTGAAGGCCGTCGAAGGGCGGTTTCTCGAAATCTACTCCAATATTTTTTTATTTCAGTCTCCAACCGAGGATAACATCGGCTTCGCCCGATACATCGGCGCGGTACGGGTGACTCGTGGCGACGGGCAGTTGCAATGCAGTTTTTTGAATGTGCGCTTGGTCAAGAGTGGCGCGGAATCCGTAAACGCCGAAATCGGCGTCAAGCTTGCTCAGGGAGGGGATCAACTCACAGCGCAGACGGCGACTTACGATTTGGGGCAAAAAACAATTCAGTTGCGAGGAGAACCCAAATGGAAGCTGGGAGCGCAAAGCGGCGAGGCGCGCTTGGTCGAATTGTCTCCGGACAACGGAGTCTTCCGGGCGAGCGGAAGAGTGAAGATGCAGCTACCCCAACCCAAGGGTGATGCCCGGTTTCTGTTGCCGGCCAAAACGGAACCAAGCGGCAAGCCGCTGTTGATTGTATGCGATTTGTTCGAGTATCGGCAGGCTGATGAGACCAAGGGATTGGACTCGGCGACGTTCACCGGCAACGTGGTGTTGAGCGGCGACGAAGGGTTGAGGGTTCTGGCTCAAAATGTTGTGGCCGGAACCAACCCGGAAGGTGTGGGATTGGTTTCGCTGGATGCATTCGGCGACTTGGACGTATCAACGACCGGCGAAAACGCGATGAGGTACGTGGCCGACCGCTTGGTTTATTCCACGGCGGATGAGACGATGCGCTTGACAGGTAAGCCGAGTGTGGAGATCCGGACGCGGTTGGAGGGCGCGGAGGTGGTTGCGCTTGGCCAAGCGGCAATTTACAACTTTGGCACTGGTTTGTTGCGCCTTACAGGCGACCCGGTGCTCAAGACCGCCGAGGGCGAGTTGCGCGGCAGGGAGGTTGTATTTGATCAACAAACCAAGCGGCTCAAGGCAATCGGCCGCTGGAAGATGACGCTAAATCCGAAGACGATCGCAAAAATGCTGGAAGGGAGCCAAAAACAGGGAGAGATGAGAACAGGGACAAGATGAGTTTGCTCGAGGCAAAGGGCTTGGCCAAGGCGTATAAAAAACGGCGTGTGGTCAATGGGGTGACGTTCTCCGTGTCGCCAGGGGAGATCGTCGGCCTGCTGGGCCCGAACGGCGCGGGCAAGACGACCTCGTTCAACATGATCGTTGGACTTGTGAAGCCGGAAGATGGCGAGGTGATGTTCGAGGGCAAGTCGATTGGCAACTTGCCCATGCACCAGCGGGCACGGTTGGGTATCGGCTACCTGACGCAGGAGCCGTCAGTGTTTCGCAAGTTGACGGTGGAGCAGAATATTTTGGCTATCCTTGAGGTCTGCACATCCGACAAGCTGGAGCAAAAGGCCCGGCTCAAGTCTCTACTCGAGGAACTCGATTTGACCCCCTTGGCCCGGAGCAAGGCTTACACACTGAGCGGCGGCGAGAAGCGTAGGCTCGAGATCACCCGGGCTTTGGTGACCAGTCCGCGGATGCTGCTACTCGACGAACCGTTCAGCGGGATTGACCCGATCGCGGTATACGAGGTGCAGAAGATTTTGCGTAAACTCAAGGAGCGGCGGATGGGCATCCTTATCACCGACCACAATGTCCGTGAGACGCTCAAGCTTGTCGACCGTGCCTATATCATTCATAAGGGGGAGGTTCGGTGCGAGGGCAAGGCGGATCTTCTCGTAGCCGATCCCGTCGCACGGGAAATCTATCTTGGCCCCGAGTTCAATTTATAGCATGGCGACGAAGAGAAAACCCACGCGTGAGAAGATCACGACCGAGCGATTCTTCAGGGAACAGGCTGAGCCGTTGCAAATGAAGCTGATCGCCGGAGGGAACGGTCTGGGGCGGACGATCATCGAGCCGACCGTTAATCGTCCAAGCCTAGCGTTGGCTGGCTTCACCAAGTATATAGCCTTCAAGCGCATCCAAGTGATCGGCAACGCAGAGGCCTATTATCTCAAGTCGCTTTCGGTGCAGGATCGCATCAAGCGCTACAGGAAGCTTTGCTCGTATAAGATTCCTTGCATAGTGTTCACGCGAAACCTGCGAATCGACCGGGAGCTAAAAGCGATTGCAAACGAGATTGGCGTGCCTATTTTTCACACGCCAATGGTGACCATGCGATTCGTGAACCTGGCCACGATAGAATTGGATCTGCTCTTTGCACCGCGCGTAACTACACAGGGAAGCATGGTGGACGTACACGGGGTCGGGGTGCTTATTCGTGGCGAGAGCGGCATCGGCAAGAGTGAGACCGTGCTGGAGTTGATAGAGCGGGGGTACAGCTTGGTCGCTGATGATGTCACGAAAATGACACTACTCGATGGCCGCGAGATCGTTGGCACCAGTTCGGAGTTGGCCCGAAACCACATGGAGGTGCGCGGCATCGGCATCATCAACGTCGCAGCCATGTTCGGCGCCAAGAGTGTGCGAACGGAAAAACGGCTGGACTTGGTCATATCGCTAAAGGCGTGGAAGGACGTCAAGGATATCGACCGGCTAGGACTGGATGAGGACTATATGAGAATCCTCGGGATCAAGGTGAGGAAAATCAGCATCCCCGTCCGTCCAGGCCGCAACTTGGCCCGTCTGATCGAGGTGGCCGCACTGAGCACCAAGTTGAGTGCGTCGGGATATAACCCGGCACGGGAACTAAACGACCGGTTGATCGCCTCGATGACATCGGGCAAGTCCAGTGACAAATGAGCAAAGACACCAAACCAAAGGACGCTGGGAAATCCGACTCATGGGTGCCCAAGGACTTGATCAGCGAGGTTAAGTCATTCGCCAACAAGGAGGGCAAACAAATGGTCGGCTTTGTCCGGAGTGCCATTCGAACCGTGGTGAACCCCGACTCGGATCAAGCGGCAGAAAAACCATCCCCGACGGAGCCAGATACGGGCGAGTTGATGTTATCAGCGCAGTCAGTTGAAATATTGAAAACCGCCTCCGAGGCGAGCGGAATGCCTCCAGAAAAACTTTTGGAAGAGTGCATAGCACGATCGTTGAGCGATGTGGTTCATGAGGCGGAAGCCCTGCGCGGCGCGGCCCGGGCCAAACTGGAGAATCTAAAAAATCAAGCCGGTCACTGATCGATCGGGATGACTTCGATCCTCTCGCCCTTAGCCAAGCGGGACTTGGGCGGCAAATCAACGAGGCCATTGGCTTTGGCCAAGCTGCCTAGCATGTGTGAGCGCTGCCCCCCGGCGCTTCGGACAAGCCCCTGATCGTCGATCGTCACCCGCGCAAAATGCCGTCGATCGCCCCTGTTAATCATCTCGTCAACCAAGCGACCCGGCCGCTTGGCCAAGCGCCAGCCCCGCGCCCCCTGCATGTTCAACAGGGCGGGCCGAACCATCATCAGGTACGTGACAAGGGCCGAAACCGGATTGCCCGGCAGTCCAAATACCGGCTTGCCCCTGACTTGGCCAAGCACAAATGGCTTGCCCGGCTTGATGGCGATTTTCCAGAAATCCACCGAACCACCGAGTAGTTCGATAGCCGGCTTTACATGGTCGTGATCACCCACCGACACGGCACCGGAGGTCACGACAACATCATTTTCCGCGAAAGCCATCTCTAAGGCGGCGACCGTGTCATCGAGGGAGTCCGGCACGATGGGATAAGGGGTGGGCTCGGCGTTCACTCTTACCACGAGCGAGTCTAGCATGGCTCGATTACTCTCATATATTTTGCCGGGTTTCAGGCCGCGGGGCGGCTCGGTCAACTCGCTACCGGTTGCCAACAGCCCAACCCTTGGCCTGCGGCCGACTTCAACTCGATCATAGCCTGACGCAGCCAGTAACCCGATTGAGCCAGCCGTTATTCGGGCACCCGCAGTGAACACCACGTCGCCTTTCCGAACATCCTCGCCTTTCAGTCGGATATTTTCCCATGGCTTGACCCGCTCGTTGCAGAGGATGGTTGCGCCATCTCCGGAAGTTGAGCGGCAATCCTCCTGCATGATGACCGCATCCGCGCCGTCCGGGATTGGCGAGCCGGTGTAAAGTTTCATGCAGGTTTCGCTTGCAACTGAGTCCGCCGGAAAAGTCCCGGCGGGGATCACTCCAACGCACATCAAACCAACGGGCGAGTCAGCGGTGGCGCTCTTCAAGTCGCAACTCTTGACGGCATACCCATCCATGGCTGAATTGTCGAAGCCGGGCAACGATACCTTCGCCCTCGCGTCCGAAGCGGCGAAGCGACCCTCGGCGTCGTTAAGAGAGATGGTTTCGCCGCCAAGCTTGGGCGTGGCGGCGAGTGATCGTTCAATGGCTTCTTCAAGCGACAACATTCGGTGGGGATTGTTGCCCTTATCATCGGGGGAATCAAACCCACTCATCGTGCCGCCGGTAAGATTTGCTGGTGAACAGACAAGGGGGGTGATACTTATCGACGCCCCGTGGGAACATCGAGCGATTCAACCAGCCACACTCAAAAAGTCGACCGATTGTTCGGCGCGATCGCTGTACGGTACAATCTCGTCAACGACATACAGAGCCTCGGACTGCATCGGGTTTGGAAGCGGCGTGTGGTCGCCCTTGCGAATCTCAATGAAGGTGAAACGGGGCTGGATTTATGCTGCGGAACTGGTGACATCGCCATCGGCTTGGCCAAGAGGGGAGGCTCGATTGTTGGGATGGATCTAAACCGCCCCATGCTGAACCAAGCCGCCGCCCGCTTGGCCAAGCGCGGGGAAAAAAGCGTCAGTCTTGCCCAGGCGGATGCATTGAATCTTCCGCTTGGGGATCACACTCTTGACTTGGTGACGATCGGATACGGGCTGAGAAACCTTGCCAACATGGAAGACGGTCTTCGGGAGATCACCCGCGTCCTGAAACCGGGAGGGCGACTGCTGATTCTTGATTTTGGGAAGCCGACCAATCGGTTGCTGCGATCGTCTTATTATCTATACCTTGCGTGGATGCTGCCTGTTTTTGGATGGCTCTGCTGTGGCAACGCATCCGCCTATGCTTATATACTGGACTCCCTAAAAAAATATCCCGCGCAAAAAGGAGTGGAGGCCAAGCTGAGTTTTCTGGGTTATAAATCAGTTCAAATAATAGATATAATGGGAGGGGCAATGAGTATTCATATTGCGATTAGACAATGAAATATTAGATATTATTATTAACATTCTACTATCTGGATCCTCTTGAAAAAACATTATATTTTGGCTTGTAAACAATTTGTTATACGATAGTATTACAGTTTCGCGCAGATATATAGCGAAATAGAACCCAAAAAGAGATGAGTAAAGATACAGTTAAATTATTCCAACGAGCTCGTGCAGCATTGCAATCCGAAAAGGATTCCCTGTTGAAGGCTTTGGAAATTGCGCAGGCAACTGCAGCGGATGCTAAAAACAGGCTCGCTGATATTGAAGGTGCATTGGGAGGTGCAGACTCTGCACCAGGCAAGCGCCGTGGTCGCAAGCCAAAGAAGGCCGCAGGCAAGCGCCGCGGCCGGCCTGCGAAGAAAAAGGCTTCAACGAAGGTGAGAACGTTGACCAAGAAGGCCCCAAAGAAGGCCCCAAAGAAGGCCCCAAAGAAGGCGGCCAAGAAGGTGGCCAAGAAGGTGGCCAAGAAGCCACCTAAGACAACTAAGAAGAAGGCAGCACCGAAACGGGCCAAGAATGAGCGTTCCTTGAAGGACTTTGTTTTGCAAGAGACCAAGAACAAGACTCTTAAGCTGGCCGAAATCGCAGTTGCGGTACAGAAGGCTGGCTATAAGTCAAAAAGTAAAAACCTGAAAAACTCAATTGCTGCTTCAGTGCTTTATAATACTAAGAACAAGAACTTGTTCAAGAAAAGCAAGGACGGTTTCACTGCTGCTTAATTATTTTTTCAGATCGGCATTTTTTGCCGTTTTTGTCTGCCTGGTTTGAATAGCAGCCAGATAAACGATATTGTAACTCCCGGCGGCATGAATCGCCGGGAGTTTTTATTACCATGTTGGCCAAACGAGTGATTCCCTGCCTGGATGTGCACGATGGCGCCGTAACACGCGGGGTGCAGTTTGGCCGTGCGGAGGAGGGTGGCCTGCGCAACGTCGGCGACCCGGTCGAGTTGGCTGTCCGATATGATAAGCAGGGTGCTGACGAGATGGTTTTTTTCGATATCACAGCAAGTGCTCACGGCCGCGATACGATGGTTGATGTGATGGGGCGAGTGGCGAGTCGTTGTTTTATGCCGCTGACGGTTGGTGGGGGCATTCGCACGGTGGAGGACATGGGCATCATGCTCAAGGCTGGTGCAGACAAGATCAGTATAAACAGCGCCGCCTTGTCCAAACCGGAGTTAATTCGCGAGGGGGCAGAAAAGTTTGGCAGCCAGTGCATTGTCGTCTCGGTCGACGCCAAGAAAACTGGTGGTGGCAAATGGGGGGTCATTTCACACGGCGGGCGTAAGGAAACCGGCTTGGACGCGGTCGAGTGGTCAGCCCGTGCTGTTGAACTCGGCGCTGGCGAGATCGTTTTAAACAGCATTGACGCCGATGGCACGAAGGCCGGCTACGACTTGGAGATCACGAGGCTCATCAGTGAATCCGTGGATGTGCCTGTGGTGGCCAGCGGCGGCGCCGGTTGTCTCGAGCATATGGCCGAGGTGCTGCACGAGGGCAGGGCCGATGCGGTATTGGCGGCGAGTATTTTTCACTATGGCGAATATACCGTCGCCGATGTAAAGGAATTCTTGAAACAGGACGGCATTCCCGTCCGCACGATATAATTTTCCAAATGAAGTTCATTGAGAAACTAAAGTTCAACTCGGATGGCCTGATTCCGGCCATTATACAGGAAGAAGGAACCGGCCGCGTCTTAATGATGGCCTGGATGAATGAGGCTTCGCTGAAGTCCACGATCGAGACAGGTAAGACACATTTTTGGAGTCGCTCCCGCCAGAAATACTGGATGAAGGGCGAGTCGAGCGGTCACACGCAGCAGGTCAGCGACATTGCGTTTGACTGTGACGGCGACACGCTGCTGGTTCAGGTCTCGCAGCATGGTGCGGCCTGCCATGAGGGTTACAAGTCCTGCTTTTTTCGCTCGACTCGCGATGGTGAGCGAGTCGAGTTCACTGAAGAACAACTCGTCAACCCTGACGAGGTTTATAAAAAGTAATCCCGCTTGGCCAAGCTCTTGGCCTGTATTGTGTTGGCGTTTGGGTGTTGGCGCCGTTTATACTGTCTGCCGTATGGAATTTTGCCGACCAACCAAGGATAGGTTTTGCCGTCTGGCCGAACAGGGAAACCTGATTCCGGTCACGCGCAGACTGTTGGCCGACCAGGAAACCCCGCTGACGGCTTATCGCAAAATCCGCGGCAAGGGGGAGTCGTTTCTTTTTGAGTCGGTCGAGGGAGGAGAGCACCTCGGCCGCTACTCATTCGTGGGTTGCAACCCGCGGGGGATGATCCGCCAAGTCGGCGACACAGTGGAGTGGACCGAGGGCGGCCAAGTGAGGGAGACGTACAAGGTTGTCGGCCGTGGCGGGGCCAAGACGGAGGGCCAAGTCTGCGACGGACTTGAGGTTGTCGAGAAAGTTCTGGCTAACTACAAGCCGGTGGATGTCGATGGTCTGCCTCGATTCACGGGTGGTGCTCTTGGCTTTGTCGGCCACGAGTTCATCCATGACATCGAGCCTGTTGTGCCGCGCCCGCCGGAGGACGAGCTTGGCACGCCGACGATTTGTTTCATCATAGCCGATCAACTGCTGGTGTTCGACCGGGTGGCGCAGACGCTGACAATTATCGTCAATGGCATTATCGGCCCAGGCGGCTCGCCGGCGGAGGTCTACGAGGCGGCGACCAATGAGGTGGAGCGGATCGTGGCAATGCTCGAGCAGTCAAGCGAATACAAGCCGGTATCGTTCCCCGACGAGTTGCCGGAGAAGGAATTCCAGTCCAACCAAGAGAAGGATCGTTTTCTCAAGAACGTCGGGAAGGCGAAGGAGTACATCAACGCTGGTGACATCATTCAGGTCGTCGGTTCGCAGCGTTTTTCCGCCTCGGTGGATGCGTCGCCGCTTGACGTGTATCGCGCGGTACGCTCGATCAATCCGTCGCCGTATATGTTCCTGCTGGAGTTCAAGGGCTATTCGCTTGTCGGCGCGTCGCCAGAGATTCATGTGCGCTGCGAGGATCGGCGGGTGGAGATTCGTCCGATTGCCGGCACGCGGCCCCGGGGCAAAAGCGCCGAGGAAGACTTGCTGCTGGAGAAGGAGTTACTCGCCGACCCAAAGGAGCGCGCCGAGCACGTGATGCTGGTTGATCTTGCGCGGAACGACATCAGCCGCGTGTGCGACTTCGGCTCGGTGGAGGTGAAAGACCTCATGATTATCGAGCGATACAGCCACGTGATGCACATCGTTACGCAGGTGGAGGGGAACCTCACGGAGGAAGACACGCCGTACGACTTGATCCGTGCGACGTTCCCGGCAGGGACGCTCTCCGGCGCGCCGAAGATTCGAGCGATGCAGATCATCTCCGAGTTTGAGCAGACGACGCGCGGGCCGTACGGCGGCTGCGTCGGTTACTTTTCGTTCACCGGAAATCTCGATTGCTGCATCACCATCCGCACGGCGTTGCTGAAGGATGGCAAGGCGTATGTGCAGGCGGGTGGTGGCTGGGTGGCCGACTCGGTGCCAGAGAGCGAGTTTCAGGAAACGGTCAATAAATCGAAGGCGATGATCAAGGCGCTTGCATTGGCCGAGAGCTTCAGCTCGCAGTAGCGCCTAGCCACCAAGCTTACGGCCCAGTGAATAACTCGACGTGGTGGCCGTCGGGGTCGGCGACGAAGAGTTGAGAGGCACCATCAGGGCGGGTGCGGCGTGGCAGATATTCCTGCCCGATGCTATTGAAATGACCCTCCCACTCGTCGAGATTGTCGGCACGTAGGGCGAAGTGATTGCCTCGTGGCTTGGAGTGGGTGTCCAACTCACGATCGCCGATGAGGTGCAGTTCCTGAAATTCCCCAAGCCGAAACCAAGCGCCGGGGAAGTCGAACGCAGGCCTTTCCACCGGCTCCAGTTTGAGTGTGCCTCGGTAAAATTCGCAGCTTTTCTTCACATCGGCGACGTGAAGTGCGACGTGATTAAGTTCATAGTGTGTCATGCAAAAAATCGGTTGACGGTTAAAAGAGTATCCCTACAATCGCCGTCCCCTTGGTGGGGTCGTAGCTCAGTTGGTAGAGCACCACAATGGCATTGTGGGGGTCGCTGGTTCGAGACCAGTCGGCTCCACCATTTTCCCTCGCACTTTTTAAAGAGTGACTCATAAAATTGAAGATATCCTGGTGCGCGATTTTGTGAGGGCTGATTCCCTTTCAGTTTTTTGATTCCCTGGTTGGCGACTGAGTCGAACAGATACTTGGCCATCTTGCGCTGGAACGCTGGCATGGCCAGTTGAAAGGGAGTATTTCCGTAGAAGTCCAGCGCATTGACGTTAAAGCCCCTCTTGATGAGCAGTTTCACAATCGCCAAGAGGACGATTATTAAAAGTGCAATGATGGAGGTCGAGCTCATGGGTTACCAATGGCAACGTATTAAACCACGACAGGCTAGCGGAATCGAACGGATGAGGGAAGGATTACAGGATAGGCAATAAACCTTGTTTTAAACCGGCAGGAAGCGGTAAAATTCCTTCGTTGAAAA
>DBNL01000126.1:12722-23988 GCA_002299785.1 Verrucomicrobia bacterium UBA673
GTTGAAAACAGTCCAATATCAGAAGTAGAGGAAGCATCGGTCGATGCCAAGCGTGTGAGCATTAAATTCAGTCAACTTGTGGTGTTTTTTTTTCTGCTTGCCTTGGCTAGGCCGGCCAGTGCGTGGTCGGCCGATCGGAGCGGGGATGGCTTGGTGGCGCTGTACGATTTCCGTTTGGCCAAGGGCAGCATCATCAAGGATAGCTCCGGCGTGGGTAAGCCGCTTGACCTGAAAATCGAGAACCCGAAAAACGTACGCCGCACCAAGGGCACGCTCGAGGTACGCGGCAAGACGCTCATCAGCTCCAACAAGCCGGCGGCCAAAATTTTCAACGCTGTGCGCCGCTCTGGAGAGATCACCATCGAGGCATGGGTGCGTCCGGCCAACGCCAAGCAGGACGGCCCGGCGCGGATGGTCACGCTGTCCGGCGGCAGTTCTGAGCGAAACTTCACACTTGGCCAAGAGGGCGACAAGGTGGACGTTCGGCTGCGCACCACGAAGACCAGCGGGAACGGAATCCCCTCGTTGAGCAGCCCCAGCCGCAGTTTGGTAAACAAGCTGACTCACGTGGTGTACACGCGCAACAGGGTCGGACGGGCGAGGCTTTTCATTAACGGCAAATCGCGGGAGGAAAAGCGCATGACCGGCTCGATGGCCAACTGGAACGGCAAATACCGCTTGGCCTTGGCCAACGAGTTTTCCAAAGACCGGCCTTGGCTGGGGGCGTTTCATCTCGTGGCGATTTACGGCCGCGATTTGTCAGCAAGGGAGGTCGAGCAGCATTTCAATTCTGGCATAAACGCCCGCTCCACTGGCGCACCATTGGCCGCGCGGAGTCGCTCTCCTAAGGAACAGTTTTTTGACGAGAAAATTGCGCCGCTGTTCTCGCGCCATTGCCTTGAGTGTCACGACACGGTGAACCACAAGGGTAAGCTGGACTTGTCAAAAAAATCGACCGCGTTCGCAACCTCTAAAAAGGAGACTGTGATCGTTCCTGGCAAGTCGGCGGAGAGCCTGTTGTGGGAGGTTGTCGAGGCGGACGACATGCCGAGCGAGCGTGATCCGTTGAGCGTGGACGAAAAAAAACTACTGCGAAAGTGGATCGACGACGGTGCCTTTTGGGCCGGTGAGGAAATCGACCCGCTGGCCCACACGCATGACTGGCGAGTTAACCAAAACTGGGTGCGCCGCCTCACGGTGCCGGAGTACATTGAGACCGTTCAGAGTCTGACCGGCGTGGACATTGCGAAGGAGGCGCGGGAAACGCTGCCGGCGGACATTCGGGCCGACGGCTTCAGCAACACCGCCTACAATCTCACAGTCGATCTCAAGCACATCGAGGCCTTCTCGAGGCTTGCCGACATCATCGTCGGTAAAATGAACGTGCGGCAATTTGCCAATCGCTTCTCCAAGAAGCGAGGGTTCACCGATGACGTCATGCGCGATCTCGTGGCCAAGATGGGCAAATGGCTTTTGCGTGGGCCGCTCGAAGAACACGAGGTGGCGGCATTTCGCGGAGTTTCTACCACGGTGGCCGCTGCCGGTGGGACGTTCGAGGAGGCTCTCGCGCTGCTGGTCGAGGCTATGCTGCAGTCGCCCCGCTTCCTATATCGCGTCGAGAACGAGCGCGGCGACGGCACCGCCTGGCCGGTAAGCGAGTACGAGTTGGCCTCCCGCATGAGCTACATCATTTGGGGTGCGCCGCCCGATGCTCAACTGCTCAAGGCCGCCGAGAACGGCCAACTCTTCGAGGACGACGGCTTGGAGGCTCAACTCAAACGAATGCTCGACGACCCCCGCGCAGCGAAGCGCTCCGCCGAGTTTGTCCACGAATGGCTTAACCTCGGGCGCTTGGCCAATATGAAACCCAACCCGAAAAAGTTCCCGCAGTGGAATGCCGACTTGGCCAACGATATGCGCGCCGAGACGATTGCATTTTTCGACGACGTGGTCTGGAAACAAAACCGCCCGATGGCTGACCTTCTCAACGCCAAAATCACCTATGCCACGCCGCGCTTGGCTAAGCACTATGGTCTGCCGGTGCAGGACGAGGGCTTGACCCGGTACGACCTGAAATCCGTCCCCGAGCGGGGTGGCTTGCTTACCCAGGGTAGTGTGTTGACCATCGGCGGGGATGAGGCGTCCATGGTGACGCGCGGACTCTTCGTGTTGCGCGACCTTCTGCGAAGCGGGGTGAAAGACCCGCCGCCATCGGTCAACACTGAGCCGGTGCCATCGAAGGCCGGTTTGACCCAACGCAATATCGCCAGGAAACGCATCGCGGATAAGACTTGTGGCGGCTGCCACATCAAGTTTGAACCGCTGGCATTTGGGTTGGAAAAGTTCGACGGCATCGGCGCGTTTCAGGAAAAAGACGAGCACGGTAACACCCTCCGTGACGACGGCGAAATCCTCTTTCCCGGGACGGCCAAGACGGTGCCGTACGACTCTTCCTCCGAGTTGATGAATCTGCTCGCCGGCAGTGATCGCGTACAGCAATGCATGACGTGGAAGGTGGCTCAGTTCGCGCTCGGCCGGCCGCTTGGCCCGGCGGATTCCCTCACGCTTGACAAGGTTCACCAAGCCGCGCAGAAGGGGGGCGGAACCTATCTCAGCCTGATGCGGGCCATCGTAAAAAGCGATCTAGTTCAAAAAATACAAACCGAGGCAAACTGATGAACAGAATGACTAGGCGAACTGTGCTCAAGGGCTTGGGCGGCATAACGATCGGCCTGCCGCTGCTGGAGGAAATGCCACTGGCCTCGAAAGCTAAGGCCGTGCCGGTGCGGGCGTTCAACGTGTTTTTTGGGCTCGGCGTGCCCGCCCCGCTGCAAACGGAGGGGTTCGAAGGCGTGCTCGAGCCGCTTAAGCCACTCCGCGACAAGCTGCTCGTCATGCGCAATGTGGATCAGGTTCGCTGCGATGTCAGCGGAATCAACGCCCACTTCGACGGCGCGACCGGCTCGTTCACGGCCATGCCGGCTGGGGGCGAAGCCAAGGCCGGCGGCCCCTCCATTGACCAGGTTATTCGCAAAACTTTTTATCCCGACGGCATGCCGGTCGGAATGGTGCCGACGCTGATCGGCGGGACTTACTTTCGTCGGAGCCGTGTCGGGCGATATGTGCACAGCTATCACGCTGACGGCACCGTCGCCGGGACGATGCAGGAGAAACCACGTGATCTGTTTGACCGCGTATTCGGCATGGTGTCCGTCGATGTCGGCGGGGATGCCCGCAAGCAGCGGCTCAAGCGCAGCGTGCTCGACACAGTCGTTGGGCAGTACAAGTTTTACACCGGCGCCAACTCCCCGCTGGGTGCGGCGTCCAAGGTTCGCGTCACCGAGCACCTCGAGCGCATACGCGAGTTCGAACAGCGCGCCTTCGAGATGAAAAAGAAACTCCCCGGCGCACCGACGTTGCCGCCGCGCTCGAAGATCGCCCACGGCGGGCCGGCCGACCCAGGCGGCATGGGCATAGACATCACACTCGAGGAACTCACCACTGAGTGGCGCCTGATGGCCGACCTGTTCGCGCTGGCGGTTCAGATGGACCGCGTGCGGTTCGGCTCGCTGACGTTCCTCGCCGCCGGAGAGAGGATTCGGCTGAAGGGCGACTACGAATACGGCGGCCGAAAAGTTTTCCAGTTCGACGACGCAAACCAGCACAACGCCACCGCCGACAAGGGCTGTAGCCACGAGTGGTGGCACAAGTTCAACGAGAAGAAAAAGAACACCCAGCTTCGCGCCCATGCCCACATGAAGATGCGCGAGGTAGCCTATTTCCTGCACCGGCTTGATGAGCAGAAGGAGGCCAACGGCCGGTCGATCCTTGAGAACTCGATGATCACCATTTCTACCGAGTCGGGCGACGGCCGGCACAACGACGCGAAGCGCGAACTATCCGGCGTGTTCCACGCGATCACTGGTGCCAACGGCCGATTCAAGTCCGGCATCGTGGACGTCGGTGCCGAGGGGCTCGACGTATACAACACGATGCTCAGCGCGGTGGGTGCTAAGGGCCTCCTCGGCCCGGTCAAGCGCGAGTTCCGCCACATAAGTTCCATCCTGGCCTAAGTCTCAAGCCAGTAATCGTTTATAAAGCTCGTACTGCCGCTCGACGAGTTGCTCGATGGTGAATTCTTTCTCTACGAGTTTTCGGCCCGCTTGGCCAAGAGCGGTTCGTAACGGCGAATCGTTGGCCAGCTTGGCCAAGCGTTCCTCCAGCTTGGCTAGGTCGCCCGGATCGATGAGGTGGCCGGTTTTGCCGTCGAGACAGACTTCGCCCGCGCCGTCGCAGTCGAACGCCACGACCGGCTTGGCGGCGGCCATAGCCTGGGGCAGGGCGCGTGGCAGGCCTTCGCGGCGGGAGAGGTGCACGAGCGCGTCCATCATACCGACGAGCGACGGGATTTCAGACGGCGGCACGAGGCCGGTAAAGATGAAATTTTGGCCGCAGCCGATCTCTTTGGCCAAGCGCTCGAATCGTCCGCGCAACACGCCGTCACCGACGATAAGGAAGCGGATGTTCGGGATGCGCTTGGCCAGGCTCGGCGCTATGGCGAACAGGTCGTCGTGCCCCTTCAAGTCGAAGAGCCGAGCGATCTTGCCGACGACAAAGTCGCCGGGCGACAGGCCAAGCGATGCTCGTTTTGTGGGGGAGTTTTCCGCATCGAAGAATGGTTGCAGGTCGAAGCCGCTAGGGATGCGCGTGTAGTCGTCCGTCTGGCTGATGCCGGCGTCGATGTACTGGTCGCGCATCGCGTCGGCGACGGTGACGAAGTGGTCGGTCATCCGGCCGGCGAAACGCTCGGCACCGCGGAATAGGGCGTTGGTCGCCCAACCCTGAAACGGGCCGAACGACGGGCCGTGGATGGAGTGGATGATATGTGGCACGCCGGCTCGCTTTGCTGCCAGACGCCCGATGAAGCCAGCTTTGCCGCTGTGCGTGTGCACTATGTCTGGCTGGAACGACGCAAACGCGCGCTTGAGTTGCCGGTAGGCGAGCCAGTCGCTCAGCGAATGAACGGGCCGGATGAGATTGGGGACGCGGTGAAAGAGTCCGTCGATTTTTTGGACGAGGGGCTCGAGAGAGCCTTCCGGGCCGGTGGTGGGACCGCAGTAAAGCCGGACATTGACGCCCGGTTTTTCGTGAAGGCCGAGGACGGTGGAGGTGGTGTTTTCCTGCGCGCCGCCAACAATGAGGCGGGTGATGACATGCGCGACGCGCATGGGCTACTCCGTGCTGCCCGGCAGCTGTTTCATCCGGGTTTCAATACGTTTCAGTTCCTCCGCCGGGACGGACTCGCGATCAACGTATTTCAAAAACAGGGTGTAGTTATCGAACTCTTCGGTATTCTGGTTTTGCGCCTCTGCGATCTGGGCGAGGCGGTAGTAGCTACGCGGGTCGTTGGGAGCGAATGACTGAAGCGTGGAGAAGTCCTCCTTGGCCAGATCATATTGCTTTAGGGCCATGTGCGACTCGGCGCGGTTGAGCAGAACCTCCTCGTGGTTGGAGTTGTCATCAAGCAGGATGTCGAGAATGGTGACGGCTTTCCCGTGCAGACTCATCGCCATATAAATGGTGGCTTTCTGGAATTTAAAATTGTCGGCGTCGGTCCGGTTGATTGCGTCATCGATATGTTTCAGTGCCGAGTTGAAGTCGCCTTTTTCGGTGTAGGTTGCGGCAATCATTGAAGTCAAGTTGGATTCCTCCTGTGAATTGGCCAACTTCAATGCCGACTGATACACCTCAATTGCTTTGTCGTATTGTTTCAGTTTGGAAAGCAACTGTCCCTTGTCCGTCAGGGTGTTCAAATCGTTAGGATTATCCTTGAGCCAAGTGTCCAGTAGTCCCAGAGCCTTCGCATTTTGGTCGTGATCCAGATGAAAAGCCAGCATCGTGTGCAGGCCCGAAATGGATTTCATGTGCGGCTTTAATCGCTCGGCCAAATATTTTTCGGCTGCGTCCGGGCCGGAAGCGGCCAGCAATAAACCGGTTTCGAGTCGGACCAGTTTGATTTGCTGTTCGGGTGTAAATGGATTCACCTCGTTCATTTTGGCGAGGCGCTCGATAAAGAGCTTCGCCTTATCTGGAAGCTCGTATGACACAAACATCTCGGCGATGAAAAAGACGGGATCTGGTAACGTCTTGGCGAGTTCGGCGGCCCGCGTCAGTTCGTGGTAGGCCTGGCGAATCTGGGTCTTTCGCGCGAAGTTTTGTCCAAGCTGAAAGCAGGCCTGTGTCAGGTCGAACGGGCCGTACGTCTTCAGGGTGCTGTCGATCCGGGATATGGCCAGAAGTTCGTCATTACCGATCAGTCGATCCAGTTCCTCGTCAAATTCGTAGTCAGACTCGGGGTTGACCTGACGCAGGTTGGCTTGGGCGACCACGTTCCCTTTGGGGCTTCCCCGGGAGGTTTTGCAGGCGGCAAGGAAGAGTTTCTCGGCAGCTTCCGATTGGTTGTTACGGATGAGATCCACTCCCCGCTGGTTCAGGTTCCGGGAGAGCCAGCCCATGATAATCAGTGAATCGAGAAACTGGTTTTCCCGGAGCTGTTTGCTTTCCTCGGCGATGGCATCAAACTTTTTCTCGATGATTCCGGCGAAGGTTGAGTTGGCATGCACCTGATCTTTCGTCAGCGCCGGTTTTTCCAGGGACTCGGCCCCGGAGGGGTAGGGGAGCAACCTAAAAATCCCCTTTTCTGGTTTCAGGTAAAACTGCTCAAAGTAATATCCAAAGCTTGGGTGAAGGTAGTAAATCGACGTCTTGTTGCTGACATTGTAAAGCATATTAAGGATCTGCAGGTCATCGATGCGCTTGGCATCGAGCACCTCTGGAGGTGGCTCTGGCCAATGGCTATTACTGCGTTTGGCTAAGCGAACTTGATAGTCTGGTGATGCTAATCGGTGAGTCTGGATTAGCATGGCCTGCTTGCGCGATTTTGACCGGGCCAACTCCGCCTGAAGAAGCTGGCTTTGCGGGCTCATATCGTTGTCTGTGAAAAGGATGGCTTTACCGGTGGGCAGGCTGTCAGCAAGCCATTTTGCGTATGTGCCAGTGACGTCGTTTTTGTTGTTGGCGAGGATGGTTCCCACATTCCGCCAGGCCAACACTCCGATGACTAACAAGGCGGCGACTTGCAACCCGATGTGTAGGCTACGATTCAGAGCTTTACCCAACTCGGAGGGTTTCTGCCATTTCCGGACTGCTTCCTTCCCTGATAACAACAGCAAGTATCCTAAAAAATACCCGATGCTCAGCGCACCAAGATAGTAGAATGTCAGGAATGGAGCGCCGATGCCGGTGACTTGTGGCAGATTGACCAGTTTGCGCGGACTGACCACGTGGTCGAACGCCACATAAATGCATACTACGAGGAATAGGAAGTGCACCAACCGAAGGAGTGCGGTCGTAATTGCGGAGGCTGCCGCGTTGGTATCACCGAAGTTCGCAGGCCAACGAATACTCACTAGCAGCAGCGGGAAGATCGAGGTGGAAGCCATCACCAACACCATCAGCCGCTGGCTGAACAGGCTGCCAAGGAATGATTTCTGCAATCCAAGGTTTGCCATCAGCACATCCAGGAAATTTTCTCCACTGCCGGAGAGCACGGCTGCCACCGGCAGCAACAGGTATAGTGACAGGCCGGCCAAGGCGTTCAGCGCCAGTTTCAGCAGTAGGCCCTCGCGGAATAATTGCATTCGGGCTGTCCAGAGCAGCGCGACACAAAATAGCGGCAGGAATCCCACCATTCCCCAGTTGTTTGTGATGCCCATCGCGTACACGAGCACGGCCCGGGTCAGCCACCGGGTCTTGTGACCGATCCGGTATTCGAGCAGGCAGCGGATGACGAAGGCGAACAACAACACGTTGAGCATCTCGCCGGTGCCCGCCGTTGCATGCTGCCAGAAACTCAGTTGCAGCCCGCACACCATAGCCGCGAAAAGTGCGGGCATCCAATTGCTCTGAAGGCTCAGCAACGAGTGGGCGCTTTGTTCGCGCTGCCGCTGTTCCTTCGTGCGGTCATGCGGGAGCAGAACCACGGAGCGTGCGAGCATAGCCAGTGTCAATGCCCCGAATACTGCGGCAAGTACATTCATCGCCATCGGCACCATCGAGGCCGGCAGCAACTTCAGCGGAACTGTGAGTAAATAAAGAAGTGGGGCTACGGATTGTGACAGGTCGTTCCACCCCCCGACGTCCGACACAGCGGGTAGGCTCGCAAAACTGATCCACGAGTGCAGCGTGGTAAGGTAAAGCACCAGCGAACCCAAGGCGACGGCCCAAGGGAGTCGGGTTGCGGCGAATGACTTAAGCGGGTTGCTATTGTCTGTCATTGACTTGGTTGCGGCGACAGTTGAAACCAACCCGCCCATTGATTGCAAGACTGGTTTTGGCGGGATGGCACTCTTCGGTTTTGGTTCACATGCTGGTATTCAGGCGCAGATCAGTCACGCATTCGACGTGCTGGGTATGGGGGAACATATCCAGCGGCACTACCTGCTCCAACCGATAGACCCCATCGGCGCAGAGAGCGTTCAAATCCCGGGCTAGCGTCGCCGGATGGCACGAGACGTAAATCACCTGCGCCGGCCTGTTTTTTCGCAATTGCTCGAGCGCCGCCGGGACACAGCCTTTGCGGGGCGGATCGAGGATGACAGTGGTTTTTTCGGCCTCGAACTTGTCCAGCAGCTTGGGCAGCAGATGCTCGGTGCGGCCCTCGATGAACTCGCCGTTGTCACCGCCGAACTTGGTGGCGTTTTCGCGGGCGGCGAGGATGGCGCGATGGTCGTACTCCACACCGGTGTAGCGCTTGGCCAAACTGGCCAGTTCGATCCCCAAAAACCCGACGCCGCAGTACGTGTCGATGAGGTACTCCGAGCCGCTTGCCTGGAAAATTTTTCGCACCACTTCAACCATACGCGGCAGCATGAAGTAGTTTGTTTGGAAAAAGGAATGATCTGGCACCACCCAGTCTTCGGGCACCACGCGCAGGTTCACTTTTACGCCACCCTTGTTCGGTGGGTTGTCGCGGACCTCGGGGATCTGTTCGTTCAACGCCGGCTCGGCGATTTTGCATTCATCGATCTCGACGACCCAGTGCGAATTTCGTTTCCGGAAGCCGACCAGCAGCTTCTTCGCCTTGCCGTTCCACTGGCTGCGGATGAGGATGCGGTTCCGGTAGTTGAACGGTTTCGGGCAGGCAACGACCGGCGCGACTTTGTCCCCTGTAAATCCGCCGATACGCTCGAACAGCGCAGCGATCTGTTTCTGCTTCATCGCCAACTGCGCCTCGTACGCCATGTGCTGGTACTGGCAGCCGCCGCAGTCACCAAAATAGCGGCACTCCGGCTCGACGCGGCTTTGCGCCGGTTCGACAACTTTGACGAGGTCGGCGCGCGCGAAACTTTTCTTCACCTCGGTGATCTCGGCTTCGACCGTCTCGCCCTCGATCACCAGCGGCACGAACACGACAAACCCATCCACACGCCCGACACCTTCGCCGCCGAAGGCCACATCGTCGATGCGAACCGTGATCTGTTGGCCAACCTCCGGCCGGGTGATTTCCTCTTTGGTGGTTGTGGTTGCAGCGTCACTCAAAATATTGTTGCACTTGGTCAAGCGCCCGGGGAAAGGCAAAAGCTGAGGTACGTTACCCGCACCGCCGGTTTTGCGAAAGGCTGTTATGAAAAAAGCGACCTACTTTTTGTGGTGCTGCTCGTAGTGCTGGCGCAGTAGGTCGTCGCCAAAGTCGTTTTTCAAGTCGCGCGAAACACAGTGGACGTGGTTGGCGCCGTTCTGCGAGTTGTCGAACTCGATTAGGAAGTCGGGCGCCTGGATGCGGTAGTAGTGCCCCTGCCGTGGCTCGAGAGATCCGGCCCACGCAAAGTGAATCTTGCTGAGGCTTACCCCTTCGAAATGCCTGACCCCTTCGTCGGCCAGGTCGGGTCGGTAGTTCCGGAGGTACTCCCCGATGAGTTGAAGAAGCTGGTCAGCCTGTTTTTTGTTCATCTCGGATGCGGCCAAGCCAAGCGGTTCGAGTCTCCTTGCCTTGCGGTCGGTCTTCGTGATGATGTCCGATGGGGCTTTCACGGCGATGATGGCGATTTTACGCTGCTCGGCATTCAGCGACTTGGCCAGGGCGCGAGCGGTTTTTTCCTCCGCGGCAAGCACCTGCAACCCCTTACGAGGGCCGTCGAGAATTGTTCCCGGATTCGTGCCGAAAAAGGCTGGTGTCAACCCGCCGACATGCCCATCGACCACCGTGAAGCTCAGCGACAAGTGATGCCCCTCAAATCGCCAGCTCCAAGTCCCCTCCACGCTTGGCTTGCCGAAGATGCTGACGAAGTACCACTTCGGGTCGCGGGCAAAACGGCCGTTCGGGTTTGCGTCGTGCAGCACCTGTTCGAGGCTCATGATCTGTGCGGTTTTCTGCACGCCGCGAGCGCTCATCACCGAGGCCAACAGCGCGTAAGCCATGTGCTGCTGCGCCTGTGTCATCTCTCGAAAGGACAGCCCGTGGCGCGGGTGCATCTCGGTCGGGACAAAGTGCCAGCGGGTACGGTCGGCATCGTCGAGTTCGAACGTCGTCTTGGCCTTTTGTTCTGGGTTGAGCGTCGCGAGGAAGGCATTGGCCGCGTTTGCCATATCCGCCGCCGCAGCTTGATCTGCAGCGGTTTGGTTTGTATGGGCGACAGCGCTGGCCGAGAACGCCAGCGTCAGTCCAAAAGCGATTGATTGAAAAATGTGCATGGAGTGCATGTGCCGCAGTCGAAGCCATTCGGCGAGAAATGGCAATGCCAAAAAGTTTCAATTTTTCAGTTTCAAGTAACGGCCGGCTTGGCAAAGCCGGAAGCCCCGGAGGGGCGATACACTGTTTCTCCGAACTGAAAACTTGAAACTCCCCGGCTTTTTAACAATTAATCCCTCGGTTTCATGGATTCTGTTTTTGTTGGCATCGAGATTGGTGGGACGAAGATTCAAGTGGTCACCGGGAGAGGCAAAGCGTCGATCGTCGGGAGGCAACGCTTCACCGCTGATTCGGCAGAGGGCGCTGAGGGCATCCGCAGGCAAATCGCTGGTGCCTTGGCCAACATTGCCGGGCGGCAGAAAATCGCCGCGATTGGTGTTGGCTTCGGTGGGCCGTTCAATCGCGAAACCGGCCGGGCCTGCTGCTCACATCAAATCGCTGGCTGGGATGATTTTCCGCTCCGCGACTGGCTCAGCGAACAGGTCGCCGGCGTGCCGGTGGCCATCGAAAACGATG